>DBNU01000067.1 GCA_002299125.1 Proteobacteria bacterium UBA664
TGTCGCGACTCGTGGCGGTCAATGTGGAGCAGGCGGTGGCGATGGCGGCAAGCGCATGAATCCGCTCGCCTGGGCCCTGCTCATCGCTGGCACCCTGCTCGTGGCCGGGGTCTACCTCTGGGGTCAGTACCGCCAGCGGCGACGGGACCAGCGCATCGTCGAACGCATTTTCCAGGAACCGCCGCTCGATGATCTGCCACCCCTGCCGGGTGCCCGTGTCACCGAGCGTGAAGAGGAGGCAGCCCTGGCGGATCTCACCTCGCTCACGCTGGACCGGGCGGAGAAGCGCGGGGAGAAGCGCGCAACCGCGCGCCCGCGTGCGCCACGTCCCGCGCGACGGGATGGGCGCGCCGAGCGCCATGGCCAGACCACCCTGGCGCTGGATGAGCCCGATCTCCCGCCGGCCCCGGTCGAGCCCACCATCCTGGCGCTCAACATCATGGCCCGTGAGGGGCAGGTGTTCTTCGGCGCAGCCATCGAACGCGCCTTGCGGGAGGCGAAGCTCCAGCACGGCGACATGGACATCTACCATCACCACGGGGTGGGCGGTTCCACCCGCGAACAGTCGGTGTTCAGCCTGGCCAACATGTTCGAACCAGGGACCTTCGATGCGGACGCGATGGACGACTTCGAGACCCGTGGTCTATCGCTGTTCATGCAGTTGCCCGGTCCGCTGGACGGTCGCGTGGCCCTGGAACTCATGCTGGCGAGCGCCCAGTCCATCGCCGCCCATCTCGATGGTCTCCTGCTGAACGCCCGCCGGCAGCCCTTGCGGCAAGAGGATCTGCTCGAAATGCGAGGGCGCGCAGCCCCCTACCGCGCGCAGGGCGGCTGAGGTGGCTCCGGGCGGGGGTGGATCCGGGCAGGACGGCCCCGGCGGTGAGGCCAACGCTGGAGGGCTCGAGCACTTGGCGTGGCTGCGCGCCGAAGTGGCCCGACACAACCGGCTCTACCACGCCGAGGACGCCCCGGAGATCCCTGATTCCGAGTTCGACGCCCTTGTGGCGGAGTTGCGCGCGCTCGAGGCCGTGCAGCCGAACCTGGCATCGCCAGCGTCGCCGGCAGATGCGGTCGGCGCGCCGCCCTCATCACGCTTTGCCGTGGTGGTGCACGCCGCGCCCATGCTGTCGCTCGACAACGCCATGGACGATGCGGCCCTGGCCGACTTCGACCGGCGGGTGCAGACGGGGCTCGGGCACACCGGTCTGGGCCACACCGGGGTCGTCGATTACTGCGCCGAACCCAAGCTCGATGGGCTGGCGCTGAGCCTGCTCTACCGCGATGGGCGGTTGCTGCGCGCGGCCACGCGCGGTGACGGTACCCGCGGCGAGGACGTCACGCTGAACTGTTCCCGTCTGGCCTGCATACCGCGCGTTCTGGGCGCGGCTGCCCCCGGAGAGATCGAGGTGCGTGGCGAGGTCTTCATGACCTGGTCCGGTTTCGCGGAGCTGAATCGCCGTCAGGCCGAGGCGGGTGAGAAGTGCTTCGTGAATCCGCGCAACGCGGCGGCCGGCAGTGTGCGGACGCTCGATCCCGAGGTGAGTGCCGGCCGTCCGCTCGAGTTTCTGGCCTACGGGGCGGTGGGGACGGCGGTCGCCGCACTGGCGGGGCGTCAATCCGAACTGCTCGACGCACTGGCCGCTTTGGGATTGCCGGTCAGCCCGCTCCGTGCCTGCGTGTCAGGTCTTGCCGGGGCACGGGCCTACTTCGCGCGCATCGAGGCCCTGCGCGGGTCACTCGACATTCCCATCGATGGCTGTGTCTTCAAGGTCGATCATTTCGACTTGCAGCAGGAACTCGGCTTCGTTTCCCGCGCGCCGCGCTGGGCCGTCGCGCGCAAGTTTCCACCGGAGGAGGCGACCACGCGGGTGCTCGGCATCGGTGTGAATGTCGGTCGCACCGGGGCCCTCACGCCGGCCGCCCGCCTCGAACCCGTGTTCGTCGGTGGTGCCACGGTCACGAACGCCACGCTGCACAACGCCGACGAGATCATGCGGCTCGATCTCCGGGTGGGCGACACGGTGGTGGTACGTCGCGCCGGGGATGTCATTCCCGAAGTCGTGCGGGTGCTCGTCGAACGGCGACCGCCCGACGCATCGCCCTGGCCACTGCCCACGCATTGCCCTGCCTGCGGCACACCGGTCGCACGCGCAGCGGATGAGGTGGTGTTGCGCTGTCCCGCCGGCCCCGTCTGCCCGGCCCAGCGGCTCGAGGGTCTGCTGCACTTCGTGTCACGCCGGGCCATGGACATCGACGGCTTTGGCGAGAAGCTGTTGCAGCAGCTTCTGCAGAGCGGGCGGGTGCAGGATGCCGCCGATCTGTTCAGCCTGACCCGCGCCGATCTGCTCGCGATGGATCGGGTAGGCGAGCGTCTCGCGGATCGCCTGCAGGGAAACCTCGCGGCCGCCCGTCGCACCACCCTTGCCCGCTTCATTCATGCCCTTGGTATCCGCGAGGTCGGTGAGGCAACGGCGGCCCTGTTGGCCGAGGTCTTCGGCGACATCGAACCGCTCATGCGGGCCGAAACCACAGACCTCGAGCAGATCCCCGACATCGGCCCGGTGGTGGCGGCGCGCATCGTCGAGCACTTCCAGGAGCCGGCGCATCGCGCCCTCATCGAGCGGTTGCGTGCGCAGGGTGTGCAGTGGGAGACAGTGGCGACAGCCCCCGGCGGTGAAGGCCCGCTGGTCGGTCTCACGCTGGTCCTGACCGGGACCTTCGCACTGGGCAGCCGCGAGACGCTGCGCGCACGCCTGCAATCACTGGGAGCGCGGGTGGGAGAGGGCGTGAGTCGCCACACCAGCTATCTCATTGCTGGCGCATCACCGGGGTCGAAGCGCGACAAGGCAGAGGCCCTCGGTGTGCCGGTGCTGGACGAGGCGGGTCTGGAGCGGCTGCTGACCGGGGAACGGTCGCCTGCCCCGGCGGCGGTCTAGTCCTCGACCACGCGGTCCCTTCCACCGGCCTTCGCCCGGTAGAGGGCGGCGTCGACGCGCTGCACGAGCGCCACCCCGGCCTCTCCCGGGCGGCGCTCGGCAACGCCAAGACTCACCGTGAGTTTCACCTCCACGCCCTCGTGCAGGAAGTTCGTCGTGCGCACTGCTTCGCAGATGCGCAGCGCCAGACAGCGGGCGCCCGCGAGATCCGTGTTCGACAGCAACAGCGCAAACTCCTCGCCGCCGTAGCGAAAGACGATATCAGAGCCGCGTGTGCAGCCGAGCACCACATCCGCCACGGCGCGCAGGACGCAATCACCGAAGACATGACCGTAGCGGTCGTTGACCTGCTTGAAGTGGTCGATGTCGAGCAGCAGCAGTGACATGGGCGTGGCGTGCCGCTGGCTCAGCTCCGTCTCGCGCGCCAGCGCCTGATCGAAGGCCAGGCGGTTGTTGACGCCGGTCACCGGATCCTTGTAGGCCGTCTCGAGGGCGCGCCGGTAGAGCAGGGCATTGCGCAAGGGATACACGAGCGCGCAGAGCAGGGCTTCCAGACGGGAGAGCTCTTCCTCGCTGAAGGGGAGGTGCCGCATGAGGGTCAGCGCGCCCAGGGCCTCGCCGAGCAGGACGATTTCGTAGCTCACCTGGTTCGCCGCGGGCGTCCCGTGGCTCGAGCGGATCTGCTCGCGTGGGTGCTCGTAGACCAGACCCTGATGCGCCAGACGCGGTCGCAATGCTTCGTGCAGCCCGGCGATCAGGGCATCGGTATCGAGCGTGCGCTGCAGATCGCTCGCAAGCTGCAGGACTGCGCCGGTCATCTCGCCCGGCCCGATCTCGGACAGGGAGCGTGGCTCGATGCGCACGCGCTGCGACGACCTGCTGCTTTCGGTGCTGCGTGGGTCCACGGCCGTATACGCGAGTCTCATCGATGGGTCACCGGAACGGGTCTCGATGCACCAGCAAGCGAATTCCGTAC
Source organism: Proteobacteria bacterium UBA664 (assembly GCA_002299125.1). Taxonomy (GTDB): domain Bacteria; phylum Pseudomonadota; class Gammaproteobacteria; order UBA7966; family UBA7966; genus UBA7966. Next base: position 3,913 of record DBNU01000067.1, read on the forward strand.
CACCTGCGTGTGGTGGCGACCGACAGGCCGATGCGTCACCGCGCCGCGCGCCTCAGGCACTGCGCATCGAAGCATGCCACAGGGGCAGCGACCAAGGCAGGCCTGCCTGCGCAACCCGCCACTTGCAGGGATGCGGTCCGGTCCCCTCTCTGCCCGGGTTCTTCAGCGGATCGGTGTTTCCTCGGCAGAATATCCAACCCATCCCGAGGCCACCCCCGGGGTCAAAGCTTGCCGCTGGTGGCAGCCCGTTGCCGCACGAGTGGGTCAGCAGGCACTGCAGTGCCGAGCAGCCACAGATAGGCCTCGACCGCTTCACTCGTCGGGCCAAGGTCTTGCGGCGATTCGCCGGGGTAGGCCTGGCGACGCAGGGCGGTCGGTCGCGGCGCCGGATCCAGCGCGTGACAACGGATCGGGGATCCGTGCCCGAGCTCTGCCGCCAGGGTGCCCGCAAGGGCATCGATGGCGGCCTTGCTGCTGGCATAGGCACCCCAGTAACCCCTGGGTTCGCGGGCTACGCCACAACTGGTGAAGATGATCCGGGCTGCCGGGGCAGCGCGCAGGAGCGGCAGCAGGGCGCGCGTCAACAGGAAGGGGGCGTGCAGATTCACTTGGTGCACCCGCGCCCACAGCAGGGGGTCGTAGCGATCGATCACCCCGAGTTGACCGAGGCTGGCGGCAACGTGCACCAGCGCATCCAGCGTCTCGCCCTCCGCAGCAACGGCAGTGGCCAGCGCTTCGAAGTCGTCCACGGTGGCCTTTTCCAGGTCGAAGGGGCAGATGCTGGGTGCAGGACCACCGGAGCGCCGGATGTCGTCGTGAACGGCCTCCAGCCGCGGCAGATGCCGGCCACTCAACACCAGCGTTGCGCCCAGAGCACCGGCAGCCCGCGCCAGCGCCGCGCCGATGCCGTTGCTGGCACCCGTGATGAGCCAGCGCTGCCCCGAGAAATCGAGACCGCGTGAATTGAAGCCCTCAGGGGGAATGACTGGCGTTGCGTCCATCAGGCGGCCGTAGCGGTGTGATCATCGACAGTATCCGGCGGCACCAGCACGGTGTCATGGGCCTCGGCTGGATCGGTCTCAGGAAAATCGAGCATGTGATGCAATCCGCGGCTCTCCTTGCGGCTACGGGCGCTGGCGACGATGAGCTCTGCCAACTGGACGAGATTGCGCAGTTCGAGGAGGTCGGCGGTGACGCGGTAGTTGCCGTAGTAGTCGTGGATCTCCTGCTTGAGCAGGGCCACGCGGTTGGCGGCCCGCTCGAGGCGCTTGGTCGTGCGCACGATACCCACGTAGTCCCACATGAAACGCCGCAACTCCTGCCAGTTGTGGGTGACCACCACGTCCTCGTCGGAGTCGACCACCTGGGATTCGTCCCAGGTGGGCAATGGTGGTGGTGGCGCGCTTTCGGGGAGCGTGAGCTCGATGGCCCTGCCCGCGCCGGCCGCCATGACCACACACTCGAGCAACGAGTTGCTGGCCATACGGTTCGCGCCGTGCAAGCCGGTGCAGGCGGTCTCGCCAATGGCATAGAGGCCCGGCAAGGTGGTACGACCGGCGACGTCGGTCACCACGCCGCCACAGGTGTAGTGCGCTGCCGGCACGACCGGGATGGGCTCGCGGGTCATGTCGATGCCGAGAGCGAGGCAACGGGCGTGGATGGTGGGGAAGTGTTCGTGGATGAACTCCGCAGAGCGATGGGTGATGTCGAGGAGGACGTAATCCAGTCCCAGCCGCTTCATCTCGTGGTCGATGGCCCGGGCGACGATGTCGCGTGGTGCAAGCTCGGCGCGCGGATCGAAGCGCTGCATGAAGGGCGTGCCATCCGGCAGCAACAGGCGCCCCCCCTCACCCCGCACGGCCTCGCTGATGAGAAAGCTCTTTGCCTTGGGGTGGTAGAGGCAGGTCGGATGGAACTGCATGAATTCCATGTTCGCCACCGGTACGCCGGCGCGCCAGGCCATGGCGATGCCATCGCCCGTGGCGACATCCGGATTCGAGGTGTACAGATAGGCCTTGCCGGCGCCACCCGTTGCGAGCACCACCGCACGCGCCGCAAAGGTGAGCACTTTGTGCTGTAGCTGATCGTAGACGTAGGCCCCGAGGCAGCGTTGGCTGGACAGTCCAAGTTTGCTTGCGGTGATGAGATCGACGGCCGTGTGGTGCTCGAACAGTGCGACCTCTGGATGTGCGCGGATGCGCGCCTCCAGGGACTGTTCGATGGCGCGACCCGTGGCATCGGCGGCATGGGCCACCCGACGATGGCTGTGCCCGCCCTCCAGAGTCAGGTGCAGGCTCTGCTTGCCATCGGGGCTGGTGCGCGTGGTGAAAGGCACCCCCTGCTCCATGAGCCAGGTGATGCTCGAACGGCCCTGCTGGACGAAATGACGCACGACTTCCGGGGCGCAGAGTCCGGCCCCGGCGCGCATGGTGTCGGCGATGTGCAACTCCAGGCTGTCGGTGGCATCGAGTACGGCAGACACCCCGCCTTGTGCATACAGGGTGGCGCCCTCCTGCAGCGGCCCCTTGGACAGCACGGCGACCCGAGCGCGTCCGGCCAGTTGCAGGGCGAGGGATAAGCCGGCGGCCCCTGAGCCCACTATGAGGACGTCAAAATCGAGGAGGGCAGTCATTGGCTCTGTGGTAATCTGCGGGGAATCAACTGGGTGGCGCGCATGCGCTCGACCCCGGCTCATCAAGTTACCACAGGCGTCGAGGTGTGCCGTTCGGAGTTTCCGGGCGGTTCAGGCCCGTAGCGGGCAGGTCTTCGTAACCGACGGAGCCTGCAAGCTCGAAACTTCGGGCGGTCGAACCGGTCTGTGGCGCAGACCGGGCGGTCGCACGTCCTCGGCAGGTACCGGTCTACCAGAGAGGGCCCGGATGGGCGATAGCGGATCAGATCAGGACATCGTCGAGCGAGTCCAGCGTGGCGACAAGCAAGCCTTCAATCTCCTCGTCACCAAGTACCAGGGACGCATCGTCAAGCTGGTGTCCCGCTTCGTGCGCGAGACGGCCGATGCCAGCGACATCGCGCAGGATGCCTTCATCTTAGCCT
>DBNU01000046.1:0-10518 GCA_002299125.1 Proteobacteria bacterium UBA664
TCGCGGTCATGGACGCCACGGCGGTGGTCCTGTGCCGCGACAACGGCATGCCACTGCGTGTGGTGGATATGGGTCGCCCGGATGCCCTGCTGCGTGCTGTCCGCGGTGAGGCCGAAGGCACGCTCGTGACCGCTGACTGAACGCCCGACAGTGGTCAGGTCAGGTCAGGTGCGACCTGTGCCAGCCGTTGCCCCCATCCGTGCACATTCATTGCAGGAGCCGACAGTGAACATCGACACGACCATCAGTGACGCCGAAAAGCGCATGGGCAAGGCCATCGAGGCCCTCAGCAACGAACTCACCAAGATCCGCACCGGACGCGCCCACCCAAGTCTGCTCGATCAGGTGTCGGTGGACTACTACGGCACCGAGACGCCACTCTCCCAGGTGGCGCGTGTGAACGTGAGCGATTCCCGCACCCTCATGGTGGTGCCGTTCGAGAAGCCGATGCTGACCGTCTGCGACAAGGCCATCCGGAACGCCAACCTGGGCCTGAATCCGGTGAGCGCCGGCGACGGGTTGCGCGTGGCCCTGCCGCCGCTGACCGAGGAGCGGCGACGCGAACTCGCCAAACTGTGCCGCAGCCACGCGGAGGACTCGCGGGTGGCCGTGCGCAACGTGCGGCGGGACGCCAACCAGTCCTTCAAGGACGCCATCAAGAAGAAGCTCATCTCCGAAGACGATGAGCGGCGCGCCGAGGAGCGGATCCAGAAGCTCACGGATGCCTACATCAAGCAGGTCGATCAGGTGGTCGAGCGCAAGGAAAAGGAGTTGCTGGAGGTCTGAGCGGAGTCGCCATGCCCTCCATCCTGCATTCGGGAAGGGCGCACGGCCGCCTCGGGCCGCTGGCGTGGCGCTGGCCGGGTTTCCGGCGTAGCCTAGTCAGGCATTGTCGGTCTGGCCCCCGCGCCCGCTGCCGTGCACCGGACCAGAGACCGGGTGTGCTGTGCGTTGCGCACACCGCACGGCATGATCGCATTCAAGGGGCCAGCAGCCAGCGATGAACGACCCTGCCCAGAGCATTCCCCGGCACATCGCCATCATCATGGACGGCAACGGACGCTGGGCCGAGCGCCGCAGCCTGCCACGCTTTGCCGGCCACCGGGCTGGGGTGGAGGCGGTGCGCGAAGTGGTACGTGCCTGCTCAGCCCTGAATGTGGGCGTGCTCACCCTATTTGCCTTCAGCAGCGAGAACTGGCGTCGCCCGCGCATCGAGGTGACGCTGCTCATGCGCCTGTTCACGAGCGCGCTGGCGCGTGAGGCCAGGCGTTTGCACGGCGCCAACGTCCGTCTGCGCGTCATCGGCGGCCGCGCGGCCTTCCCGGCCCGCCTGCAGCGGGCGATCGCCGATGCCGAGGAGCTGACCCGCGGCAATACCGGCCTCGAACTCGTGGTGGCGGCCAACTACGGCGGGCGCTGGGACATCGCCGAGGCGGCACGTGAACTCGCCCGGCGCGTGGCCCGCGGCGAACTCGCCCCCGATGCCATCGACGAGGCGCTGCTGGGGTCAGCGCTCAGTCTTGCCGATTTGCCGGAGCCCGACCTCTTCATCCGCACTGGTGGGGAGCAGCGGATCAGTAATTTCCTGCTCTGGCAACTGGCCTACTGCGAGCTCTACTTCACCGATACCCTGTGGCCGGATTTCGGGGTCGCCGCCCTGCAGCAGGCGCTCGGGAGCTTCGCCCGGCGGCAGCGTCGCTTTGGGCGCACGGGCGATCAGGTGAATACGGGCGGCAGTTCAATGTTGCTGGAGTCCGCCCCCCGGCCGGATGGCACGACCGACCCGGATTCGCCTGGGGTGCGCGCAAACAGCGCCTAAGTCAGGCCATGCGCCCTGGGCCGTGTGGAGAGATCCGCCGCGCGTGCCGATGGCGGCGCTGACCGCATTTCGGCCCTCATCTCCCGCATCCGATGGAACCTCAGCGCAGAAGTCGCCATCAATGCGTCATTCCCGCACGGGCCACACCATCATCTCCGCGCAACTCACACCCGCATCCCCCCGGGTCACGCCGTCATCTCTGCACAACTCACACCCTCATCCCCCACGGGTCACGCCGTCATCCCCGCCTGCGCGGGGTTGACGGGAGAGGCGGGAATGACGCCGTGACGTGCAGGAATGACGTTGCGACCCGCCGGAAACACACGACCCACCTGACAGCTGCCAGCGATTGGCCACCATTGCGCCCGTGAACCCCGTCGACACCAATTCCACCCTGCAGATCCGTCTGGCCACCTCCGCGGTCCTCGCGGCACCGTCTGTGGCGGGCGTCATTTTTCTGCCCACCTGGGGGGTCGCGCTCGTCTGGGGTTCGGTACTCGGACTGGCCGCCTGGGAATGGGGCTGGCTGCTTGGCGGCACGCGCCGCGAACGCAGCGCCTATCTGGCTGCCTGTGCCCTGCTGACGGGGCTGCTGCTGCTGCTGCCGGCGGCGGTGCTCGCGCTCGGACTGCCGCTCTGGGCCCTTGCGGCCTGGTCCATCTGGCGCTTCGAGCAGGGTGGTGCGGCACCGTCCAGGTCGGCGCGTCTGCTCTTTGCCGCAGCCGCCCTGCCGCTCGCCGCCGCGTCACTCGTCACGCTGCACGCCCAGGGTGGGGGCGGCGCCTGTCTCACCCTCTTCACGCTGGTGTGGACGGCCGACTCGGTTGCCTACCTGGTCGGCAAGCATTTCGGTCGCCAGCGTCTGGCCCCGCTGGTGAGTCCGGGGAAAACCCGTGAAGGCACGCTCGCCGCTTGTCTTCTGGCACCGCCCGCAGCGCTGGCCATGGCCAGCGCGCTTGGAGTGCCGGTGTCGGGGGCCACGACCTTCCTGATATCGTTGCTGCCGGTGGTGCTGTTCGCGCTGGTGGGTGATCTCTATGAAAGCCTCGTGAAGCGCGTCGCCGGGCGCAAGGACAGCGGCGTGCTGCTGCCAGGACACGGTGGAGCACTCGACAGGCTGGACAGCCTCATCGCTGCCGCGCCGGCCTTCTGCGTCCTCGTCCCCGTCGTGTCACCACCTTGAGCCCCGCCCCGGATCACGGATCCGGTCATCCGCCCCGGGAGGATTGCCCTTGACCGAACCCCGCCTCATCACCGTGCTCGGTGCCACCGGCTCCATCGGCAAGAGCACCCTGGACGTGATCGCCCGGCACCCTGATCGCTACCGCGTCTTCGCCCTGACTGCCAACCGCAGTGTCGACTGTCTGGCGGCCCAGTGTCGCGAGCACCGGCCACGTTATGCCGTGGTGGCGGATGTCGCAGCGGGTGCGGCGCTCAGGGCGGCACTGGGGGCGGCGTTGGGGGAGGGCACGACCGAAATCCTGACGGGGCCGGAGGCGCTGGTGGCCGTGGCCTCGGCCAGCGAGGTGCACAGTGTGATGGCCGCGATCGTGGGTGCGGCCGGGCTGCTGCCGAGCCTGGCGGCCGCCCGCGCCGGCAAGCGGGTGCTGCTGGCCAACAAGGAGGCCCTGGTGATGTCCGGGCGCCTGTTCATGGACGCCATTGCCACGTCGGGGGCCGAGTTGCTGCCCATCGACAGCGAGCACAATGCCGTATTTCAGTGTCTGCCTCCGCGCATGGCCGCCGGGCTGGACGCTGCTGGCGTCGCCCGCATCACGCTGACGGCCTCCGGTGGCCCCTTCCGCAACACCCCGCTGGCGGATCTGGATCGCGTCACGCCGGCCCAGGCCGTGGCCCATCCCAACTGGAGCATGGGTCGCAAGATCTCGGTGGACTCCGCCACGATGATGAACAAGGGCCTGGAGTTCATCGAGGCCTGCTGGTTGTTCGCGGCCCGGGCGGAGCAGGTGGACATCGTCATCCACCCGCAGAGCATCATCCATTCGCTCGTGAGCTACACGGATGGCTCGACGCTGGCGCAGCTCGGCCATCCGGACATGCGCACACCCATCGCGCATGCACTGGCCTGGCCGGAGCGCATCGGCTCCGGTGTCGAACTACTGGACCTGGTGCAGGTCGGCCGTCTGGAGTTCCACGCACCGGACGAGACGCGCTTCCCGTGCCTCGCCCTGGCGCGTGCGGCCTGGGCTGCCGGTGGTGGCGCGACGGCCGTGTTGAACGCGGCCAACGAGGTCGCGGTGGAGGCATTTCTCGCGGGCGGCCTTGGCTTCACCGGCATCGCACGGCTGGTTGAGGCTACGCTGGAGCGCTGTGGACACCTGCCGGCGGCAGGGATCGAGTCCGTTCTCGCAGCCGATGCCGAGGCCCGGCAGCGGGCGCGGGAGTGGCTCGCGCGCAAGGCCGCCTGATCGCTTCGAGTCATCTGTTCAGAGGTCGCCAAAATGGTCCTGCTGTCGATCCTTGCCTACATCGTCACCCTGGGTGTGCTCGTCACTGTGCACGAGTACGGCCACTTCTGGGTGGCGCGCCGGCTGGGAGTCAAGGTGCTGCGGTTCTCCATCGGTTTCGGTCGGCCGTTGTACTCGCGCACCTTCGGCGCGGACGCCACCGAGTTCTCGATCTGTGCGCTGCCGCTCGGCGGCTACGTGCGCATGCTCGATGAGCGCGAGGGCCCGGTCGAACCGGCCGAGGTGCACCGTGCCTTCAATCGCCAGTCACTCGCCACCCGGACCGCGGTCGTGGTGGCGGGGCCGCTCGCCAACTTCCTCTTTGCCGTAATCGCCTACTGGGCCATGTTCGTGCACGGCGTTGCGGGGATCGCCCCCATCATCGGCGAGGTCCGCCCGGATACCCCGGCGGCCCAGGCGCGGCTGCTGCCGGGTGACCGGATCCTGTCCGTGGAGGGTGACCCGGTGCCGACCTGGGAGGCAGCGATCCAGCGGCTGGTCGAGCGGGTGCTCGAGGCCGAGTCGGTCCGTCTGGAGATCCGCAGTGCCAACGGTCACGAGCGAGCCGTCACGCTGGATCTGGGTGCCCTGCATGTGGACGACGTCGGTCGGGGCGAGTTGCTGCAACGCCTCGGCACCCTGCCGCAGAGCGTGCGCATCGAGCCCGTCATCGGTCGTATCGTGGCCGGCAGCCCCGCCGAGCGCGCTGGGCTGGCACCCGCTGACCGCGTGCTCTACGCCGATGGTGAAAAGGTGACGGACTTTGCCGATCTGGTCCGCCGCGTGCAGGAGCGGCCCGGTGAGCCGGTGGTCTTCATTGTCGATCGGGCGGGTACGCAGCTCGAACTCTCGGTACGCCCGGATTCTGTGCCGCAGGGTGCACGCTATATCGGCCGCATCGGTGCCGGCCACGACCCGGCCGCGGTGATCGATGAGCGCGAGGCCGCCGTCGAACGCTACGATGTGCTCACCGCGCTGCTGCACGGAGTCGACAAGACCGTCACCATTGCCGGCATGACCGTCGGCGTGATGGGTCGCATGCTGGTGGGTCAGGCCTCGGTGGAGAACCTCTCCGGGCCCATTGCCATCGCCGAGTACGCCGGGCGCTCTGCGCTCTTCGGGGTCACGGCCTTCGTCAGTTTCTTGGCGGCCGTGAGCATCAGTCTCGGGGTGCTCAATCTGCTGCCGGTGCCTCCCCTGGACGGTGGTCACCTGCTCAACTACCTAGTAGAGTTCGTGCAACGCAAGCCGCTGTCCGAGGCCGCCCAGATGCGTCTGCTGCAGATGGGTCTCATGTTGTTGATGATCCTGACGGCCATCGCCCTCACCAACGATCTGGCACGCGCAACCCTGAATGGCTGATCGTTCCCGTTGCATCGCACTGTGGTTGCTGCTGGCCGCGTGGTGTGTGCCGGCTTGGGCCGAGGCCTTCGTGGTCCGCGATATCCGCATCGATGGTCTGGTGCGGATTGCCTCCGGCACGGTGTTCAACTATCTCCCGGTCAAGGTGGGTGACACCTTCGACGAGACCCGCTCGGCTGCGGCGCTGCGCGCCCTGTTCAAGACCGGCCTGTTCTCGGATGTCCGCATCGAGCGTGATGGCGAGGTGCTGGTGGTGCGGCTCACGGAGCGGCCGGCCATCGCCGAGATCCGGATCACCGGCAATGAAGACATCAAAACCGACGATCTGCTCAAAGGTCTGGCCGAGATCGGTGTCGCCGGCGGCGAGGTCTTCGACCAAGGTCGTCTGGACAAGGTCGAACAGGAGCTTCGCCGGCAGTACTTCGGTGCCGGCAAGTATGGCGTCAAGGTCTCGAGCGACGTCCGCCCGCTGGACGGCAATCGCGTCTCGGTCAGCATCACGGTGGACGAAGGCGAGGCAGCGCGGATCCGTGAGATCAACATCGTCGGCAATCGGGCCTTCGAAGAGGAGGAACTCGTCGGCAAGTTCTCGCTATCCACGCCCAATCTGTTCAGCTTCATCACCGGGGCGGACAAGTACAGCAAGCAGAAACTCGCTGGCGACCTCGAAACCCTGCGCTCGATCTATCTCGACAACGGCTTCATCAACTTCTCGATCGACTCCACCCAGGTGGCGATAAGCCCGGACAAGCAGGGTGTTTACGTCACCATCAACGTGACCGAAGGGCGGCAGTTCCACATCAAGGAGGTCAAGCTTGCTGGCGAGTTGCTGGTGCCCGAGGCGGAACTCTTCCAGCGGGTGCAAACGCACGCCGGGGATGTCTTCTCACGCAAGGCGGTCACGGCGAGCCAGACGGCCATCACCGAGCGACTGGGCGAGGACGGCTATGCCTTTGCCAACGTCAACGCCATCCCGGACATCTCCACCGACGACGACACCGTCTCGATCACCTATTTCATGGACCCGGGCAAGCGCGTCTATGTGCGCCGGATCACCTTCTCGGGGAACCTGCGTACCCGCGACGAGGTGCTCCGCCGCGAGATGCGCCAGTTCGAGGGTGCCTGGATCTCGACCGCCGCGGTGGAGCGCTCCAAGACACGCCTGCTCCGGCTCGGCTACTTCACCGAAGTCAACGTCGAGACACCGGCGGTACCGGGCACCACCGACCAGGTGGATGTCAATTTCACCGTCGTGGAGCAACCCGCCGGCAACCTGATGCTCGGTCTCGGTTTCTCGCAGGCGGCCGGTGTCATCTTCAACACCGAGATCTCCCAGAACAACTTTCTCGGCAGCGGCAAGCGCGTCGATTTCGCCTTCAACAACAGTTTGATCAATCGGCGCTTCATCGTTGGTTTGACCAACCCGTACTGGACCGAAGACGGCGTCTCGCGCGGCTTCCAGATCGGTCATCGGGAACTGAACGCCGGCATGGCCATGGCGGATGTCGTGCGCTTCCGCAGCCGCACCACCAATGCGACCGTCAACTTCGGCGTGCCCATCACGGAGTTCAACTCCATCGGTTTCGGTGCAGACGTCGAGACCACCAGCCTCGAAGTGGGCGCGTTTGCGGCGCGCGAGGTGACGCGCTTCCTGGAAACCGAGGGCAGTGACTTCAACCTGCTGCGTCTGCGCAGCAACTTCACCTACGATTCCCGCAACCGAGCCATCCTGCCCGACCGCGGGACCTTCCAGTCGATCGCGGCCGAGGTTGCGGTCCCTCCGGGCGGAGTGAATTTCTACAAGCTCGTCTATGACGTCCGTTGGCTTTACCCGCTGGCCGAGGACTACACCCTCCTGCTCAAGGGCGACGTCGGTTACGTGGACGTCTTCGGCACGACGCGAACGGTGCCCTTCTTCGAGAACTTCTTCGCCGGTGGTCCACGCAGTGTGCGCGGTTTCTGGGAGTTCTCTCTCGGTCCGCGCGACAGTACTGGCCGCGCGCTGGGCGGCAACCTGCGCACCATCGGCAACGCCGAGGTCATCCTGCCGATCCCCTTCTTCAGGGAGGTCAAGTCCGTGCGATTATCGGCCTTCTACGACGTCGGCAATGTGTACGGCCAGGATGAGCGCTTCGATCCGCAGCTCCTCAGGATGTCGATGGGCCTCTCCGGCATGTGGGTATCCCCTTTCGGGCTGCTCAGCGTGAGCATCGCGCAACCCATCCGGAGCGAGCCCACTGATCGGCTGCAGCCCTTCCAGTTCACCTTCGGCAGCTCCTTCTAGCGCGCCGGGGCTGCCGGGGCGTGGTCGTCCCGGCGCGGGAGCGAGAGGGCAGCCCGATCGGCCGGACTGCGGCCCCCCCAAGGAGCGCCCAAACGGGGCCTTGCGGGCCGGCTACCCACGGCAGCCCACCCGGGGCAGTTCATCGTTGCCCCAGCCTTGCCCTATACTGCCGGCGCATTGTGTCCCGGCTCGCATGGCCACACGGCCCTCCGGTCAAGCTTGGCGCGGGTCCGGGAGGCCGGCATCCGTGCTGTTCGTGTTCTGTCATAACGGGAGTTCTACATTGAAGATTCGGAACCATTCGATGGTCCTGGCCGCTGCGGGCGTGTTGCTCGCGGCACCCGCTGTTGCCGCAGAGCAGCGGATTGGTTATGTCGATGCCGTCCGGGTGCTGGAATCCGCGCCTCAGGCCGATACGGCCCGGGCGGCCATCGAGAAGGAATTCTCCAGCCGTGACAAGGCCCTGATCGCGGCCCAGAAAGAGGTCAAGGCGCTCGAGGACAAACTCGACAAGGACGGGGCCATCATGTCGGACACCGAGCGTGCCCGCCTCGAGCGCGACATCATCTCCAAGCGGCGCGATCTCAAGCGCGATCAGGATGAGTTCCGGGAAGATCTCAACTTCCGCCGCAACGAGGAATTCGGGAAGATCCAGAAGGTGATCGTGGATGCCATCCAGGTCATCGCCAAGGATCAGAAGCTCGATCTCGTCATGGGTCAGGGCGTGGTGTACTTCAGTCCCGAAGTGGACCTCACCGAGCAGGTGATCAAGAAGCTGAAGGCCGGCTACAAGGGCAGCTGAAGTCGCCGCGCCCGGCCTGCTACCGAACATCCGTCAGCCTGCGTCTCCGGGGAAGGCCAACGTGGAATGGACACTCGGGGCGCTGGCCGAGGCGCTCGGTGGCACGCTCGAAGGAGAGCCATCGGCCTCCGTCCGGCGAGTTGCCCCTCTGGACAGTGCCGGCGTGGATGCGGTCGCCTTTCTGTTCAACCATCAGTATCGACAGCACTTGCGTTTCACAGCGGCCGGTGTGGTGGTGCTGGCTGCGGGCGATGCGGCGGCCTGTCCGGTCCCGCACATCGTCGTGGCCGACCCCTATCTTGCCTATGCCCGCGGAGTGTCACTGCTGCACCCAGCCGTTCGGGCACCGGCAGGGATCCACCCAACGGCAGTAGTGGCCGATTCCGTCCGCACAGGCGCGGGGGTTTCCATCGCAGCCCGCTGTGTGGTCGAGGGGGGCGTGATCCTGGGTGACCATGTGCATTTGGGGGCTGGCTCTGTGGTGGAGGAGGGCAGTGTCATCGGTGATTACACCGAGGTAAGCCCCAATGCCGTCATCCGGCATCATGTCCGCATCGGGCGGCGTTGTGTCATCCAGTCGGGTGCCGTCATTGGCACCGACGGCTTCGGCTTCGCCCGCGATGCCGGGCGCTGGGTGAAGATCCCGCAACTCGGCAGTGTGCACATCGGGGATGATGTCGAGATCGGCGCCAACTCCACCATCGATCGTGGTGCCATGAGCGACACGGTCATCGAGGACGGTGTCAAGATCGACAACCTCGTGCAGATCGGTCACAACTGCCACGTGGGAGCGCATTCGGCGATGGCCGGTTGCGTCGGTGTGTCGGGTAGCGCGCGGATCGGTGAGCGGGTATTGCTCGGGGGCGGAGTGGGTGTGGGCGGTCACATCAGCATAGCCAACGATGTGGTCGTCACCGGCATGACCATGGTCAGCCGGCCGATCAACCAGCCCGGCGTCTACTCATCGGGATGGCCGGTGCGCGACGCCCCGACCTGGCGACGCACGGTGGCTCTGGTGAACCGCCTGTTGCGGCGCAGGGGCGCAGGAGATGTTCGGGTCACGGAGGGTAGTGACGGCAATGACAAAGACGTCTGAAGGCGTCGCGCCGCTCCACCTGTGAGTGCCAGCTTGCATCCCGCGGGGGCAGTTCATGCTTCAGGCTCTGGCCTTGGCCCCCCAACACGTCTGACGGCGCCCCGCGCTCCCGAAGCTAACAGAACAAAGGACTTCGCGTTGATCGACGTTCGCCGCATCTTCAAACTGCTACCGCATCGGTATCCATTCCTGCTCATCGACCGAGTCGATGATTACGTCGCCAACGAATGGCTGCGTGGCCGCAAGAACGTGACCTATAACGAGCCCTGGTGCGAGGGGCATTTCCCGGGCAAACCTGTCATGCCCGGGGTGCTGCTGCTCGAATCCATGGCGCAGGCCACCGGGCTTCTCGCCTTCCTCTCGATGGGCGAAGGCGCAGAGGAAGGCAGCATGTACTACCTGGTCGGGGTAGACAAAGCCCGTTTCAAGCAGCCGGTGGTCCCCGGAGACACACTCATCGTCGAAGCGCGCCGGTTGCGCGAGTTGCGCGGCATGTACTTCTTCAGTGCCGAGGCGCGGGTGGATGACCGGGTGGTGGCGACGGCGGAAGTCATGACGACACGCATGGTGGACGATCGGGAGTGATCGATCCGCGTGCCGATGTCGCGCCCGGCGCGGTGCTGGGCGAAGGAGTGCAGATCGGGCCGTGGTCGGTGATCGGTCCGGATGTGCGCATCGGGGCCCGCA
>DBNU01000046.1:10953-12348 GCA_002299125.1 Proteobacteria bacterium UBA664
ATCGTGGCGAGGGCGAGAGCCGTCTCGAGATGGGATCTCGCAACGTGATCCGTGAGTACACCACCATCAACCGGGGCTCAGCCGCTGGCGGTGGTGTCACCCGCATCGGGGACGACAACTGGATCCTGAGCTACGTGCACATTGCCCATGATTGCCAGGTGGGCAGTCACACGGTGTTCGCCAACAATGCGACCCTGGCCGGGCATGTGACCGTCGAGGACCACGCCATCCTGGGTGGCTTCGCCGGTGTGCACCAGTTTTGCCGGATCGGTGCCTATGCCTTTTGCGCGATCGCCGCGGTGGTCGTGAAGGACGTGCCGCCCTTCTTCACCGTCGCCGGCAACACGGCGCGCGCGCGCGGACTGAATCGCGAAGGGATGCGCCGGAACCAGTTCCCGGCATCCACACTGGAACAGTTGCGGCGCGCCTATCGGGTGCTTTGCCGCATGAATCTCACCCTGCCGGAGGCCCTGCTGCAGCTCGCGCCGTTGGCCGAGGTATCCCCTGAGGTCGCACGCTTACGGTACTTCGTCGCCCATTCCATCCGGGGTGTGGTTCGGTGAGCGCCGGCGGCGAGCACCTGCTGAATGAATTCCGCTCAGGGCCGGGATGCGGATCTCCCGTTTCCTGATCGCCGGTCCCGGCGTAGCCTGCGTCGAGTGGCGGGCGCGATCGCATGCTTGGAGGTGTGGCAATGAAAGCGGCTGAAAGGCTCAGGGCTGGCGTGATCGGCGTGGGCTACCTGGGGCGGTTCCATGTCGAGAAGTACCACGCCTTGCCTGACGTCGATCTGGTGGCCGTGGTCGATACCGATCTCGATCGCGCGCGCGAGGTGGCCGGTCGCTACGGGGCGCAGGCCTACGCCAGCCATCTGGAGGCCCTGCCGGAGCTCGACGTGGCCTCCGTCGTCGTGCCTTCCGACCAGCACTACGCCGTGGCAGCGGATTGCCTGAATGCCAAGGTGCACACGCTCATCGAGAAACCGATGACGGCTACCCTGGAAGAGGCTAAGGCGCTCATCGATCTCGCGCATCGCAACGCGCTCTGCCTGGCCGTTGGTCACCTCGAACGGTTCAACCCGGCCGTGCTCGCGATCCGGGAGCGGGTGCAGAAGCCGATGTTCATCGAAGTCCACCGGCTCTCGCCCTTCAAGCAGCGTGGCACGGAGGTCAACGTGGTGCTCGACCTCATGATCCACGATATCGACATCGTACTCGCCATGGTGCCAAGCCCGATCGCCGCCATCCGCCCCATCGGCCTGCCGGTGCTCTCGGATGGGGTGGATATCGCGCACGCACGCATCGAGTTCGAATGTGGCTGCGTGGCGAATCTCACCGCCAGTCGCGTCTCCGCGCAGGCGATGCGCAAGATGCGCATCTTCCAGCCGGACAGCTA
>DBNU01000045.1 GCA_002299125.1 Proteobacteria bacterium UBA664
ACACTCGATGGATGACGCACGCGGCGGCGGGACGGGGTCGTGCCCACCGGCGTGCCAGGGGTGGCAACGCAGCAGGCGGCGTACAGCGTACCAAAGCCCCCGCAGCGGGCCGTGGGCTTCCAGGGCCTGCAGTGCGTAGTGGGAACAGCTTGGGTGGAAGCGGCAATTCGGCCCGAGCACAGGACTCGCCAGCAACTGCCAGGCGCGGATGCACAGGCGTAACGGGAGGGTCAGGAGGGGAGCCGGCACCAGAGACTCGCGAGTTCCAGCAGGAGTTCGCGCCCGGGTAGCGCGACCGCTTCCCGGCGTGCCGTCACCACGACATCGCGCTTGCCAATGACCGGATGGTGGCGGCGGAAGGATTCACGGATGAGGCGTTTGAGCCGGTTGCGTTCGACGGCGCTTTTGGAAGTCTTGCGGCTGACGATGAGCCCAAGCCGTGGGCCTTCGTGGTCGTTGGCCTTCCAGGTGACACTGAACGCGCGACCATGCAGCCGACGCCCGGCGAATACACGCTTGAACCTAGCCGCACCGCGCAGGCGCGCGGCCCACGGGTGACGAGCGTCCTGCCCGGGCGGGGACAGATCCGTCAGACGGTGAGGCGATGACGGCCCTTGGCGCGACGGGCCCTGATCACCTGACGACCGCCCCGGGTCTTCATGCGGGCGCGGAAACCGTGCGTACGCTTGCGCTTGAGGACACTGGGATTGAAGGTCGGCTTCATGACGGCGATCCGCTTTAAGGGGCGTGGACTCTAGCGAGGCTCGGGGGGCAGTGTCAACGCGCGGCAACGTGGCGACGAACGTGGCGAAGTGTAAGATGACCGGCCCGGTGGTGTCCCGCCCCGGGCCATCCTCTGAGGTCACGATGTCTAGCCTGAGCCTTTGGGAGAGCTGCGTCGTCCGCCTCGAGGCCGAACTCCCTCCGGAAGAGGTGCGCAAGTACGTCCTGCCCTTGCAGGCGCAGCAGGAGGGGGCCAGTGTCACTCTCCTCGCGCCGAATGGCTTCGTGCGCAACTGGGTCGAGCAACGCCATCTGCCGCGGATCCTGGAAGTGCTGAGCGAGGCGGCTGGTGGGCCAATCCAGGTAAGACTCATCATCGGCAGTGTGCAGTCGTCGCGGATCCGTGCGCAGACCGAACAGCCGCCATCGAGGCCGTCGGCTGCGCCCCTGAACGTTACAGCGGGGCAACCAGGCAGCAATGGCCAGTGGCCGGCCGGTGCCGGTGAGCCGACCGGTCTGAAGGCAGACTACACCTTCGACACCTTCGTCGAAGGCAAGTCGAACCAGTTGGCCAGGGCCGCGTGCTTCCAGGTAGCCGGCAATCCCAGCTCTGCCTACAACCCACTGTTCATCTGCGGAGGCGTGGGCCTTGGCAAGACCCACCTCATGCAGGCCGTGGGCAACCGGCTGCGGGAATTACGACCGGGTGCCCGCGTTGCCTACCTGCACTCTGAGCGCTTCGTGGCCGAGATGGTCAAGGCGCTGCAACACAACACCATCAGCGAATTCAAGCAGCGCTATCGCTCGGTGGATGCACTCCTGATCGACGACATCCAGTTCTTCGCCGGCAAGGATCGTTCGCAGGAAGAACTCTTCCACACCTTCAACGCACTGGTCGAGAGTCAGCGGCAGATCGTGCTCACCTGCGATCGCTACCCCAAGGAGGTCACCGGGGTGGAGGAGCGCCTGCGCTCCCGCTTCAGTTGGGGCCTGACGGTCGCCATCGACCCGGCCGAACTCGAGACCCGGGTCGCCATCCTCAAGAACAAGGCACAGCGTCAGGGCCTGGAACTGCCCGACGACGTCGCCTTCTTCGTCGCCAAGCGCTTCCGCTCCAACATCCGTGAACTCGAGGGTGCCCTGCACCGGGTCATGGCCAATGCGTCCTTCCGCAACGCACCCATCACACTCGATTTCGCCCGCGAATCCCTGGCCGATCTCCTCGCCCTGCAAGAGCGTCAGATCACCATCGACAACATCCAGAAGGTGGTGGCCGAGTACTTCAACATCCGCGTGAGTGATTTGTTGTCACGCCGGAAGACGCGCTCCGTCGTCCGCCCACGGCAGATCGCCATGGCGCTCGCCAAGGAACTGACGAGCCATTCCCTGCCGGAGATCGGTACTGCATTTGGCGGGCGGGATCACACGACCGTGCTGCATGCCCAGCGCAAGGTGGCCGAACTCAGGCGATCGGAAGCGCGGCTGGAGGAGGACTACAACAACCTGCTGCGAGGCCTCTCGGTGTGAGGGACAAGCTGGGGAAAGCCCTGTCCACAGCCCCCCGGGCTGCCTGTGCACAACTCCCGGAGCGCAGTCATCCACAGCTTGTCGGAGGCTTGGCGAGGCCTTTGCGCACAGCCTTGGATGCCAATCAACTGATTGAAATTGAAAGATAAATTAGCGCTGTTAGACTTGCGCACAGGCCTAATCATCAGTCTCAGGAAAGATCTTCCATCATGAAACTTCTGTTGACCCGAGAAGCTCTGCTGCGGCCACTGAGTACCATCGTCGGAGTGGTAGAGAGACGCGCCAAGGTTCCCATCCTCGGCAACGTGCTCATTCTCGCCGATGAATCCGGCATCGAAATGGTGGGGAGTGACAACGAGGTAGAGGTCAGTTTCCGCAGTGATCATCCGGTGATGGTGCGAGGGTCGACGACGGTCAACGCCCGCAAGCTGCACGACATCGTGCGCGCCCTCCCCGAAGGAATCGAGTGCCAGATCGAGCAGGAGGAGAACCATCTGCTGTTGCGGGCGGGGCGGAGCAGATTCTCGCTGGTGACCTTACCGGCGGCCGACTTCCCACGCGTGCCCGAGGTAGAGGGGGGGATCCGCTTTGAATTGCCGGCCCGGGCGCTGCGGCGCCTCATCGAACGCAGCCAGTTCGCCATGGCGCAGCAGGATTTCCGGTATTACCTGAACGGCCTCCTCATCGAATTGGCGGGGGGACGGCTGCGGGCAGTCGCCACCGACGGTCATCGTCTGGCCCTGACCGAGCAGACCCTGGAGCAGGAGGTCAGCAGCGAATTGCAGCAGTTCATCCTGCCGCGGAAGGGGGTCAGTGAGGCCTTGCGGTTGTTGCCCGATGCCGCTGATGTGGCGAGTGTGATCATCGCGGCGAGCCACCTGGCGCTGACGGTGGGCCACCAGCGCCTGGTGAGTCGTTTGGTGGACGCCCGTTACCCGGACTACGAGCGGGTGCTGCCACGCGAGGCGCGGGCGGAGCTGGAGGCCCCGCGTGAAGCGCTGCGACAGGCATTCAACCGGATCGCGATCCTGTCCAACGAGAAATACCGGGGCATCCGGCTGAATCTCGCGGATGGGCTGCTCAAGGTGTCAGCGCAGAACCCGGAACTCGAAATGGCCGAGGAGGAAATGGAGGTGAAGTACACCGGCCAGCCGCTGGAGGTGGGCTTCAACGTCAGTTACCTGCTGGAGGCCCTGGCGGCGATGGATGCGGAGATGGTCGCCATCGAGTTCACCGATCCCAACAGTTCCTGTCTGCTGCGGGCGAGCGAGGGGTCTCTCGATCGCTATGTCGTCATGCCCATGAGGCTTTGAGGTGGCTGGATGAAGCCCGGTAGACCTTGAACACGGATGCGCCTGGAAAGGCTTGAAGTGACGAACGTCCGCTGTGTGGAGCGGGCGGTGCTGGAACCCGGGGCCGGGATCAACGTGCTCGCGGGGGGCAATGGGGCCGGTAAAACGGCGTTGCTGGAGGCCATCCATGTCCTCGGTGCAGGCCGCAGCTTTCGTTCCGGCGGGCTCCGGGAACTCACGCGGTGGGGTGCCGATGTCCTGGTGGTCAAGGGCCGGGTTCGTGGCCGTACCGGTGCCTGCGTCATCGGGGTGGAACGTGGGGTAGGGCGGGCGGCAATCAGTGTCGGGAGGCAGCCGGTCCGATCAGCCGCAGCGCTGGCCCGGGCGGTGCCGCAGGTCGTGCTGGATGTGGGCAGTTCGGAACTCATCGAGGGCGGTCCCAAAGGTCGTCGCCGCTGGCTTGATACCACGTTGTTCCACGTGGAACCCGGATACCTTGAGTTGTGGCTCGGGTATCATCGGGCGCTGCGACAAAGGAATGCTGCATTGATGACGCAAGGGCCCTACGGCGGGACAGCATTCGATGGCTTGCTCGTACGGCAGGCCGAGGCCTTGAATGCGCAACGCCAGCGTATGTTTGTTGCGTTGCGGGATTGGGTGCAGGGGCAGTCGATGGCGCTGCTGGGGGATTCCCTTAAGCTTTCTTACCGGCAGGGTTGGGCTGACGACAGAAGCTTCTCTGCAGAGCTCGCGTCACGCCTGGATGAGGATCGTCGGGTTGGTGGAACGCTCGTAGGCCCTCATCGTGCCGATGTCTCCCTCAGGGTAGGGGAACGCGGACTGCGGCACCATGCATCCAGAGGCCAGGGGAAGCTGGCTTCCTGTCTGTTGCTGCTCGCGCAGGCTGCCTGCATCGAGAGGGCCATTGGGGAGCCGCCCTTGCTGCTGGTTGACGACATCGCAGCGGAACTCGATGGCGCAGCGCGGCAGCGGATACTTCAGTTCTTGAACGAAAGCGGTGCGCAGGTCTTCCTGACTACGACCGACGTCGGGCTGATTCCCGTATCGTCCACGGCAAGAAAGTTCCACGTGGAACACGGCCAACTGGTTGACTGACCAACTGAAGAGGCAAGCCTTTGACCGACCATCCGACCGACTCATCACCCAACCCGGCCTATGACGAGGGCAGTATCCGCATCCTCAAGGGGCTGGATGCCGTTCGAAAGCGTCCGGGCATGTACATCGGTGATACCGATGACGGCAGCGGCCTGCATCACATGGTCTTTGAGGTGGTCGACAACAGCATCGACGAGGCCCTTGCCGGCTACTGCGACCGCGTGGAAATCGAACTGCACGCGGATGGTTCGGTGAGTGTCGCTGACAACGGCAGGGGTATTCCGGTCGGTGAGATGCCGGATGAGGGTCGCTCTGCTGCGGAGGTCATCCTGACCACACTGCATTCGGGTGGGAAGTTCGACGAGAATTCTTACAAGGTCTCCGGTGGGCTGCACGGCGTTGGCGTGTCTGTGGTCAACGCCCTCTCCGAAAGCCTGGAACTCGAGGTGTGGCGGGATGGGGGACACTACCGGCAGTCTTACCGGCACGGGGAGGCGGTTGCGCCCATAACCCGCGTTGCGGCAGCGAACCAGACCGGGACATCCATCCGCTTCAAGCCCAGCCCGGCCACCTTTACGCAGACGGAGTTCAGCTTCGAGACGCTTGCCCGTCGATTGCGGGAACTCTCCTTCCTCAACCCCGGGGTACGCATCGAACTGCGTGATGAGCGCACCGACGAACATGAGCTATTCCACTCCGAAGGTGGAATCGGCGCCTTCGTCGAGCACCTGCAGCGGGTAAAGACCCCCCTGAACCCCAGCATCATCCGCATTCAGGGAGAGCGGGACGGCATCTCTGTGGACCTCGCACTGCAGTGGAACGATGGTTACACGGAGACGGTGCTTTGTTACACCAACAACATCCCGCAGCGGGATGGTGGTGCGCACATGGAGGGGTTTCGCTCGGCACTGACCCGCAGCTTCAACCAGTTCCTGGAATCGAGCGGCATCCAGAAATCCGGCCGCCAGGAGAAGGTGGACATCACCGGTGAGGATATTCGCGAGGGCCTGACGGCAATCCTTTCGGTCAAGGTCCCGGATCCCAAGTTTTCATCCCAGACCAAAGACAAACTCGTATCCAGCGAAGTGCGCGGTGTGGTCAACTCGCTGGTGGGCGACCGCCTCTCCACTTGGTTTGCCGAACATCCCTCAGAATTCAAGATGATAGGCGAGAAGGTGCTGGATTCTGCGCGTGCGCGCGAAGCTGCTCGCAAGGCGCGGGAGCTGTCGCGACGCAAGAGTGTGCTGGATGTTGCTGGACTCCCGGGAAAGCTGGCCGATTGCCAGGAGCGTGACCCAGCCAGATCCGAGCTCTTCATCGTCGAGGGGGACTCCGCCGGTGGCTCTGCCAAGCAGGCCCGCGATCGCCGCTTTCAGGCCGTCCTGCCGCTCAAAGGCAAGATCCTGAACGTGGAGAAGGCCCGCTTCGACCGCATGCTGTCCTCGGCTGAGGTTGGCACGCTCATCACGGCCCTCGGCTGCGGTATCGGTCGTGACGAATACGACCCAGCCAAGGCTCGCTACCACCGCATCATTCTCATGACCGACGCCGATGTAGACGGCTCGCACATCCGCACCTTGCTGCTGACCTTCTTCTACCGTCAGATGCTCTCGCTCATCGAGCTGGGTTACATCTACATCGCGCAACCGCCCCTGTACCGCTTGCAGCGCGGCAAGCACGAGCAATACGTCAAGGACGACACGGAGTTGCAGCAGGTGCTGCGCGACATCGCCCTGCAGGACGCCAGTCTGCATCCGGACGCCGATGCAGCAGCGCTGACCGGGGACGGCCTGCGCGATCTCTGTGCGGCTATTCAGACAGCGGATGCGGCAGCCGAGCGGCTCGAAAGTCGCTACGGTGAGACCTTGATCGAGGTATTGCGCATCTGTCCGCTACTGACCACCGAGGCCCTGCACAACGCCGAGACCTTGCAGGGCTGGGTGCAACTACTCGACGCGGAGTTACGCAATGCGGAGGACAAAGGCACCCGGGCCTCGGCGCAAAGTGTCCCCGCCAACGAACTGCATGGCCCTCTGGTGCGGGTGGATTTGCGCATTCACGGGCTGCTGTCGCGTCAGGATCTGGACGCCCGTTTCTTCAATTCACCCGACTACCGGCGCCTGATGGCACGGCCAGAGGGTGTATCACTGCAACTGGGAAGCAATGCCTGGGTGGCGCGCGGTGAGCGGCAACATGCGGTGCGCGACGCCCGCGAGGCCATCCACTGGCTGCTGGCCGAGGCGCAGCGTGGGGTGCAGATCCAGCGCTACAAGGGTCTGGGGGAAATGAACCCAGAGCAGCTCGCCGAAACCACCATGCGAACGGAGAGCCGTCATTTGCTGCAGGTACGAGTAGAAGATGCCCTGGCGGCGGATGAGCTGTTCGTGACCTTGATGGGCGACAAGGTGGAGCCACGTAGGGATTTCATCGACCGTCATGCGCTGTCAGTGGTGAACCTCGACGTCTGATCCGGGCTACCTCGCGGCGGATCGGCCAACGCCAGCACACAGGCAGCAACAATTGTTGCGCCCGCCTCCTCGAGCGCGAGCACATGCGCTGCGAGGGTTGCGCCCGTGGTACAGACATCATCGACCAGCAGCAGACGCGCCCCAGCGAGGCCCGACCAATCGTCCAGAGGCTTGATCCTGAGTGCACGACGGGCCGCCCTGCCAAGCCCATGCTGCGCAGCATGGCGGGCATCCGAGGCCCGGAAGGGGATGACGATGGGGGTGGTCCCGAGCGCAGAGCCGAGGCCCTGGGTGAGTTGCCGGGGTAAATCGATCTGGCGCCGCCGCAGCCTGCGCGGCGCGGTCGGTACCGCACAAGGGGCCGCACCTCGCAACAGAAGGCCGATCTCTTCGGGTAGGCGGGTGATGGCCAGGCGGACGATGTAATCGAGGAGTCGCGGTGTGCCTCCCGCTTTGACCTTCGCGATAATGCGATCCAAGGGGAAGCGGTAGGCGAATGCCGCGTACACCGGCAGGCGGGCATCCAGCACAAGCCGATGGGTAGCCGGCGTCAGGGCCCAGTGGCGCCACGGCAGGTCGGCAAGACAGGCAGGGCAGGCAGGTGCAGTACCCTCGATCCGGCGCCGGCACAGGGCGCAAGGGACGGGGCCACGCAAGACGCAGCGCAGGTTGCTTATGATCCCGGATGCACGAAATCTCGATAGAAATGCCATGACCATCACCGAGGCTCGACCAATGACTGGGGAAGAAGAGGCCTCGGGGCTCCTGCTGGAAGAGGCCCGAGCTTGCTACGGGCAGCCGTTGCCGGATCTCATCTTCCAGGCGCAACGGGTACATCGGCAGCACTTCGCCGCCGACGAATTGCAGTTGAGCACGTTGCTCAACATCAAGTCAGGCGGGTGCAGCGAGGATTGCGCCTATTGCCCGCAATCCGCCCACCATGCGACTGGTCTTGCCAACGGCACCTTGCTCGGGGTGGAGCCCGTAGTGCAGGCCGCTCGCGCCGCTCGTGCGGCCGGTGCCTCCCGCTTCTGCATGGGCGCGGCCTGGCGGGCCCCGACGGATCGGGACGTGGACGCCCTTTGCAACCTGGTCGCGGCGGTGCGCGCCGAGGGCCTGGAGACTTGCCTGACCGTCGGCATGCTGACGGCCACTCAGGCCGAGCGGCTGAGTGGGGCCGGCCTCGATTACTACAACCACAACCTCGACACCTCGCGGGCCCACTACGGGCGCATTGTTTCCACCCGCGATTACCAGGACCGTCTCGATACCCTGCAAGCCGTGGGTGAAGCCGGCATGCGCATCTGCTCGGGCGGGATCCTCGGTATGGGCGAAACGGTGGAGGATCGCCTCTCCATGCTCTGTACCCTGGCGACCTTGCCGGTCCCGCCGGAAAGCGTCCCCATCAATCTGCTGGTACCCGTATCGGGAACCCCCCTCGAAGACAGCGCCCCGGTAGATATCTTCGACCTCGTGCGCACCATCGCAACCGCGCGCATCCTGTTGCCGAAGGCCCGGGTTCGCCTCTCTGCCGGTCGCCGCGGGCTCTCTGACGAGGCCCAGGCACTGTGCTTCATGGCTGGTGCCAACTCGCTCTTCTACGGGGATTTCCTGCTCACGACCGAGAATCCCGCCACGACAGATGACCAGAGACTGTTCGATCGCCTCGGTATGCGAGCCGTCTGATCGCCGGCTCTCGGCAGCCATGACCGACCCCCTCCGATCCCCCGGTGCCAGCGCGCTGACGGAGGCGTGCCGCCAACGCCTCCGGTGGCGAGAAAGTGCGGGTTTGCTGCGCCGAGCCATGGTGCGCGAACGGGCCCAGGAGGGCCTGCCGTGGGTGATCGACAATGGGCGCAAGCTCCTCAGCTTTGCGACCAACGACTATCTGGGCCTCGCCCATGACCCGCGTCTCGCCGCCGCCGCCGCGACGGCCCTCGAACGCTACGGCACGAGTGCGAGCGCGGCCGGTCTTCTGGGCGGGCGCACTGCGCTGCATGCCGAACTCGAGGCCCGACTCGCCGACTGGCTCGGGCAGGAGTCCGCGCTGGTGCTGCCCTCGGGCTACCAGGCGAATCTCGCGGCGCAGTCCTTTCTTGGGCGGCGTGCCATCGTGCTGCACGACCGGCTGAACCATGCCTCGCTGCTCGCGGCCACGGTGCTGGCGCGGGCCCGCGCGCGACGCTACCGGCATGCCGATCCAGTGCATTGCGCCGGCCTTCTCGCGCAACCCGGGGTCGAACTCATCGCGACGGAAAGCCTCTTTGGCATGGATGGCGATACGGCCCCGCTCACCGCCCTGGCGGGGCTCGCCGCTCACCGGGGCTTGCCGCTGCTGGTCGACGAGGCGCACGCACTGGGCGTGCTTGGTCCGGAGGGGAACGGGCTGGCGGTTACCCTTCCAGCAGACCTGCGCCCCGCCATCGTCGTCGGCACCTTCGGTAAGGCCCTGGCGAGCCAGGGCGCGTGCATCGCCGGGCCGGAGGCCGTCATCGATTTTCTGCGTCAGGCCGCCGCGCCGGCGGTCTACACCACCGCCCTCGCCCCGGCCGCCGTCGCCGCGACCCTCAAGGCCATCGAGGTGCTGCGGGAGGAGCCGGACAGGCGCAGCATGCTGCGCCAGAGGGTGCAGCAATTCGTCGCGGCCATCGCCGGGCATCTTCCTCTGACCGCCCAGCCGGAGGGTGCGGTGATCGGCCTTCTGGTCGGCGAAGCAACTCGCACCGTCGAGATCTCCCGCCGCCTTGCAGAGGCCGGATTCGTGGTCCCGGCCATTCGTCCACCCACCGTGCCGGAGGGCAGTTCAAGGCTGCGGGTGAGTCTGACGGCCGCACATACCGAGGCGCAGGTCGAGGCACTGGCGGCGGCCATTCGGGCATGCTGGCCGACGGCGGCTGTATCCCCCGCCATGGCTCGGGGGCCACAAGCTTGAGCACGCACGCGCTCAACCTGTTGCCTGGCTGGGGCTACCACGCCAGCGTCTGGGAGGCCCTGCTGACGCACCTGCCACCGGCTTGGAAACCCAATCTGGTCGAACTGCCGTGGGAATACCCAACCGAGGAGTGGCTACGACCGGACGGTCCCCTTGCTGCGCGCCTGCAACCGGGCTGGTGCGTCGGCTGGTCCTTCGGCGGCACCCTGGCCCTCGCCCTCGCGGCGGCTCGCGTAACCGCCATCGACGGTGTCGTGCTGGTCGCGAGCACGCCCTGCTGGCTCGCCGGACCCGACTGGACGGCCGGTCTCGAGCAACAGGCCATCGAAGATCTGCGTGCCCAGGTCGAAGACCAGCCGGAGGCCGCTCTGCGTCATTTCAATGCCCTGGTCTCGCTCGGAGCGCGCAATGCCGCGCAGGTGCGGCGGACACTCGCGCATCATCTGCTGTCTGGAGACATGCGACCGGGGCTCACGGCTGCGCTCAGGCTCATGCAGCGACTCGACGCGCGGACGCCGCGTCCCGAAGTGCCCGTGCGGCTGATCGAAGGAGAGGGAGACCGCTTGCTGCCCGGTGGTGTCGACCCACACTGGCTGACGACCCATGCCGGATCCTGGGGCCGCCTGCCCGGCACGGGACACGCCCCCCTGCTCGCCGATCCGGCGGCCCTCGCCGCCAGCCTCCGGCACATCAGCGAGCCCAGCGCGATCGCCGCCTCCGTCCGGGGGGCGTCATGACCATCGACAAGCGACGGCTGGCGCAGAACTTCAGCCGTGCTGCAACACATTACCGGCAGCATGCCGCGCTGCAGCAAGCGGTCTGCGAAAGACTGCTGGAACGCCTCGACCTCTTCCGTCTGCAACCGGCGCGCATCCTCGATCTCGGTTGTGGAACCGGCTTTGCCTGGAAGGGGCTGCGACGCCACTACCCGCGCGCGGACATCATCGGCCTCGATCTCGCCCAAGGCATGCTGCGCGAATCGCGGCGAGGCCGCTGGTGGCGTCGCGAACGACTGATCTGCGCCGATGCAGAGCGGCTGCCGCTGGCCAGCGGGGCAGTGGATCTCGTTTTCTCGAGCCTCATGCTGCAATGGTGTGCGCCGCCTGACCGCGCGCTCGCGGAGAGCCAGCGCGTCCTCAAGCCCGGGGGGCTCCTGCTGGCCACGAGCCTTGGTCCCGACACCCTGAAAGAATTGCGCGCGGCGTGGGCAGCGAGCGCCGGTGGGGCGGGCAGCCCCCCTGACGAGACGGCCGCCGCGGCGCAGTTCGTCGATCTGCACGACTTCGGCGATGCACTCATTCGCGCCGGCTTCACCGCGCCGGTAGTCGACGTGGAGCACATCACCCTGACCTACCCCGACGCGCCAGCCGTCCTCCGCGATCTGCACGATCTCGGCACGGGCGATGCGAGCGTGGAGCGCCAACGCGGTCTGATCGGGCCGGGCCGAATGCGCTCCTTCGCTCGCGCCTACGAGCGGTGGCGGCGCCCGGATGGTACCTTGCCCGCAACGTACGAGGTCGTTTACGCCCATGCCTTTGGCCCCGGGCCCGACACCCGACCGCAGGACGGCAGCACCGTGGCGGCCTTTCCGTTCAGCGCCCTGCGAGGGCGCCGGGGGATCCCATCGTGAAGATTGAGGCGTCTTTTTCCTGCCGGGCAGCGGCTCGGAGCGGCCAAGGCCATGACTATTGACGGCGTGCTACTGACCCCCGGGATCTTCGTGACCGGCACGGATACGGAGGTGGGCAAGACCTGGGTAGCGGCCGGGTTGGTGCGCTCGCTGCGCGCCCACGGCATCGACGCCGCGGCCTTCAAGCCGGTCGCGAGCGGCGCCGCACGCGGCCCCGACGGCACATTGCAGAACGAGGACCTCGAGGCACTGACTCAGGCCATGGGACAGGCCACGGCGCCCCCGGATCTGAACGTGTACTGCTTCGAGCCAGCCATCGCGCCGCACGTGGCCGCCGCGCGCGCCGGGGTGACGATGGACCTCGCCCGCATCGAAGGCGCCGCACGACGACTGGCCCAACGTCATGCCTTCGTGGTGGCGGAGGGGGCAGGAGGGTGGCGGGTACCACTCGCCCCCGGACTCGATCTCTCCGACCTCGCAGCGCGGCTTGGCTGGCCCGTTCTGCTGGTGGTCGGGCTACGACTTGGCTGCATCAACCACGCTCGCCTGACGGCGGAGGCCATCCGGCACGGTGGCCAGTCCTTGCTGGGCTGGGTAGCGAACGACCTCGTGACCGACTACCCCGAGCGCGCATCCACCCTGTCCTCCCTCAACGAGACCTTGCCCGGCCCCTGCCTTGGCACCGTGACGAGATCACAACCGGCCGAGCTCGCCCTCGCACCGCTGGTCGAGGCATTGATGGCGATGGTCGTCCCCACGGTGCGCTGATGCCCCCCGTCGTACGCAACCACGCGGCCAGCCACGCTCCTCAATGACGAGCGTCATTGAATGTGCAGTGCGATGACGTCTTGCGGCCATTGGGTCGCTCGGCTACCTTGCCCTCGTGGTGCGAGCGCGGGGATTCGCCGGCACCTGAATGCCGTGAAAGGGTGGATTTTTTCCCTGCGGATAGCATTCCCACGACGGCCCAGGGATTCTCTGCTGATGGTCTCGCTCGACAAGCACAGCCCCTCCGGCTCCCAGCGCCTGACCCTCGTCCCCCATCGCTCCCTCACCTGGGGCGAGGCCAAGCAGGTCTTCGCCGTCCTTGCGGCAGTCACCCTGACCGTGGCGCTCGGCTTCACGGCCATGGGGTTCCCGCTGGTGCTGCCCTTCGCCGGGCTCGAACTGCTCGCCGTTGCCGCTGCTTTCCACGTTTCGCTCGGCGAGGCCGCCTGCCGCGAGGTGGTCAGCATCTCGCCCGCTGAGGTGCGGGTGGAGCGTGGCAGGGGCAAGCCGCAGGAATGCCTGACCTTACCCACGGCGTGGGCTCGTGTCCGACGCGCCCAGGGCGCGCTCGAATGGCACCCACGCGCCCTTCTGCTCACCGTGCACGGCCGCGAGGTCGAGTTGGGGAGCTTCCTGACCGAGGGCGAACGCGACGTGGCGGCGGTCCTGCTGCGCCGGGCGTTGGAAACCGCGCGGGTGCAGACTGACACAGCGGGGTCGCCCGATTGAAAGGCCTGCGGAAGAATCAGTGAAGGTGCGTCGCCGGAAGCGGCAGTGAATGAAGCAGGATGGTAACGGGGCCCATCATGGGCGTACCCGTGCGGATCCTTGAGAGATGTTCAAACAACAAGGTCGCGGGCAGCGTACCCGCGCCCCGCAACGTGGAGGTCGTCGAATGAAGTCCATCCTGCATCGACTGTCGCTCATCGTGGGATTCCTGCCCACGGCGGCCCTCGCCGACTGGCAACTCAACCTGACCCGCGGGGTCACGTCGATCAGTCGCAACGCCTACGACCTGCACATGCTGGTGCTGTGGGTCTGCACCATCATCGGCGTGGTCGTGTTCGGCGTGATGTTCTGGTCGATCTTCCACCATCGTAAATCGCGCGGCGCCCAGGCGGCGCACTTCCACGAAAGCACGACGGTAGAGGTGATCTGGACGCTGGTGCCCTTCCTCATCCTGGTGGGGTTGGCGGTGCCCGCCACGCGCGCGCTCATTCACATCGAGGATGCCTCTGACGCCGACATGAGCATCCTCATCACTGGCTACCAGTGGAAGTGGCACTACAAATATCTCGAGGATGACGTCGAGTTCTTCTCCAAGCTCGACCAGGACTCCAACCGCGCGCGCATGCTGGGCTCGGGGCAAGACCCGGCCAGCGTCGAAAATTATCTGCTCGAGGTGGATAACCCGGTGGTAATTCCAGTGGGCAAGAAGGTGCGCTTTCTGACCACTGCCAATGATGTCATCCACGCATGGTGGGTGCCCGCACTCGGATTCAAGCGCGACGCCATCCCCGGCTTCGTCAACGAATCATGGGCCTTGGTCGAAGAGCCCGGCATCTATCGTGGGCAATGCGCCGAATTGTGCGGCCGGGATCACGGCTTCATGCCGATCGTGGTCGATGCCCGTCCGCCCGAGGCCTATGCAGCGTGGGTAGCGGAATTCAAGGCGAAGCGTGCAGCGGTGGCCCAGAAGCAGGATCCGAAGCGGGCATGGGCGCGCGAGGAGTTGGTGGCACACGGGGCTGAGGTCTACGCGGCGCGTTGCTCCGACTGCCACGCAGCCGACGGTTCAGCCGTCAACGGCTCCGCTCCGTCCCTCGCGGGCGGTGAGATTGTCCTCGGTGCCGTGGATGACCTGATCGATCTCGTCATGTTCGGGACCGGCGAGATGCACGCCTTTGGCGGCCAGTTGAGCGACATCGACATCGCAGCGGTCATTACCTTCGCACGCAACAGCTTCGGCAACAACGCTGGCGACGACCTGCAACCGATCAAGGTGGCCGAGTTCCGCTGAGCCCATCCCCTCGACGCCATGCGCCCCACTTTCCGTACGCCAGGACCATCACAGGAGAATTGCCATGAGTCATGCGGCCGCACACGCTGACCACCACGACCACCATCACGGCCCGGCCAAGGGCATCGGTCGATGGTTGTACACCACCAACCACAAAGACATCGGCACCATGTACATGGTGTTCGCGCTCATCATGTTCTTCATCGGTGGCGCGATGGCGATGGTGATCCGGGCTGAGCTGTTCCAGCCTGGCTTGCAGTTGGTGGATCCGCAGTTCTTCAACTCGATGACCACCATGCACGCGCTGGTGATGATCTTCGGTGCTGTGATGCCCGCCTTCGTCGGTCTCGCCAACTGGATGGTGCCGGTCATGATCGGGGCACCCGACATGGCGCTGCCCCGGCTGAACAACTGGTCTTTCTGGATCATGCCGTTCGCCTTCCTGCTACTGCTTTCGACGCTCTTCCTGCCCGGCGGAGCGCCGGCCGGCGGCTGGACCATGTACGCCCCCCTGGTGCTGCAGACCGGCGAGGCCTTCCCCTTCCTCATCCTCGCGGTCCACATGATGGGCATCTCGTCGGTGCTGGGTGCCATCAACATCATTGCCACCATCTTCAACATGCGGGCACCGGGGATGACCTACATGAAGCTCCCGCTCTTCGTGTGGACCTGGATCATCACGGCCTTCCTGCTCATCACCTCCATCCCGGTCCTGGCCGGTGCCGTGACCATGCTGCTGACGGACAAATATTTCGGCACCTCCTTCTTCAACGCCGCCGGCGGCGGTGACCCAGTGATGTTCCAGCACATCTTCTGGTTCTTCGGTCACCCGGAGGTGTACATCATGATCCTCCCGGCCTTTGGCATCGTTTCCGCCATCATCCCGACCTTCGCGCGCAAACCGCTCTTCGGTTATGAGTCGATGGTCTATGCCACGGCTTCGATCGCCTTCCTGTCCTTCATTGTCTGGGCCCACCACATGTTCACCGTCGGCATGCCGCTCGCCGGTGAGCTGTTCTTCATGTACACCACGGTGCTCATCGCCGTGCCCACGGGGGTGAAGGTGTTCAACTGGGTGGCAACCATGTGGCGTGGCTCGATGACCTTCGAGACACCCATGCTGTTTGCCCTGGGCTTCGTCGTGCTCTTCACCATCGGTGGCTTCTCGGGCCTCATGCTCGGCGTCACGCCGGTGGACTTCCAGTACCACGATACCTACTTCGTGGTGGCGCACTTTCACTACGTGCTGGTGACGGGCGCTGTGTTCTCCATCATGGCCGCCACCTACTACTGGCTGCCGAAGTGGACGGGACACATGTACGACGAGCGACTCGGCAAGCTGCACTTTTGGAGCTCGGT
Source organism: Proteobacteria bacterium UBA664 (assembly GCA_002299125.1). Taxonomy (GTDB): domain Bacteria; phylum Pseudomonadota; class Gammaproteobacteria; order UBA7966; family UBA7966; genus UBA7966. The sequence goes on from DBNU01000045.1 coordinate 15,836, forward strand.
CATCACCGTCAACATCCTGTTCTTCCCACAGCACTTCCTCGGCCTTGCCGGTATGCCGCGCCGGATCCCGGATTACGCCGTGCAGTTCACGGATTTCAACATGATCTCGTCGATCGGCGGATTTGCCTTCGGTCTGTCACAGCTGTTGTTCCTGGCCGTCGTGATCAAGTGCGCACGGGGTGGGGAGAAGGCGACGGACCGGGTGTGGGAGGGCGCGGAGGGTCTCGAGTGGACACTCCCTTCGCCGGCGCCCTATCACAGCTTCACCACCCCACCGATCGTGCGTTGATCTCAAGGCGCAGGCAGGAATGGGCATGACGATCGAACGGGGCCAGCGGCCAGTCGGCGAGACGCCTTCCGGCTCCAGCCATGCAGACGTGGCGCGGGCAAATCGTCGCACGCTCCTCGTGCTTGGTCTCATCGCCTTCGGGATCTACGCCTACTTCATCCTGCGCCATGTGTTCCGGGCGGAAGGGGGATGAACGTGGATGTGGGTCGGGACCGCGAAATCGGGGCTGCCAATCGCCGCACGGCAATGACACTCGGGGCGGTGGTGCTGGGGATGTTCGGCTTCGGCTACGCGCTGGTCCCGCTCTACGAGATCATCTGCGACCTTACCGGGCTGAACGGGACTACGCGCCGTCTGGATGCGGCTACCGCCAGTACCGCCCTGGTGGACGGCAACCGGGAGGTGACGGTGCAGTTTCTTGGGCAGACCAACGGGCTGCCTTGGGATTTCTACCCCCTGACCAAGGTCGTGAAAGTGCGTCCGGGGGAGGCGACGCCGATTGAGTTCTTCGCCCACAACCGCGGGCGCACCGCCATGATCGGGACGGCGGTACACAGCGTGTCGCCGAGTGAGGCGGCGCGGTATTTCGTGAAGACCGACTGCTTCTGCTTCAGCGAGCAACGCCTCGGGGCCGGGGAATCGCAGGTGATGCCGGTACGCTTCGTGGTGAGCAGTCACCTTCCAAGGTCGGTGAGCACCATGACCCTCGCCTACACATTCTTTCTCAAGCCGATCGCCAACAAGCCCGACGCGATCCAGCGCGGGTTGGCGCTGCTCAACGAACCACCGCTGCTCCGCTTGGAGCAGCGCCTCTGCCGCAGGAGCGAGTCACCCGGCTGAGGCAGGCGAGATCCGGCAAGGTCGGGGCAGAAAGGCGGACGTCGTAGCCAGTAGGTAATGAGCAGCAAGTACAACGATAAGCACGACCAGGGAACAATCCACCGGGGAGGCAGCAACATGGCGTCATCGAATACCCAGACACCGGCCTATTACGTGCCGGATTCCAGCATATGGCCAATCGTCGGGGCGGTGGGTCTGTTCCTGACGGCTTTTGGCTTCGCCAACTCGCTCAATGACCACGCCAACGGCATGACGATCATGAACGTGGGCCTGATCGTGCTGCTCGTGATGATCTGGGGCTGGTTCTCGGACGTCATCTCCGAAAGCGTGGCTGGCAAATACAGTCCGCAGGTGGATGTGAGCTTCCGCTGGGGGATGATCTGGTTCATCGTCTCCGAAGTAATGTTCTTTGCGGCGTTCTTCGGTGCGCTGTTCTACGCGCGGCAGTTTTCCGTGCCGTGGCTGGGTGGGGATGGGTCCAAAGGGCCTGTGCAGGAACTCATCTGGCCGGCCTTCGACGCCACCTGGCCGCTCCTGCAGCTGCCCGACCCAACGCACCTTGCGCCGGCGGCGGGCGTCATCGGCCCATGGGGTCTGCCGCTCATCAACACCCTCATTCTGCTCACGTCGGGCGCAACGGTTACCTGGGCGCATCACGCGCTGCTGCACGAGGATCGCCGTGGGCTGATTGCGGGGCTGGCGCTGACCGTGGCCCTCGGATTCATCTTCGTGTATCTCCAGATCCTGGAGTACGGCCACGCGATGCATGAATACCACCTGACGATGGCGTCAGGCATCTACGGTGCAACCTTCTTCATGCTGACCGGCTTCCACGGTTTTCATGTGACACTCGGTGCCATCATGCTGACCGTCATCCTGGCGCGGGCCATCTGGGGGCACTTCACGCCGCAGAATCACTTTGCCTTCGAGGCAGTCGCCTGGTACTGGCACTTCGTCGACGTGGTGTGGCTCGGGCTGTTCATCTTCGTCTACTGGCTTTGATCGAGCGCGGGTGCCGGTGATGCGGTGCGTTCCATGCCCACCGGCACCAGCCCGTGCGGTTTGATGAGGCCCAACCCTGATGCCATCAGTAGCAGCGCGATGACGCCGAAGGAGAGTGCCACGCGCAGCGTGAGTGCCTTCACCGCGGCCTTCGAATCATCGCGCCCCCGCGAGACCATGGCGATGCGGCGGAAGGCAACACTCAGACTGATGACTACCATGCCGAGCACGCAGATGACGACATATTTCACCAGAGGTTCGAACATCGGCATGGCACTCCTGCTTTGAGCGTGGGCATCGACGTAAACGACAGGCAACCCAGACCGCGCTCTCGCCACCCAGTTCTGCCCACCGTCATTTGTTTGCTCTTCTTCGTGCTGATGCTCGGTCTTGGTGTCTGGCAACTGGATCGTGCTCGACAGAAGGATCTGCGTCACACACGTTATCTCGCGAACGTCGCCAATGAGCCCTGTCGCACGCTGGCTTGCCTCGAGCTTCTGATAGTCGATCCGGATGCTCCCGGTCGGCGAGTGCTGCAGGACGCGCCACCCTGGTTACCGATGCGCATGCTGCTCGACAATCAGGTGCACCAGGGCCGCGCCGGCTACGTCCTCTTCCAGGCACTTGATACCACGCCTGCCATCCTCGTGCAGCGGGCCTTCGTCGAGGCGGCGCCCGAGCGCGGCCAGATGCCGGCATTGCCGGAACTGCCGAGTACCGCGGATCTCGAGGCAGAGATCGCCTGGTCGCCGGCAACGGGATTGCAGTTGTCCTCGGTCCTCGAGGCGGAGCCGATGGCATCCGGGCTCGTGCGGCTGCAGTCACTCGATCCTGCGATACTGAAAGTCCTTCTCGGTCGACCCGTAGCGCCATTGGTCTTGCGCGAACTTCCAGTCGGTCAGGGCGGTCCGTTGCGACCATGGCGAACCCCGGGGAGTGGCGCAGATCGGCATCGCGCCTACGCCCTGCAGTGGTTCACGATGGCCGCCGTACTGGCCTGGCTGTACTGGATGCATCGCCAGCGACGAAGCAGATCCGGATCCTGATGCCATGTCTGACACCACGCCTCTAGCCCTCAACCAGGCCCCGATCAAGCACCGGGGGCGGCCACGGCTGGTCGTGGCCGCCGTGGTTGGCGCCTTCGTGTTGCCCATTGTGCTGGCCTGGGGCACGGTCTTCGGCTTTCTGCCCGATTGGCTATCGGGGCGCTTGAATCACGGCACACTGTTGCCCGAAGGAAGCAGTCTGCCGCTGGCGGATGCAACCGCAGCCCCCCTCGAGCGAGTCTTTGGACAATGGTCCGTGTTGGTGATGACCACACCGGACTGTATTGCTCCGTGCCGGCTGGACGACGCGATGCTGCACCGTTTTGCGCAGGCAATCGCAGTGGACGGCGAACGCGTGTCGATCTACCGCGCCGGTACGCACGCCCAAACACCAGCCGGCGTGAATGCCCTGCCCATGAGTGAGTCAGAGCGACAGGCCGTTGCGGCACTGGTCAGTGGCACTACCCTGGATGCCCTCATCGTCGATTATCAAAGGCGCCCAGTGCTTGCCTATCCTGCACCGGCTGAACCCGCCGCCATACTCCGGGATCTGCGGCGACTCCTGCGCGCCAGCCGAGCGCCTTGAGGCATGGTTCAGATGCCCTTGCTTGCGCGCGTAATCCTGGCTGCCACGCTTCTGGCGCTCTTCGTGATCGTGCTGGGTGCCTACGTCCGCCTGTCGGATGCCGGCCTCGGCTGTCCGGATTGGCCCGGTTGCTACGGAAGACTCGTGCCCCCCACGGCGAGCGAAGCCGTGGCCGAGGCGAACGCCGCCTTCCCCGAACGCGCCGTCGAAGTGGCCAAGGCCTGGAAGGAACAACTGCACCGCTACGCCGCCAGCCTCCTCGGGCTGTTCATCATCGCCATCGCCTTCCTGCACCGGCGCCACCCCGGGCGCCCGGCCGGTCGTATCCCACTCGCGCTGGTGGTACTGGTGATCTTTCAGGGGCTGCTCGGCATGTGGACCGTGACGCTACTGTTGAAGCCGCTGGTCGTCACCGCGCACCTGCTGGGCGGTCTGACGACGCTGGCGTTGCTGTGGTGGACCCTTCTCACCGTGCGGAGCGCTGGCGTCTCTGCGAGATCCGGATCGGTGCCCGCGACGTGGCTGACTGTGGCGCTTGCTGTGCTCACGGTGCAGATCGCGCTCGGCGGATGGACCAGCACCAACTACGCGGCGTGGGCCTGTGGCACAACCTTCCCCGACTGCCATGGCCGCTTCTGGCCAGAGATGGATTTCAGCGCCGGTTTCACGCTCTGGCATGGCCTGGGCATCGATTACGAGTTCGGGATCCTCGATACGCCGGCACGCACGGCCATCCACTGGGCGCATCGCTTGTTCGCTGTGGTGACCGCGGTCGTGCTGGGTGTCACCGCCCTGCACTTGCTGCGATGCAACTCACGCGCATTGCGGCAGATCGGGGCTGCGCTGTTGTTTCTGCTTGCCCTTCAGCTTGCACTTGGAGTCTCCAATGTGATTTTCGGACTGCCACTCTGGGCGGCCGTGGCCCACAATGGCGGGGCAGCCGCACTACTGCTGTGCCTGATCACCGGGATCCATGGCGCGACCCGGCTTGGCCGGGAGCATTCGGGGAGCTGAACGACTCATGACGACGACAGCCATCGCCCAGCGACGCACCTCCTGGCGCGACTACCTCGAACTGTGCAAGCCGCGAGTCGTTGCGCTCATCGTATTCACCGCCCTGGTCGGCATGTTGCTGGCCACACCCAACTGGTTGCCACTCAGCACTGTGCTGCCCGCTACCCTGGGCATTGCGCTGGCGGCGGCGTCAGCGGCTGCGATCAATCACGTGGCGGATCACCGCATCGATGCGCTCATGGCGCGTACCCGCAGCCGCCCGCTGCCCCAAGGCGGGATTGGCCGTTCGCAAGCACTGCTCTTTGCGGCGGTCATCGGCTCGCTTGGCCTCTATTTGCTCGTCGCCTGGGTGAACGTACTGACAGCGGTGCTGACCTTCGCCTCACTGGTGGGCTACGCCGTCATCTACACCCTGTACCTGAAGCGTGCCACGCCCCAGAACATCGTCATCGGCGGCGCGGCCGGAGCAGCACCACCTGTGCTGGGCTGGACCGCAGTCACGGGTGAAGTAGACCCCCATGCGCTGCTGCTCTTCCTCATCATCTTTGCCTGGACCCCGCCGCACTTCTGGGCGTTGGCCATCTATCGTCACAAGGATTACGCGCGCGCAGATGTCCCGATGCTGCCGGTCACTCATGGCGTGGATTTCACTCGCCTGCAGGTGTTGCTCTACACGGTGCTGCTCACCCTCGTGACGCTGCTGCCTTACCTCACGTACATGAGCGGCGCCATCTACCTGACCGGTGCCCTGTTGCTCGACCTGGGCTTCATTTACTACGCCAGCGCACTCATGGTGAGTCGCGACGAGCGCATCGCCATCGACACCTTCCGCTACTCCATCTGGTACTTGATGGGGATCTTCGCCTTTCTGCTCGCCGACCACTACGCCAGCGCGCTGCTGGGGTAGAAGCGCGGGCCGCAGCCGGGCTACGAAGCAGGTGTCAGCACCGCGCGCATGCGGGTGAGGGCTTTCTGCTCGATCTGGCGCACTCGCTCTGCCGACACACCGAGTTCAGCCGCGAGGTCATGCAGTGTCGCCTTCTCGCCCTCTTCGACGAGCCAGCGGGCCTCGATGATGCGGCGTGAGCGCGCATCCAGCGCCGCGAGCGCGGCTGTCAGGGCGCGGTCGAGGCGGTCACGCTCCGACTTCTCCTCGAAGGTACGGGCCGGCTCGAAACGCTGGTCGGCCAGGGCCCGACGGGCAATCATGGCGCCCTCGGCCTCGTCAGCCATCACCGTGCCCTCGAGCGAGAGATCCCGCTGGGCAAGCCGGGCCTCCATATCCCGCACCTCCTGCGTCTCGACGCCGAGGTCGCGGGCGATATCGGCGGCCTCATCCGATCGCAGCCAGCCCAGGCCCTTGCGGGCGCTGCGCAGGTTGAAGAAGAGCCGACGCTGGGACTTGGTGGTCGCCATCCGGACGATGCGCCAGTTGCGCACGATGAACTCGTGGATCTCGGCCTTGATCCAGTGCACGGCGAAGGACACCAGGCGCACCCCCCGATCGGGGTCGAAGCGGCGCACGGCCTTCATCAGGCCGACGTTGCCTTCCTGGATGAGGTCGGACTGATTGAGGCCGTAGCCGTCATAGCCGCGGGCGATACGGACGACGAAACGCAGGTGCGACAGCACGAGCTGGCGAGCGGCGTCGAGGTCGTCGGTGGCCCGGTAGCGCAGGGCCAAGGCTGTCTCCTCCGCAGCAGTCAGAAGCGGCAGGGCGCGTACGGCACTGATATAGGCACCAAGTGAGCTACCGGGTACGAGAGGAAAGTCGGTCTGGACAGTCATCAGGGCATGGTTCATGTTTGTTCGCCTACCCGCATGCTAGCACTCTGTGCGGTTGAGTGCTAAGCGCGGGGCAGGTTCCCGTCGGCTGGGCGGGCAAACCTTTTCGGCCGGATACCCCAAGCCTGGAGCCGTTCGCAAACGATGACCCACCCGTCGATCGAGGCCGCAAGCGCGGTCGTGAGGTCAAAGATCGAGGCCACACCCGGGCCTTTGCCGCCCGGTTTCCTGGTCGAGGTGCTACTGACCTGGTGGCGTCGGCATCTGGCGCTCGTGCATCGGGACGACGGGGTGAACTCGGCTCGCTGGCAGGAGGCCGTGGCGCTCACCGAGCAACTCCTCTGGAGCGTGGCACCCAAGTCCGATGACGCCGCGCGCAAGCGCCTGCAGGATTCTCTGGAGCCTTTGGTCGCAGGCATCAAGGCCGCCCTGCATCGCGCCGGTATGGCAGACGCTCAGCGACATGCCTTCCTCCTGGAACTGGCCGAGGTACACATAGCCCGCCTGAATCCGGAGCGCCCGGGGCGCTATGCCCAGCCGCAGGAGTCGCTGTCGGCGTCCGAC
>DBNU01000061.1 GCA_002299125.1 Proteobacteria bacterium UBA664
GAGTGGTTGCCGGGATGCCGAGGCGTGGATCGAGCGCATCCCCTTCCGCGAAACCCACACCTATGTGCGCCGGGTCCTCGCCTACAACACCGTGTATGCGTGGCGGCTCGGTGCCCCCGCACCCAGACTGCATGCCGTGGCCCCGCCGATACCCGCGAAGGAGACCCGGGCGCTGGCCTGTCAGGCGCTGGCGAGCGACGGGGCCGGGTGACACGCCGCACTGGAACGCGATTTCCCTGAGCAACGCTCGCCATGCCCCGGGCAGCCTCGATTGGGCCACGCCTTGCGGCGGCGAGCCCACATCGGAGACCCATCATGCAGCAGCAGACCATCGGCCTCATCGGCGGCAGTGGCTTCGTCGGCGTCCACCTCGCGAACCGCCTCAGCGCGGCTGGCCATCGGCTGCGCGTGCTCACGCGCCGACGCGGCACTGCCCGCGCCCTGTGGGTGCTGCCAGCGGTGGACCTCATCGAGGCCGACGTGCACGACCCGGCCCAACTGGAGCGGCATCTCGCCGGCTGCGATACCGTCATGCAACTGGCCGGCATCCTCAACGAGCACGGTGACGACGGCCGTGGCTTCCGCCGGGTGCACGTGGACCTGCCCCGGAAGGTGGTCGCGACCTGCCGCCTCCTCGGCATCCGTCGCTACCTGCACATGAGCGCCCTGAACGCCCGGCCCGACGGCCCCAGCCACTACCTGCGAAGCAAGGGCGAAGCGGAGGACTGGGTGCACGCAGAGGCCGGAGCGGACCTGCTGGTCACGAGCTTCCGACCCTCGGTCATCTTCGGGCCCGGAGATTCCTTCTACAACCGCTTTGCCGGACTGCTCGCGACCACCCCCTTCGTCTTTCCGCTGGCCTGTGCCGAGGCACGCTTCCAGCCGGTGTACGTGGGTGATGTGGCAGAGGCCTTCCTGCGCGCCCTGGCCGATCCGGCCACTGCCGGGGCGCGCTACGAACTCTGCGGTCCGTCCGTCTACACACTCCGGGAGATCGTCGAGTACACCGCCCGCACCCTCGGCCTCTGCCGCAAGGTGATCCCGCTTTCCGATCGGCTGTCGCGGCTGCAGGCGGAGGTGTTCGAGCGCATCCCGGGCAAGCCCTTCTCCCGCGACAACTACCGCAGTGCGAGCGAAGACAGCGTGTGTCAGGGTGAGTGTGGCCTGTGCCGTCTCGGCATCACGCCGATGGCGGTCGAGGCCGTGGTCCCCGGCTACCTCGCCGGCCACAGCGCGCGCGGTCGGCTGTCCGCCCTGCGGGCCTTTCCAGGGCAACGATGAAGGTCTACGCGGTCGGTGGGGCAGTGCGGGATCGCCTGCTCGGCCGGCCGGTCGGCGACCGTGACTGGGTGGTGGTGGGGAGTACCGCGGCGGCCATGGAGGCCATGGGCTTCCGGCGTGTCGGGCGGGATTTCCCGGTCTTCCTGCATCCAGAGACCCACGAGGAATACGCCCTCGCCCGGCGCGAGCGCAAAATCGCCCCGGGCTACAGCGGCTTTGTCTTCGACGCGCATCCGAATGTGACTCTGGAGGAAGACCTTAAGCGCCGCGACCTGACCATCAACGCCATGGCCGAGGCGGAGGATGGCCGGATCATCGATCCTTGGGGTGGTCAGGCCGATCTGGCGCTGCGCTGCCTGCGCCATGTGTCGCCCGCCTTCGCCGAAGATCCGGTGCGGATCCTGCGCACGGCGCGCTTCGCGGCCCGGTTCGACTGGTCGGTCGCGCCGGCAACGCTGGCACTGATGCGCCAGATGGTCACTGCCGGGGAGGTGGATGCGCTGGTCCCCGAGCGGGTGTGGGCGGAATGGCAGCGCGCCCTGGAGGAGGCCCATCCGCAACGCTTCCTCGCGGTGCTCGAGGACTGCGGCGCGCTGCCACGCCTGTGGCCGGAACTGGCCACCCTGCTGGCGCCGGATAGCCCCGCGGGGTTGCAGGCACGCGCCTTTCTGGCCGCGGCGGTGGAACGCGGCGCCGATGCCTGCGTGCGCAACGCTGCCCTGCTGCACCCCATGGCGGGCGCTGACGACAACAGCGCGACCGGCAGAGCAGATCCGCAACCGTTCACCAACCTCCTTACCCGTATGCGCGCCCCGCGGGAGTATCAGGAACTGGCCTTGCTGGCGGCGCAACACGCACCGGCGCTCGCGGACTGCCACGCACTCGACGCGGCATGCCTGTGGCAGGCCATGCAGGCCGGCGACGGCCTGCGGCGGCCCGAGCGTTTCCGGCAACTGGCCGAGGTGGTGGCAGCGCGGGTGCAGGCCGGCGCGGGCCGCCCGGTCGCAGACGCCGTGACCGAACGCCTGCTGGCTGCCCTGACGGTAGCGCGCCAGGTTAACTCCGCGGCCATGGCCCGGGCAGGCCTGTCCGGTCAGGCCCTGGGAGAGGCCCTGGCCACGGCGCGCTGCACAGCGATCACGTGCTACCTGGCCGGGGAAAGATCGGAAGCGGAATAGCGGGATGCGCGCCCCTTGGCACCCCTCGGGGCTGAAGCCTGGCTACGCGCGCAGCCGGAACAGGTGCCGACCGGCGTCGTAGCGGCTAGAGTGGAGGCCCGCCCTATCGAGGCCCGCACGCCGCATGGACAGTCCCAGTAGAACGCCGCCCCCGACTCCTGACCCTGCCCTGAGCGAATCGCCGCAGGCAACGCATCCCCTCCCGGCAACGCGATCACGCGTGGCCACCTCCCCGGGTGAGCACCCGTGGAAGTTCTGATCCTGGTCGCACTCATCGTGCTCAACGGGCTCTTCGCCATGTCGGAGATCGCGCTCGTCACCGCACGCAAACCCCGACTGATGAAGCGGGTCGCCGATGGTGAAGGGTCTGCCTCCGTGGCCCTCAGTCTGGGCGAAGACCCGACCCGCTTCCTGTCCACGGTGCAGATCGGCATCACCTGTATCGGCATCCTGAGCGGCATCGTGGGCGAATCCGTACTCGCCGACCCCCTGTCGCTGGTCCTGCAGGAGCACGCTGGCCTGTCGGCCAAGGTGTCGGATCTGGGCTCGACCGCCCTCGTGGTGCTCCTCATCACCTACGTCTCCATCGTGGTGGGTGAGCTCGTGCCCAAGCGCATCGGGCAGGCCTACCCAGAGGCGATCGCCTGCCTCGTCGCCCGTCCGATGCAGCTACTGGCCCTGATGGTCCGGCCCTTCGTCGTGCTGCTTTCCGTTTCCACGCATACCGTGCTGCGCGCGGTGGGCGTAAGCAACGCGAACAACACCAGCGTGACCGAGGAGGAGATCCACGCCATGCTCAAGGAGGGCTCGGAATCCGGGCTCATCGAGCAGCACCAGCACACCATGGTACGAAACGTATTCCGGCTGGACGACCGCCAGTTGGGCACCTTGATGGTGCCGCGCCCGGATATCATCTTCGTGGATCTCGAACTCCCCGCCGAGGAAAACCTCCGCACACTCATCGAGTCCGGTCACTCGCGCTTCCCCGTCTGCCGTGGCGGGCTCGACGAACTGGTCGGCGTACTGCACGCGCGCCAGATCCTCGCCACCGTCGCCAGCGGTCGGCAGCCCGATTTCGAAAGCAACCTGCAGCCCTGCATGTTCGTCCCGGAGACACTCACCGGCATGGAACTGCTCGAACAGTTCCGCGCCCGCAACATGCCCATCGCCTTCGTCATCGACGAGTACGGCGAGGTGGAAGGCATCGTCACTCTGCGCGACATGCTGGAGGCCGTGACGGGCGAGTTCTCCCCACGCAACGCTGATGACGTCTGGGCCACACAGCGCGAGGACGGCTCCTGGCTGCTCGACGGCCTCATCCCGATCCCGGAACTCAAGGACCGGCTCGAACTGGATGAGCTGCCCGAGGAGGACCGCGACCGCTACAACACCCTGAGCGGCATGGTCATGCTGCTGCTGGGTCGGGTGCCCACCACCGGCGACCGGACGGACTGGGGCGGCTGGCGCTTCGAGGTCGTGGACATGGACGAGCAACGCATCGACAAGGTGCTCGCCACCACCCTGCGCAACATCGATGCCCCCGTCGAGCCTGCGGAGGAGCCGAGCGCCGGCACCGAGGCTCAGTAGCGGTTGCGGGAATCGGGCGGACAGTCGCGCCGAGAGGCGACCGGCGAGCCCGGGCCTCAGAGGGTGTGAATAAATCTGCTGCGGGTCCCGATAACTGCGTTGGGCAGTGCTCGCTCCTCGCCTATCTATCTGATATGTCTCGTCGCTGTGCGCCGCCCGCCTTGCTCTCGGGCCGCTCGCGACGATTTCTTCACACCCCCTCAGGCCGCCGCCGAACGGCCGCGGGCGAGGATCAGCACCTTGAAGCGGGTGCCCATCTCGCCGGGCAGGAGCAGGCGCTCTGCCTCCCGCACCAGTGCCAGGTGCGCGGCGGTCGAGGTCGAATCCTGCTGGGCCGCTGCCAGCGCCTCGAGCAGGCCATGCTGCATCAGGAACTGCGTCTGGGTCGCGAAGGTGTGCACCGTGAGGCCGGCGGCGAGCGCCGCCTCGGCCACGGCGTCGAAGTCCACCCAGGCACTGATGTCCTCGGCACCGGGGGCATGGAAGGGGTCGTCGTGGGCGCGGTGGCGGCTGTGGCAGACGAGCGTCCCCTGACTGCGCTCGGGGTGGTAGTAATCGCGCCGCTCGTAGCCGTAGTCGGCGAAGAGGATTGCACCGTGTTCCAGCCGGGCCGCCACGGAACGCACGAAGGGGCCAAGCCAGGGCGACCACTCACTCGCATAGCCAGGCGGCAGTTTGCGACCGAGCGCCTCCTCGATCCCGGCCACCCGCCGCGCGAGGGTCGGTGGGGCGGGTATTTCGACCCAGCGGAAGCCCTCGGAGGCCGTACCGGTGACGGCCCGCTGCCTGAGCCCCGCCTCGCGCACAACAAAGCAATCCACGGGCAGGGCATCGAGTACCTCGTTGGCCAGGACGACCCCGCGGAATACCTCCGGCAACTGGTTGAGCCAGCCGACCGCGGCCTCCTCGCTCAGGCATTCGCGCTGGTCGGCGGCCAGGGCCGCACTCGGTTCCAGGATGGCGTAAGCCGCCTGCGGACGACCAAAGCGGCGGCAGGCGGCCAGCAGATCGGCCGCCAGTGCCCCGCTGCCGGCACCCAGCTCGAGCACTTGCGCGGGCAGCTCGAACTCGTCCTGCAGAGCACCCACGGCCCGGGCCAGCGCGGTGGCGAACAGGGCCCCGAGTTCCGGGGCCGTAGTGAAATCGCCGCGCGGCCCGATGGGCGTTTCCCGGCGATGGTAGTAACCGAGACCCGGCTCGTTCAGCACGAGCTGCATGTAGTCGGCGAAAGGTAGCGCCCCACCGGCGCTCGCGATGGCGGTCTCGACGCGCGCGAGCAAGGCCGGATCGCTGGGCAAAGCGCTCACGGCTCGGCCGGCAACAAAAACGGATCCTGCACGAACCACCGCCCGCTGACCGGTTCGCGCCACCAGCGCATGTTGTGCTCGGCCCGACGCACGATGTTGCTGCTGTCCGAGTAGTAGTTGATGATCACGGGAACGACATACTCCGTGGGCACCCCGGGCTGGGTCGGGTCGGCCGGCATGGCCACGCCGAACTCGAAACCCGAGACCCGCCAGTCGGTCGCTGGCGCTGCCTCGACGAGCGCGCGGGCGTCCGGTGGGGCACGATGCAGGGCCGCGGCCTCGGCGTAACCACCCCAGCGCATCAGGCGCGCGTAGCGCAACAGCGTGAACTCGAGATCCTGGGCCTCGTCCTGTTGGCGCATGCCCGCGCAGGCCGTGAGCCCGAGCGTCAGCACGAGCACAAGGCCGATGCAGCGGTGCCAGCGCCCAGCCGACGATCGACGTGACGGTGGCGCGGATGGGTCGGAGCCACGGCTGACCGTGGCCAAGGCGGCCAACGAGCGGTGCGGCAAGGTCTTCACCTCAGTCGGGATGCGGCGTGCGGGAGTGGCGGTCGGCCACCAGCGGAGCGTAACCGCAAGTGCAGTGTTCCGGTGAGGTTGATGCAGGGTCGGAAGGGGGGTTACGCAGCCTCGGCCCACGCGCGTGCTCAGGGCCGAAGCACCCTTGCAACGAACGGGCGGTAGGGCGGCGAGGCGCAGCGTCTGGGTGCGGTGCCGACGCGCTCGCGCTCGCGCTCAGGCCACACTCGCGGCGGGCTGTGGCGCAAGCAAGCCTTCGCGTTCCAGCAGGGGGAGAAGCCCTGCCAGCACCAAGTTGGCGTAGTGATGGTTGCCGCGGGCGGAGAGGTGCAGCCCGTCAGGGCCGAGAAGCTCGGTTGCAGCCAAGCTGGCCCCGCGGGCCAGCGCCGGCAGGTCGATGGCGTCGGCTCCCAGTTCCGCGATCACGCTCCTGAGCACGTTCGCGTAGGGGGCATGGTTCTGCTCGAAACTGAGCCCATTGCCTTGCGCCCCCGACACCTGCCTCGGCTCATGATCGACGACGAAGATCGCCCGCCCCTGGCCTCGTAAAACCAACTGGTGGATGTGGCGCAGGTTACGCTGGTACTCGACCAGACCGACCCGGGGCTCGAGCGCCCAGTCGCGAACATTGCAATCATTGAAGCCGAATTGGATGAGCACCCAGGCCGGCAGCAGCGGCAGGACATCTTCGGCAAAGCGGTCCAATCCCTGGGCCGAGGTGTGGCCACCCACCCCTCGGTTGTAGACCTTGGCCGGAAGGCCGAGGGAATGGAGGTGATCTCGCAGGCGCAGTGGCCAGCGGTCGGGTTCAGGGAAATCACAGGCGCGAGTAATCGAGTCACCGAAACAGACCAGACGCATCAGAGGACTCCGGGCGCGAGACGGGATCCGAAACGGAATCGGCAGAGATGACAGCGGGCATCGCAGATACGGCGGGAGCGGAAACGATATCGGGCACGGCAGGGGCGAACGTCACGGGTGCCAGCCCAGGGGTGCTGGCACGCGGGAAGTCCGCCCAGATCTCGCGAAAGGTTCGCCCATCCACAGGGTGGCGCGACTCGCCATCGAGCTCGGCGAGCGGCCACAGCACATACGCGAACCGTGTCACATCTTCGCGCGGTATGCGGAACGATTCTGTGACGGCCACCACATCTCCGTAGAGCAGCAGGTCGAGATCGAGGGTGCGCGGCGCGAGTTTGACGGCCTGCGCCGGCCGACCATGGGCGAACTCGATTTCGCGCAGCCTCAGGGCTACGGTCGCCGGTGGCAGGGTGGTCTCGAAGCTCACCACCAGGTTGTAGAACGGCTCACCCACGAAGCCCACGGCCACGCTTTCGAAGACCCGGGACACCCGGAGCGGGCCGAAGGTGGTCGCGAGGCTGACCAGTCCGGAACGTACGTTCCGCTCGCGATCGATGTTGCTGCCAACGCCCACGTGCACGCGGGTCATCGGTGGGAGGCCAGCCTTTCCACTTGCACGGCGACACTGCCGGCTTCGGGAACCGCACCCGGTTTGGCCACCCGCACCCGCACCCGGGCGAGGGGGAAGTCTGCCAGCAGATGCTCGGCCACGCGTACGGCGAGGGTCTCGAGCAACTGGGCGCGCGCCGCGTGCACCAGTGCGGTGACGCCGGCGCAGACGGCGACGTAGTCGATCGTGTCTGCAACCTGGTCGGTCAGGGCTGCGGCGGCCACGCAGTCACTGCCGAGTTCGAGATCGAACACCAGCCGCTGCTCGATCTGTCGCTCCCAGGCATGCACACCGATGACCGCGTGGACCTCGAGTTCACGAATGAAGATGGTATCCACGCTACCTCGTCCCGAGCGGCTGCACGAAAGGAAAGCCCGCCGGACCGGCCGGCGACGCTCAGGGTTTAGCGCCTCGTCGACTTGACCGTCAAGCGGTGGCTGGTCGAGAGTGCCGTGCCATGTGGATCCTGCTGACCTCCGTACTCGCCGCCTATCTGCTGGGCTCGCTCTGCGCCGCCATCCTGGTCTGTCGTGCCCTTGGACTCGCCGATCCGCGCTCCGGTGGCTCGGGCAACCCGGGTGCCACCAACGTGCTCCGCCTGCACGGCAAGGTCGCCGCCGCGCTGACCCTGGCCGGCGATCTGCTGAAGGGCCTCGTGCCCGTCGGCGCGGCGGCCCTGCTCGGCGCTACGCCCACGCTGCTGGCGGCCACCGCCGTTGCGGCTGTGCTCGGCCACCTCTACCCCGTGTTCTTCGGCTTTCGCGGCGGCAAGGGCGTGGCCACCTTCATCGGCGTGCTGTTCGGCCTGCATTGGGCGCTCGGCCTTGCGCACGTGGGCACCTGGCTCATCATTGCGCGGCTATTGGGCTACTCCTCGCTGGCGGCCCTGGTGGCGGCCCCCGCCCCCTTCGTCACCAGCCTTCTTCTGGCAGAGCCGCTCCCGATCCGCATCGCCTGCGGCCTGCTCGGCCTCATCGTGCTGGCGCGCCATCACGACAACATCCGGCGACTTCTGACCGGGACCGAGGGCCGGGTCGGGGACGCGCAGGGCTGAGCGACGCGGCGCGGCGCTCGCACGATTCCTGGGAGTCCGAGCCTGGGATGAGTTTCCGGAGGGCCTTGACCGAGGTCACGCCGGGCCTGCGAACAGGCGGGCAAGTGCGGCCTGCACCCGCTCGGCATCCGATGTCAGCAGGCGGCCGAGCGGGCCACGAACCAGACGGTGGTCAAGCGTGAAGAGCTTGAAGCGTACGACGGAGGGTGCCGGCAGGCCGGCGCTGGCAAGATCTTCGATGGGACAGTCGAGCGGCCAGGCGGAGTGGGCGGCGGAGGTAATCATCGCCAGCACCGAGTGGCCGGCCGGCCCGTTGAACACGGCCGCGCCCGACAGCACCAGCGCCGGTCGGTTTTTCGTGGACGCACGGTCGGTAAACGGGAAGGGCACCCTCAGTACCGTGTAGCGTTCATAACCCACGGTAGGCCTCCTCGTCAGAGGCGCTTGCCCACTCGGACAGCGTGCCTTCCACGGCCTTCAGATACTCGATGTCGAGCGACTGCACGCGCCGGATACGTGCGCTGCCGTCGTCCAGCACCTCCCACGCGATCAAGTCCCCTGGCCCGACCTGCAGTGCCGCCCGCACCGCCGCGGGTATCGTGGTCTGGCCCTTGGAAGTGACTTTCGCGATGGCCGTCATGGCATGCCCCTTACAGTAAGGATGGCATTACCGTATGGCAATCCTTTCACCGCCGCAAGCCGAAGGTCAAGACCGAGTGGTCGCGGTGGGAACGGAGTGCTCCCCGCCCGCCTCGACAGAGAGGCGTACGAGCGGCTCTAGCGCCTATCGAGGCCGATCACCCCTCTTCGCTCCCGCCAGCCGAGTTGAGGATGGCTTCGTCCATCTGCTCGAGGGTCACCGTCTGGGTGACACGGCCGGCGAAACGCCCCTTGAGGGCGCGCACGTCCCGGTGCAGAGGCACCAACTTGAAGCCGCCCTCAGGCCCCGGCAACGATGGCCGGCGGGGCGAGGGTATCGAGCGGCCAGCGCGGGCGCACCGTGAATCCAGGCCCGGCGCGCTCCCCGGCAAGCAGGCGGTGATAGCCGGCCAGGGCCACCATGGCGCCGTTGTCGGTGCAGAAGGCGAGCCGGGGGAAGCTCACCTGCACCCCATGGGAGTCGGTGAGCCCGGTCAGGCGGCTGCGCAGGCGGCGATTGGCGCTGACGCCGCCCGCCACCACCAGTCGCGCGCAGCCGGTCTCCTCCAGCGCGCGCCGGGTCTTGCCCAGCAGGGTCTCCACCACCGCCTCCTCGAAGGCGAGGGCGATGTCGTCGCAGCGAGCGGCCAGATCCGCCTCGGCCTGCACACAGGTGAGGACCGCGGTCTTCAGGCCACTGAAGGAGAAATCCAGTCCGGGCCGATCCAGCATGGGGCGCGGGAAGCGATAGCGACCCGTCGTGCCACGCTGGGCGGCCGCTTGGATCTGCGGGCCACCGGGATAGCCGAGGCCGAGCAGCTTGGCGGTCTTGTCGAAGGCCTCGCCGGCGGCGTCGTCCAGCGACTCGCCCAGGATCTGGTACTGGCCGAGACCTTCCACCGCCACCAGTTGGGTGTGGCCACCACTCACCAAAAGCGCCAGGAAGGGGAAGTCGGGCGGGGCGTCCTCCAGCAGCGGGGCCAGCAGGTGCGCCTCCAGGTGGTGCACGGCCACCGCGGGCAGGCCCAGGGCCCAGGCCAGGGACTGGGCGAAACCGCAGCCGGTGAGGAGCGCGCCGGCCAGGCCCGGGCCGGCGGTATAGGCGATGGCGTCCACCTCGGCCAGGGTCAGGCCGGCCTGGCGCAGGCACTCCGCCGTGAGCGGGATGAGGCGATAGAGGTGTTCGCGGGAGGCGAGCTCCGGGACCACCCCGCCCCACTGGGCGTGCATGGCGGTCTGGCTGTGCAGGGTGTGGGCGAGGAGGCCCCGCTCGCCGCAGTAGAGGGCGAGGCCGGTCTCGTCGCAGGAGGTTTCGACGCCGAGCACGCAAGGCCGGCGTGTCGCGGTTGTGGTAGTGCTTGTCGGAGTGCTCATGGGCCGCCTAAGATACGCGCCCCTCGCGCTCTGCGCAGGCCCCCTCGCGTCGCGAGTCCACAACCCAGGTAAATCTGCATGCCGAGTGTCAAGGTCCGGGAAAACGAACCCTTCGATGTCGCCCTGCGCCGCTTCAAGCGTGCTTGCGAAAAGGCCGGTGTGCTGGCCGAGGTCCACCGCCGCGAGTTCTACGAGAAGCCGACGCAGGTGCGCAAGCGCAAGGCTGCCGCTGCGGTCAAGCGCTGGCAGAAGAAGCTCTCCCGCACCCAGGTACGGCGCACCCGCACCCACTGATTGACATCCCTTCCCGGCGGCCCCGTGCCCAAGCGCCCCGGCTGGGGTAACTGGCACCCCCCCGGCACCGATCAGGTCAGCGCATGAGCCTCAAGACCCGCATCCAGGAGGACATCAAGTCCGCCATGAAGGCGCGCGAAGGCGATCGCCTGGGTGCGCTCCGGCTGATCGCTGCTGCCATCAAGCAGCGCGAGGTGGATGAACGCATCGACATGCAGGATGCGGATGTCCTCACGGTGCTGGAAAAGATGGTGAAGCAGCGGCGCGAGTCCATCAGCCAGTTCGATGCCGCCGGCCGCCAGGACCTCGCCGACAAGGAGCGCTTCGAGCTCTCGGTCATCGGGGCCTACCTGCCGGAGCCGCTGGACGCGGCCAGCCTGGCGGCCGAGGTCACGGCCGCCATCGCCGAGGCTGGTGCCACTTCGGCCCGCGACATGGGTGCGGTGATGGCCCTGCTGCGGCCGCGGCTCCTGGGCCGCGCCGACATGGCGGTGGTGAGCCAGCAGGTCAAGGCCCTCCTCGCCGGCTGAGTCAAGCAGGCCCGGGGGGGCTTTGAGCCTCAACTCCCGGGCCGGGGTGCTGCGGTGCGCCCACCCGCGAGCAGCACGACCATCAGCGCAGCGATACTCGCCACGGCCGCCAGGTGGAAGGCCGCCGCCGGCTGCCACGCCTCCCACAACCAGCCACCGCTGACCGTACCCACCGCCCCGCCGAGTCCGAAGCTCAGGCTGCTGTAGAGCGCCTGCGCGAGCCCGGCGTGCCGGCGCGGCACCGAGTGATGCACCAGCACCACGGCGGTGGCGTGATGCACGCCGAAGGTGGCCGCGTGCAGCAACTGCGCCAGGACCAGCAACACCGGCTCCGTCGGGAAACTCGCGATGAGCCACCAGCGCAGTACGCCGCCCCCGGCACCGATGGCGAGCAGGGTCTCCGGCGCGAGTCGCCGCGCCAGGCGCGGCAGGGCAAGAAACAGCGCCACCTCGGCCATCACGCCCACACTCCAGAGCGTCGCCACCAGCGGGCTCGGGTAACCGAGGTCCTTCAGGTACACGGTGAAGAAGCCGTAGTAGGGGCCGTGGGCGATCTGCATCAGCACCGAGACGGCCAGGACCATCAGGTAGCGGCGATTCAGCAGTCGGGGTGGCCGGTCGGTCGTCGCGGCCGCCGTGTGCGGCAGCGTCACCGGCACGCGCAGGAGCAGGGTCGAGAGGAACGCACCGGCGAGTGTCATGGCCAACAGCAACGGCACCTGCGCCACGTCCTGGATGGCACCGGTCGCCATCACCGCGGCGATGAAGCCGAAGGAGCCCCCGAGGCGGATGCGCGTGTAACGCTCCGGGCGATCCGCAAGCCCCGCCAGGGTGATCGACTCCACCAGCGGCAGCGAGACACTCCACAGGCAGCCGAAGATCGTGAGGATGATCGCCTCCCACAGCAGGCCCTCCCCGAGTGGCAGCAGGGTAAAGGCCACCAGCGCCAGGGCACTGGCCACGCGCACGACCAGTAGATGCTGACCGCGCAGATCGGCGAGGCGGGCCGAGAGCACAGGGGCGACGATGCGGCCGATGGTGAGGCAGGCGATGAGCCAGCCGATGGTCTCGATGCCGCGCCCGCGCGCCGCGAGCCAGGCGGGCAGATAGGGTACGGCCACCCCCACCGAGGCGAAATAGCAGAAGTAGAAGGCCGTGAGCGAACCTGTCGGCAGCCGCTCCGGCGCACTCATCGCGGGCAGTCTCCAGCGTGGCGCGGACGCGCGCAGAGGATCGTTCGACCCGGGTCGAACAGCAGCCGGGCAGTGATCGTCAGCGCCCGTCGGGGCGGACGGAGGCCGGGATGCGCGGCGTCGGGGATTGGACCTCCCCGCACTGGCCACGATGCCGCAGCCAGTGGTCCAGCAGCACGAGGGCGAGCATGGCCTCGGCGATGGGCGTAGCGCGGATGCCGACGCAGGGGTCGTGGCGGCCGGTGGTGATGACCTCCGTGGCCGCACCCCGCACGTCGATGCTGCGACCGGGCAGGCGGATGCTCGAGGTAGGCTTGAGCGCGATCGACACGAGGATGTCCTGACCGGTGGAGATCCCACCCAGCACGCCTCCGGCGTGATTCGACAGGAAGCCCTCGGGCGTGATCTCGTCGCGATGCTCAGTGCCATGTTGTGCGACGGCGTCGAAACCGGCGCCAATCGCCACCGCCTTGACCGCATTGATGCCCATCATCGCGCTGGCAATCTCGGCGTCGAGCCGCCCGAAGACCGGCTCACCGAGCCCCACCGGCACCCCGCTCGCGACGACCGACACCCGCGCACCCACGGACTCGCCGCTCTTGCGCAAGGCATCCATGAAGGCCTCGAGCTCTGGCACGCGGGCAGGTTCGGCGCAAAAAAAGGGATTCCCCGCCACCGCCGACCAGTCCTCGAGGGCCAGTACGTGCGGCCCGAGCTGGCTCAGGTAGCCGCGCACCTCGATGCCGAGACGCTCACGCAGGTATTTCTTTGCGATGCCGCCGGCTGCCACCCGCATGCAGGTCTCGCGGGCCGAGGCGCGGCCGCCACCGCGCGGATCGCGGATGCCGTACTTCTGCTGGTAGGTGTAGTCGGCATGACCGGGGCGGAAGGTCTCGCTGATCTTCGCGTAGTCCTTCGAACGCTGGTCGGTGTTCTCGATGAGGAGCCCGATGGGTGTGCCGGTGGTGAGCCCCTCGTACACGCCGGAGAGGATGCGCACGCGGTCCTCCTCCTGGCGCTGGGTGGTATGGCGCGAGGTGCCGGGCTTGCGCCGATCAAGGTCGTGTTGCAGATCCGCCTCGGTGAGCGGCAATCCCGGCGGGCAGCCATCCACGATCCCGACATAGGCCGGGCCGTGACTCTCGCCGGCCGTGGTCAGGGTGAAGGCGCGGCCGAAGGTGTTTCCAGACATGGGGGCTTCCGGGGCATGGTGGGTGGAGCGGTGATGATCGATGGCGGTGGCGTCACGCCGACGGCCAGCGGTCGTGCCATCCGCGCGGGGCGAACCAGCCGGCAGGCCACGGATGCTACCCCGACTGGCAGACCCTGTGTGATCGAGCGACCACCCGCAGGCACACCCTGCCCGTGGCTCAGCCTGCTCCCAGACGGGCGAGGGCCGCGGCCTCCAGCACGAACACCCCGTCACCACCGTTCTCGAACTCCACCCAGGTGACCGGCAGCCGCGGATAGCGGGCCTCGAAGCGATCCATGCCGTCGCCCACCTCGCAGACCAGCAGGCCGCCCGCGGCCAGGCGCGTACGGCACTGATGCAGCAGACTATCGACCAGCGTGAGCCCATCCGCGCCACCGCCGTCGAGAGCAAGCCGGGGCTCGTGCCGGTACTCGGCCGGCAGATCATCCAGCTCGGTCGCCGGCACATAAGGCAGGTTGGCGACGACCACGTCCAGCCGCAGGCCTTCCGGCAGGGGATTCAGCAGATCGCCCTGCAGCAGCGTCACCTGGTTGGCGACGCCATGGCGCGCCACATTGCGCGCCGCCACCACCAGCGCCTCCGGGGAGACATCCGTAGCAAACACGCGCACATCGGGCATGGCCAGCGCCGTCGCGATGGCGATGCAGCCAGAGCCGGTGCCCACATCCGCCACGCTCCGCACGCGCTCCGGGTCGATCCAGGGATGGAAGCCCGCCTCGATGAGTTCACTCACCGGCGAGCGCGGGATGAGCGTGTGTCCGTTCACCTCGAAGGGCAGACCGCAGAACCAGGCCTCGCCGAACAGATAGGCCACCGGCAGACGTTCGCGGATGCGCCGCTCGGCCATGGCCTCGATGGCCTGCCGCTCGGCGGGGGTCACGTCGTGTTCACGCCAATCGCGATCGAAGGGTAGCCCGAGCGTGGCGAGTGCCAGATACCAGGCCTCGTCCTCGGCGTTGTCCGTGCCGTGCCCGTAGTGGAGTGACGCGGCCCGGAAACGGGCCACGAGCCCAAGCACCAGCTCCTCGAGGCGCAGGTGCGCGGCACGCGGGGTCGAATCGCCGCCGGGATCGCTCATACAAGGGCCGCGGGGCGGTTGCCGCCATAGCCCGGGATGCGCGACTCGTCCACCGCATCGATCTGCGCCGGATCGAGGAAACGCTCCGCATAGCGCAGGTAGACCTTCTGGCCGATGAAGACATCGAAGAGATCCGCATCCACGTGATTGGCGAGCCGCATGCCGCCCAGGATCTCGAGCGAACGCGATAGCGGCAGAGGCTGCTTGTAGGGGCGGTCGGGCGCGGTGAGGGCCTCGAAGATATCGGCGATGGCCATCATGCGCGCGGGAATGGACATCTGCTCACGGGTGAGCTGGTTCGGATAGCCGCTGCCATCCATGCGCTCGTGATGACCGCCAGCATATTCGGGCACTCGCCGCAGATGCCGAGGATAGGGCAGGGATTCCAGCATCTTGATGGTGACCACCACGTGATTGTTGATGATGCAACGCTCGGCATCGTTCAAGGTGCCGCGAGCGATGAGCAGATTGCCGAGTTCTTCTTCACTGAGCAGACCCTGGGTGCTGCCATCGGCGGCAGTCCATGCCAACGCCGCGAGTTCCCGCAAGCGCGTGGCATCCGCCGCGTCGAGGTGCTCACCACCCTGATTGATCCGCTCGAGGAAGGCCCCCATCTCCGCAAGTCGGGCATCCTCCGCAGCCAAGGTGGCCCGATCAGCAGGCTCGCTCCCGGGGTCGATCGCCGCGAGACGTGCCTCGAGGAGCCTGATGTGGATGTCACGCCGCAGGATTTCGAGCCGGAGTCGAACCAGTTCCACCCGGTCGAAGATGGTTTGGAGCTTGGTCGCCTTGTCCACCACATACTCGGGCGTCGTGATCTTGCCGCAGTCGTGCAGCCAGGCCGCAACATTGAGCTCGTAGCGTTCGTCCTCGGTCATGCTGAAGTTGGCCAGCGGCCCATCCCGCACCTGGCAGGCGGCCTCGGCGAGCAGATCCGTGAGCACGGGTACTCGCCGGCAATGCCCGGCCGTGTAAGGAGATTTTTCGTCGACCGCATTGGCGATGAGCTGAATGAGCGCGTCGAAGAGCTTGCGCTGGGCATCGATGAGCTGCTTGTTGCTGAGCGCGACCGCAGCCAGCGAGGCCAGGGCCTCGATGAGCCGCGTGAGTGTCGCGTCGAAGGGCACGACCGCACCCGTCTCCCGATCGAGCGCATTCAGCAGTTGCAAAACACCGATTACCACGCCCTCATGGTTGGTCATCGGCACGGTCAGAAAGGAACGGGAGCGATAACCCGTGCGAGTATCGAAGCTGCGAGTGCCGGAGAAATCGAATTCCTCGTTGGCGTAGACATCGGGCACGTTGATGGTCGCCCGCAGGTTGGCGGCTCGGGCCGCCACATGGTGCAGATTGGGCACTCCCGCCGCATCGCTGAGCCGCACATGCGGCAGATCGATGGGCGCACCGTCCACTCCGCCAAGTCTTATTCCCAGCGAGTTGGTGTGCATGATCTCGAAGCGAAGCTGACCGGAGCCGTCCTCGAGATAGAGCGTGCCGGCATCCGCGCCTGCGAGTCGCTGCGCCTCGTCCAGGATGAGTTCGAGCAGACGGTCGTGATTGCGCTCGGCCGAGAGCGCAATCCCGATCCGCACCAGGTCCTCGATCAGGCGATAGGGGTCATTCGTTCCGGTCATCCGTGACTCCTCAGGCCGCATGCTCTGCTTCCGTTGGCTGGCCCGTCAGTGCCACGAGTGAACGAGGCCTGGCAGGCTGGATCCTGCGCCAGCCAGCGGTCGATTCAAGCCCCATCGGAGGTCTTCCCCCCAACCTCGCTGGTCGCAAGCGCCTGCTCTCATCCGGGCCCGGACTCCAGCCGCACTCCCGCAGGCAGAGGGACCTCGCTGTGCGTAGTGGCACCGTTGGCCGCGGCCCGCAGGGCGACGCGGTTCAGCACTTCCACGAAGCGCGCCGGCTCCGCCAGCCGACCGCTTTCGACCAGCTCGGCCTGGGCCAGCAGCAGCTCCGCACCATCGGCCAGCGGGGCGTCGGTGAGGGCGGCAAGTGCCACCAGCAACGGATGCGCGAGATTCACTTCGAGCACCCGGGGTTGCTTCGGCGGGGCCTCGCCAGAGGCGGCGAGCAGCCGCTGCATGCGCGCCGTGAGGGCACCATCCGCCGCCACCAGACAACTGGGGGAGTTCGTCAGACGGGCACTCGGACGTACCTCCACCACGCGCCCGCCGAGGGCCGCCTTGAGCCGCGCGCAGAGCGCTGCGTCCACGACCTCGGCCGCTGGATCGCCGCCCGGCGCATCGGCGGCCTGTGGCAAGGCCTGGACATCGAGGTCCTCGGCGGCCACCGACACCAGCGGCAGGTCGCGGAACTCGCGCAGATGCATGACCAGCCAGTCGTCGATGGGCTCGGCGAGCAGCAACACCTCGATGCCGCGGGCGGCGAAGATCTCGAGCTGCGGATTGGCCCGCGCCGCCGTGATGCCCTCGCCGGTGACGTAATAGATGGCCTTCTGACCCTCGGGCGCACGTTCCAGGTACGTGGCGAGACTCACCTGCCCCTCGGGCTCGCGGGTGGTACTGAAGCGCAGCAGCCCCGCCAGAGTTTCGCGCTCGCCGGCGTCCTCGATGATGCCTTCCTTCAACAGGGCACCGAAGGTCTTCCAGAAGGCCGGATAGCGATCATCGCCTGCCATCTCGCCGAGCAGCGTGAGCACACGCCGCGTCGCTGCCGTACGGATCTGGTCCAGCAGGCGATGGTTCTGCAGGGTCTCACGCGATACGTTGAGTGGCAGATCGTCGGTATCGATGATGCCGCGCACGAAGCGCAACCAGCGCGGCAGCAGCCGCTCGGCATCATCGGTGATGAACACGCGCTTCACGTAGAGCTTCACACCACCCCGCGTATCACGGTCCCACAGGCCGAAGGGTGCACGCTTCGGGATGTAGAGCAACAGACGGTACTCGAGTCGGCCCTCGACCTGGGCATGTACCCACGCCGCCGGTTCCTCCCAGTCGTGGGCGAGGTGCTGGTAGAAGTCGCGGTACTCCGCGTCCGTCACCTCGGTCTTGCGCCGCAACCAAAGCGCGTCCGCGCGGTTTACGCGCTCTGGCGGGCCATCGCCCTTCTCACCTGAGGGTAACAACACGGGCAAGGGCAGATGATCAGAATGCTGCTGCACCATGTGGCGTAGCCGGGCAACCTCCAGATACTCGGATGCGTCCTCGCGCAGATGCAGGATGATCTCGGTCCCGCGCCGCTTCACCCGCGCGCCTTCCACGGTGAACTCGCCGCGGCCGTCCGATTCCCAGCGCACGCCCTCGTCCTCGGCGAGTCCGGCCCGACGGCTGTAGACCACCACCCTCTCCGCCACCATGAAGGCCGCGTAGAAGCCCACGCCGAACTGACCGATGAGGGCGCTGTCACGCTGCCGTTCGCCGGAGAGTCGGTTGAGAAACTCGCGCGTGCCGGAGTGGGCGATCGTGCCCAGGCAGCGGGTCACCTCGTCGCGGGACATGCCGATGCCGTTGTCACGCACCGTGAGCGTGCGCTGGGCCGCAGAGATCTCGAGCTCCACCCGCAGTTCAGACTCCCCCTCCAGCAGCGCTTCGTCGCCGAGGGCGTCGAAACGCAGCTTGTCGCAGGCATCGGCCGCGTTGGAGAGCAGTTCCCGCAGGAACACCTCCCGGTCCTGGTAGAGCGAGTGCACGACCAGGTCGAGCACCTGTGAGACGTCGGATTCGAAGTGCTGGGTGGATCGGTTGAGTTCTACCGTCATGGCGTGTCCTGCCTGAGTATCACGATTCAAATTGGAGTGGCCGCGTCCCGGCAGCCGATCGGCAACGCACGAATGGGCGCGGGCAGCGCCGAAGGATAGCGGAGTCGGCCGCTGCAGCAGGGGGAACGCGCAGCGCCACCCGCATGCGCCGGGTCCCGGCTGGGGGGTACCATCGCACACATGTCGCTTCACGCTCCGGACCCACCACCCGTCCACGACCCGGTTGGGAAGTCCGCCCACACGCCGATGATGCAGCAGTACCTGGCCATGAAGGCCGAATATCCGGACTGGCTGCTCTTCTACCGGATGGGCGACTTCTACGAACTGTTCTTCGAGGACGCGGCCCGGGCCGCGCGGCTGCTCGGCATCACCCTCACTACCCGCGGGGCCTCTGCCGGGGCGCCCATTCCGATGGCGGGGGTACCGGCCCATGCCGCCGATGGTTATCTCGCCCGACTCATCGAGTTGGGCGAGCCGGTGGTGGTCTGCGAGCAGGTGGGCGAGCCGGATGGGCGCGGCCCGGTCGAGCGGCGCATCACCCGGATCGTCACGCCCGGCACCCTCACCGATGACACCCTCCTCGATGCCCTGAGCGACCGCCCGTTGGCGGCACTCTGGCCCGTGGGGTCGCGCGCCGGTCTGGCGGTGCTCGATCTGGCGGCCGGGAGACTCAGCGCGCGCGAATGTGCCGACGGCGAGGCGCTGGAGACCGAGCTTGCACGGCTGCGGCCGGCCGAGATCCTGTTGCCGGAGAGTGCCCCCGACGAAATGCTCTCGGCCTTGGCGCCTGGCGACGTGGCCCGGCGCCTGCGGCGGCGGGAATCCTTTGACGGCACCGACGCCCGGCGCGCCCTCGAACTGCAGTTCGGCACGGCCGAGGCCGCCCTGCTCGGCCTTGGCGACCGTCCGCTGGCGCTGGCGGCCGCCGCAGCGGCGCTCGCTTACGCGCAGGAGACCCAGCGCGGGCGCTTGCCCCACATCGAACATCTCGAGGCCGCGGCTGACGAGTCGCTGCTCGTCCTCGATGCCCAGGCGCGTCGCCAGCTCGAAGTGGATACGGCGCTCGTCGCAACGACCGGGCACTCGCTCTTCGCCGTACTCGACATCACCCGCACGGCGGCCGGTGCGCGCTGCCTGCGCCGCTGGCTGGCGCGGCCAACGCGCTCGCTGGAGGAACTCGCCCGCCGCCAGGACGCCATCGCCTGGCTGCTTGACACAGCGAATCTCGCCACGCTCACGGCCGAAGTGGCGGCGGTGGTGGACCTCGAGCGCATCGTCACCCGGGTCTCCCTGCTGAGCGCTCGCCCGCGTGACCTCTACCGGCTGCGGACCGGCCTGCGTGCGCTCGCGCGCGTGGCCGCTGCTCTGCCCGTGCGTGGACTGCCCGGTGACCATCCCCTGGCAACACTCGCCGCCGCGCTGCCCCCGCCCGCGGCACTCAGCGAGCTGCTGGAACGTGCCATTGGCGAGGGCCAGGTCGAACCATCATTCGAAACCGGTTTCTTCGCCACGGGCTTCGATGCCGAACTCGATCGCTTGCGCCTGCTTGCCTTCGACTCCGACCAGGCCCTGCGGGCCCTGGAGGCCGCGGAGCGCGAACGCACCGGCATCGCCACGCTGCGGGTCGGCTACAACCGGGTGCACGGTTATTACATCGAACTGCCGCGCCGTCTGGCTGAGCGCGTGCCGGCACATTATCACCGCCGCCAGACGCTCAAACAGACCGAGCGCTACGCAACCCCCGAACTCGCAGAGTTCGAAAGTCGCGCACTCGCCGCCGGCGCCGGAGCACGGGCGCGCGAACGCACACTTTATCGCGGCCTGCTCGAAGCCGTCGACGCCGAACGTGCCGCCCTGCGCCGGGCGGCCGCGGCCAGCGCCGAACTCGACGTGCTGCTCGCCCTCACCGACCGCGCCCGTACCTTCGGCTGGACCCGGCCCACCTTCAGCGACCGGCCCGGGATCCGCATCCGCGCGGGCCGTCATCCGGTGGTCGAGGCCGCCGGCGGTCACCCCTTCGTGCCCAACGATCTCGAGATCGGCTGCGAACAGCGGCTGCTGGTGCTGACCGGCCCGAACATGGGCGGCAAGTCCACCTACCTGCGCCAGGCGGGACTCATCGTGCTGCTCGCCCACATCGGCAGTTTCGTCCCCGCCACCGCCGCCACGATCGGTCCCGTGGACCGTATCTTCACCCGCATCGGCGCGGCCGACGACATCGCGGGTGGGCGCTCCACCTTCATGGTCGAGATGCACGAGAGCGCGCGGTTCCTGCGTCTCGCCGGTCCGGAGAGTCTGGTGCTGGTGGACGAGATCGGTCGCGGCACGAGCACCGCTGATGGCCTCGCGCTCGCGTGGGCGATCGCCGAGCATCTGGCCCTGCACAACCGCGCCCTCGCCATCCTCTCCACGCACTATCTGGAGCTGACGGCGCTGGCCGACGCCCATCCGGCCATCTTGAACCTGTGCACCGAGGTACTCGAGGATGGGGCGGAGGTGGTCTTCACCCATCGCGTGCTGCCCGGCGCTGCCGATCGCAGCCACGGTGTGCTGGTGGCGCGGCGCGCGGGCCTGCCGATGGCGGTCATCGAGCGCGCCTGCGACCGCCTCAGGCTGCACGAGGCGAGCACGGTGCCGTCACGGCCGGATGCGCCCGCACCAGGAACTGCGAAGGAGACTGAGGCGGCAACCACGGGATGGCTGGAAGCCGTGCATGCCCGGTTGCTCGCCATCGAGCCTGATCGCTGCGCCCCGCGCGATGCGCTGGCACTGCTCTACGATCTACACGCCATCATGCAGGGACGGGTACCGCCGTCAGAGGGCTGAGCGGGTTCACCGCCCCGGCGGAACTCGTGTACCACAACGCGCGCGAGGGCCGGATGACCCGGGGTTCCGGGGCGGGCGGCGAGGAGCGGGTCGTGAGTCTCCCTGGCACGCCCGTGCCAAGGCTGCGGCCATGACGTATGATTACCAACCGGTGTTGGCGTGGGTCATCCACACACGCCGCCTTTCACGTTTTCCTGAACCAACGAGATTCCGCTGCCATGGCGTTTGTGGTCACCGAGGCCTGTATCAAGTGCAAGTTCACCGACTGTGTCGAGGTGTGCCCGGTCGACTGCTTCCATGAAGGCCCCAACATGCTCGTCATCGACCCGGACGAGTGCATCGATTGCACCTTGTGTGAGCCCGAGTGCCCGGTCGAGGCCATCGTGTCCGAAGACGACGTCCCGAAGTCACAACAAGCCTTCATCGAACTGAACCGCGAACTCGCGAAGGCTTGGCCGGTGCTCAGCCACCGTAAGGAGCCCCTGCCCGAGGCCGAGGAATTCCGCAGTGTGAAAGACAAGTCGCATCTCATCGAGCGCTGAGGGCGGGCGGCGGCTCGGGTGGGTGCGGCCGACCACAGGCTGGCGGTAAGTGGAGCGTGGTGATTACGTAGACGGGGTGCCAATCCATTGGCCGGCGACCCGGCGGCGATACCGGTCAGGCGAGGGGGCTAGCGAAGGTGTCTCAAGGCATGAAGACCCCCTTCTGGAAATCCCAATGGTTTGCGACCGTCATTCTGGCTGTATTGCTGACGGCCTTCGCCCGGGACATCACCGACGCCCTCGACCGGGCTGCCTACGACCTCGGTGTACGTCACTCGGTACGTGAGCCCTCGCCCGACGTATCCGTCATCGCCATAGACGATCAGTCGATCGCCAACATCGGTCGCTGGCCATGGCCGCGCACCGTGCTGGCGGAGGTCATAGACCGGCTCGCCGAGGCGAAGGCAAAGGTGATTGCCCCGCTCATCTTCCTCTCCGAGCCGCAGGTCGATCCGGGCCTGCTTAAGCTGCGCGATCTGGCGCGCGAGTTCGCACAGTTGGGGCTGCCCGGAGAGCCCGCTGCGGCCTTCGGTACGCGCCTGGGCGAGGCCGAGGCCGCACTGGACACCGACTCCCGCCTGGCTGCGGCGCTCACCCGTGCACGGAACGTCATCCTGCCGATGCAGTTCGACAAGGGTGAGCCCCTCGGCAATCCGAGTGAGGCCCTCCCGGACACCGTTCTGGCAAACGCCCTCCCCACCGTGGTGGACGAGATCAGCGCACTCGAAACGCAGCAACTCCCCACCAGCACCATCCGCATCGAGCCCCCCATCCCGCTCCTGGCAGAAGCGGCGACCGGACTCGGGGCCCTCATCTTCAATGTCGAACCCGACGGCGGTATCCGCAGTGACCCCTTGGTGGTCAGCTACTACGACCGCTACTTCCCCAGCCAGTCCCTGCTGGTGGCCGCGAGGAGTCTCAACCTGACATTGGCGGACATTCGCGTGCGGCTGGGCGAGGGCGTCCAGCTCGGGCGCCTGAACATCCCGACCGACCCGGCACTGCAGATGCGCACCTTCTTCTACTCCCAACAGGGTGACCGCGCGCCCTTCAGCAAGGACAGCTTCTACGATGTCTACGCGGGCAAGGTGCCGCTCACGAAGTACGCCGGGAAGGTGGTCGTCATCGGGCCCACTGCCTTCGGCGTCGGGCAGGCCATCAAGACGCCGACCGACGAGGCCATGCAGCCGGTGGAGATCATGGCCCATCAGGTCTCGAGCATCCTGTCAGAGCATTTCTTCGTGGTTCCGGCCTGGGGCATGCCCGTCGAGATATTCGTGTGGCTTGCGGTTCTCGCCTATGTCGCATTCGCGCTGCCACGCCTGGGTGCCGGTCCCAGCGCCCTGCTGACCGCCATCCTCCTTATCGTATTGCTGGGCACGCAGCTCACGATGATGACCACCCACGGCATGGCACTCCGTTTCATGGCCGCCATCGTGCTGCTCACAGCCGGCTATGTGATGGTCACGGTGCGCCGCTATCTGGTCACCGAGCGCGGCAAGCTACGCGCCGACAGCACGGCCGCCGAGGGCAATCGCATGCTGGCCATCCAGTTCCAGCAACAGGGTCAGCTCGATATGGCCTTTGACAAGCTGCGCGCCTGTCCGCTCGATGAAACACTGCTGGAGCCGCTCTACTCGCTGGCGCTCGATTTCGAGAACAAGCGCCACTGGGCCAAGGCGAACAGCGTCTACGAGTACATCGCACGGGCGGATCCAGGCTTTCGCGACATCAAGGATCGCAAGAAGCAGAACGAGGATCGTACCCAGTTCTTCGGTGCCTCCGGCGGCGGCGGCGCTACGGTGGCGCTCGGCCCGGGCTCGATGCTGGGGCGCTACCAGGTGGAGAAGGAACTCGGCAAGGGTGCCATGGGCGTCGTCTATCTGGGGCGGGATCCCAAGATCAACCGCGTCGTCGCCATCAAGACGATGGCCCTGTCGCAGGAGTTCGAGGCGGATGAACTCGAAGAAGTGAAGTCGCGCTTCTTCCGCGAGGCCGAGACTGCCGGGCGCCTCACCCATCCCAACATCGTGACCATCTACGACGCCGGCGAGGAACACGACCTCGCCTACATCGCGATGGAGTTCCTGCAGGGGCACGACCTCACGCGCTACACCAAGGAGGGCGGCCTGCTTCCCGTCCCGGTGGTCATGGGCATCATCTACAAGGCGGCGCTTGCCCTGCACTACGCCCACGGCAACAACGTCGTGCACCGCGATATCAAGCCCGCCAACATCATGTACGAACCGGAAGCCAAGAAGGTCAAGCTCACCGACTTCGGCATCGCCCGCATCACGGACTCGAGCAGGACCAAGACCGGCATGGTGCTCGGCACACCGTCCTATATGTCGCCGGAGCAGCTCTCGGGCCGGAAGGTCGATGGTCGCTCGGACCTCTTCTCGCTGGGTGTGATGCTCTACCAGATGGTCACGGGCCGGCTGCCCTTCAAGGGCGAATCAATGGCCACGCTGATGTACAAGATCGCCAATGAGCCGCATGCAAGCGTTCTCGACGTCCGTCCGGAACTGCGCGAGCTCAAGCCCTGCCTGTCGGCGATCATCGACCGCGCCCTGAAGAAGGATGTCGATGCCCGCTACCAGACGGGCGAGGACCTGGCGCGTGACCTGCAGGAATGCGCGCGCGCGCGCTGAGGCTGGCTGCGGCCGGCGGGCGCAGACCCAACCCATGCGATCCGGCACGATGAACACCACCCTCGAACTGGTCGGGCTGTCCGATACCGGCAGACGGCGCCCCCACAACGAAGACTCCACCGTCATCGACCCCGAGCTCGGATTGGCCGTGGTTGCGGATGGCATGGGTGGTTACAAGGCCGGCGAACTCGCGAGTGCCATCGCGGTGGTCACGATCTGGACCGAATTGCAGGCCGCCCTGCCAGGCCTGGCCCCCACCGACCGGAACAGCGAGAGCGGTCGGCTCAGCTTCGGCATCCTGCTGGAACGGGCCATCGACAAGGCCAACCGGCTCATCCATGAAACCCAGGAGCGGGAGCAGGAGACCCGCGGCATGGGCACGACGGTGGCCTGCCTGCTCGCCCGTGGCGACCGCCTGGTCATCGCCCACGTGGGTGATTCGCGCGTCTACCGGCTGCGGGGCGAAGCCCTCGAACGGGTGACCAACGACCACTCGCTCATCCAGGAACTCATCGATCGAGGCTTCTACACCCCGGAAGAGGCAGCCGAGAACGCACCGAAGAACCTCGTTACGCGCGCACTCGGCATAGAATCCTCAGTGGAGGTGACGATGCGCGAGGAGGCCTGCGTCCCGGGGGAGATGTTTCTTCTGTGCTCGGACGGCCTCAATGATATGGTTTCCGATGAAGAAATCCGTCTAACCCTGTGTAAGGCTGGCGCTAATCTGCTTGATGCCGCGCGGGATTTGGTTAGACTGGCAAACGAAGGTGGTGGGCGCGACAACGTCTCCGTGGTGCTCTGTCGAGTTGGCGGGCACACTGCTCGTCGCGACAGGCCCGATGGGGTAGTCGCTCGATGAGGGCAGGTTCACCCGAAGGGTGGGGCTCTGCAGAGGTCAGGGGCAACGATGGCTAAGCTAGTCCTCAGTCTCAACGGCACCGTCCAATCCGAGCACCTGCTCGGCAAGGAACGCATCACCATCGGTCGCAAGCCCGACAACGACGTCCAGATCGATAATCTGGCCGTCAGCGGCAAGCACGCACTGGTTATAACCATCCTCGACGACTCCTTTCTCGAGGATTTGGGCAGCACCAACGGCACCTACGTCAACGGCAAGCTGATCAAGAAGCACGCGCTGCGTAACGGCGACGTCATCGGGATCGGCAAGCACGAACTCAAGTACATCAACGAAGCGGCGACCGCGACCGAGGACGACGACTTCGAGGCCACCATCGTCATTCCGCCGCGCAATGCCTCGGCGGCGCGCGAGGCAGCCCAGGCTGCGGCCCAACAAGGTGCCAGTGCTGCGGGTATCAGCTCTGCAGCGCGGAGTGCAGCCGGGATCCCGCCCGTTGCAGCCGCTGCGGGTATGCCCCTCGGGCGCCTGCGGGTCCTGAATGGACCCATCGCCGGGCGCGAGCTCGAACTCACCAAGGCCCTCATCACCCTCGGCAAACCGGGCGTGCAGGTGGCCGTGATTTCGCGGCGGCCGCAAGGCTATGTGCTGACACACATCGAGGGCGGCACACCCAACAATTTCCCGATCGTGAACGGGCAGCCCATCGGGCCGAATGCCTACCCGCTCAAGGATTCGGACATCATCGAGCTGGCCGGCATCAAGATGGAGTTCTTCCTCTCGCGTTGAGGTGTGGTTGCCTCGTCACAGCCGGCTGGATCACGGTCGACCTGCCTGATGGCCATCCCCGCGCCGATCACTTCGTCTTGAAGGCGAAGACCCCGGTCCAGTCCTGACCAGGCGGATTTTGCCGCAACCATGCGCAACGCTCGGCGTACTTCCGGTAAAGCCCCGGATTCTTCGTCTGTTTGACGAGCGTCAGGAACTGCATCTCGGCCAGGTCCCAATTGCGGTTCCGGTAGTACTCGAGGCCCTGTCGATACACCTTGAGTTCATCCTTGAGCTCCTTCGTGAGTTCCCCCGTGCGGCAGAGCGGCTCATGAATGGTGACCGACTGCTCCTTGCCCTTCACCTTGACGAGATCGAGCTCCCGGTAAATGAATCCCGGTGCCGCCTTGCGGGTGCTCTCACTCACGATGATGGAAACGCCGTATTCCTTGGTTAGGCCTTCGAGCCGCGATCCCAGGTTGACCGCGTCACCGAGCACCGTGTAGGCCATGCGAAACTCGGAGCCCATGTTGCCAACGGACATCTGACCGGTATTGAGTCCGACGCCGATGGAGATCGCCGGCAGCCCCCTGGCGGTGAATTCCGCGGAAAGCTGCTCTGCACGCCGCACCATCTCCAGTGCCGTCTGCACCGCATGGGTCGCGTGGTCGGGGTCGTCGACCGGAGCACCCCAGAAGGCCATCACGGCATCGCCCATGTATTTATCGATGGTGCCGCGATTGGCGTGGATGATGCGCGTCATGGGCGTCAGGAAATCATTGATGAGGCGCGCGAGCTTTGGTGGCGACAGCCCCTCCGAGATGGAAGTGAAACCGCGAACGTCGGAGAAGAGCACGGTCAGCTCGCGCGATTCCGCTTCCAGGGAGTAGTTCTCCGGGGCACGGGACATCTCATCCACCAGTTCGGGTGGCACGTACTGGCCGAAGAGGTTGGTGAGCTGGCGCTTGCCCCGGGTCTCCAGGAAGTAGCCATAGGACATCTGCAACACGAACTGCAACGTCATCATGGCGAGCGGTGATGCGAGCGGCAGCACGAGGCCGTTGCTCCACACCAGGAGGTTGGTGGCAGTGAGCAGCAGCGTGGCGCCGGCATAGGTGGCCGTCGCCTGTATCGGACTCACCAGGGGCAGGACCAGCGCCAGCAGCAGCCCGGCGAGGGCGAGCATCACCGCCTCGGCACCCAGTACGTAGGCGGGCCGGGCCTTGATGGCCCCGTCGAGGATGCCGGTGATGAGGTTCGCATGCACCTCGACCCCCGGATAGTTTTCCTGCACGGGCGTTGCCCGCAGGTCGAAAAGGCCCGGTGCCGTGGTGCCCACCAGCACGATGCGATCGCGCATGAGAGCGGGCGGAAGATCCGCCGCACCCCGCAGCACGTCCGTGGCCGAGACGTAAGTGAAGCCACCCTGCCGGCTGCGGTAGGGGATGAGGGCCTGGACGTTCTCGTCCACCGGAATGCGATGAGCACCGATCTCCAGCCACTCCAGGCCTGCGTAGGTCCGACTTGCCCCCCACGGGGCATCCTCGAAGTGCAGGCGGAGTTCCTCGACTCCGAGTGCCGCCTTGGCGATGGCGATGCTGAGGGACTCGTAGTAGTTGCCCGCGTACTCGTAGAGCATCGGTACCCGGCGTACGATGCCGTCGATGTCCAGTACCGGATTGAAGTGCCCTGCGCCCCGGGCAGCTTGCTGGAAGGCCTCGAGATTCGCCCCGAAGCCCTGGGCGCGAGCGACGTTCACCCGGCGGCCCTGAAAGCTGCCGGCCACCAGTGTGGGCCGGGGCAGCACGCCCGAGCGCGTGGCTTCCTCCCGCGCGACCTCCGCGTTGAAGTAGTAGCCGAGCACCACCGGGTAGCGGGCGATGGTGCTGGCGAACAGTCGATCGTGGTCGAGGCTGGGGCGCAGTAACTCGAGTTGCTCCTTGAATGCCGCATTCCCCGCCAGTTCGTTCCGGGCGAGGCGTTCGAGTTGCGGCAGACCTGAACTCGTATCGGGCTCGGCAAAGACGATATCGAAGCCGAGCACTGCCGCGCCGTGCACATCGAAGATCCGCTGCACAAGTTCGGCAAGGGTGTCCCGACTCCAGGGCCAGCGGCCTTCCCGGGCCAGGGAGCGCTCGTCGATGTCCACGATGACGACCCGCGGATCGGTGCCTGACTGCAGACCCGCGAGCACGCGCCAGTCGTAGGTGATGAGTTCCAGGCGGTCGATGAGGCCCACCTGGACGTAACCGGCCGCGCGCGCGATGGCGAACAGGACGATGACGAGTGACAGGGACACGGGCAGCCAGCGCTCGGCGAGACGCTCGCACAGCCGCTCCATCAATCCCATCGCTCATACCTCACTATCTGAGCCGCGCCTGCGAGGCCAATCGCCCAGTGCGCCTTGCGGACCACGCGTCGCACTCAGGGCAGCAGGTCCCCGGTGATGATGCCGGCCCGTAGCTCACGCGCCACATCGTTCCATACTTTATCGAACGAATCCGCGAAAGCTTGCACAACCGCCTCCACCGAGGCCCCCACCACGACGGGCTGTAACACCTCGAAGCGATGCTGCAGGCGCGCTGCATCCTCCCCAGCCTGTCCCGCCTGAAGATCGATGGCGACGTGTACCCGGGGCTCGCCGGATCCCACCTCGTGCTCCATGCGCACGATGCGCCCCCGCAGCCAGATCCCGCTGCCGGCCGGGGTGTGATCGGCAGCAGTGACCTTCCCGGCGATGCCGTGGACGCGCAACCAGTCGGCGAGGTGCTGCTGGAGCAGGCGCGGCGGGGGGTCCACCCAGAAGTGATAGTGCGATTGCTGCAGGGTCAGATGCGGGGCCGCGGGCGAATAGACGATGGCGCGATCCTGGCGCAGATCATCCGCCTTGAAGGGCAGAACAACGATCTGCGCGATGATCGGTACGGCGGTCGCCCGGTCGGTTACCGGCAACGGGAGTTGATGGTACTGGGTCTCCGGTACGGGAGGGGCCGTGCCACACGCGCCGAGTGCAACCACAGTGACCAGAGC
Source organism: Proteobacteria bacterium UBA664 (assembly GCA_002299125.1). GTDB lineage: Bacteria > Pseudomonadota > Gammaproteobacteria > UBA7966 > UBA7966 > UBA7966. The sequence goes on from DBNU01000061.1 coordinate 29,124, forward strand.
GACCGCCCGCCAGAAATGACGCCTCATGGGACGGCACCCTCTGCCCCCCGGGCCGGCCGACTGAACAGTAGCCCGGGCCGCTCGCGCAACTGCCTGGAGAACTCGTTCAGGTTGCGGGCCGAACCATCCAGGTTGTGCATGATGGTCCCCATCCGCTCGGCCAGGGTGCCCGATGCCCGCTCGAGCTGGCCACTTGCCCGGGCCAGACCCGACACCGAAACAGCCACTTCACCACGATTCTCGGCCAGCAGGCCGTGGACATCGCGCAGCACGTCATCCACACCCGCGCGCGTGGTCGAAAGCTCGGCCGTGAGCTGGTTGAGCCGACCCGAGGTCTGCTCCAGGTGGCTGAGGGCGCGCGTCACGCGCTGCACGTTGGCCGGGTCGAGCACTTGCTCCAGCCCGTCGGCCGCCTCGTGCAGGCTCTGCAGCAGCGCCGTGGAGCCCGCGAGCATTTCGCCCAATTGATCGATGCGCGAGCGGCTGCCTGCGAGCAATGGCCGCAGCTCATCGCGGGACAGTGTCGTCAGTTCCTCGACCAGGGTGCTCAGTTGCTCACGCACGGTGTCCAGCGCCGGGCGGATGCCCTCGCGCGCGAGCGAGCGGAGCTCCGCGGCTGCCTCGTCGACCACCGCGAAGAGGTTCGCCCGCTCGCGGCCCGGGAGTTCGGCACCGGGGCGCGCGAGGCTCGTTGCGCTGCCCTCCTCGATCGCGACCGACAGCGCGGCGACGAGGCCGCTGGAGGCGAGGCGCGCGACACTGTCACTGGGTATGGGCCAGTCACTGCGCACGGCCAGATGCACCCGGAAGGCCACGTCGCCGGGTGAGAACAGCGGTTCGATGTGACTCACCCGGCCGACCGGGAAACCCTCGAAACTCACCACGGCACCGTCGCCGAGGCCGCTGACGTCCTGGTAGACCACGCTGTAATGGGTAGTCGGCCCGCTCGCACCCGTCAGCCGATCAAGCACGTACAGCGCCGTTGCCAGCATGGCGAGCACGAAGGAGCCGACCAGCAAGTAGTTGACGCGCTCGGATCTCATCGCCTGATGGTAGGCCATCCGCCCCAGCGGCTTAAGGGCAATTGGCAGCCACACGCCGATCGGACCGCGCACGGCAAGCCTGCGCTCGGCCCGGATGCAACACCGTCGAAGGACGCTCAGGCACGCGTCAGCCGGTCGAGGTAGGCCTCGGGATCGAAATCCGGAACGCTTGGCTGACGATTGAGCAAGGCCTGGACCCGCGGACTCTGGCTGGCACGCACCTCGGCCACCGTCCCCGTCGCCACGATGCGGCCGCCGTCGAGCACGATGAGACGATCCGCGATCGTGAGGGCGCTCTCGATCTCGTGGGTCACGACCACGATGCTCATGTGCATGGCGTCGCGGAGCTGCAGGATCAGTCGATCGAGTTCGGCCGCGACCACCGGATCCAGGCCCGCACTCGGCTCATCGAAGAAGAGCAGTGGCGGGTCCATCACCACCGCCCGAGCAATGGCGGCCCGCTTGACCATGCCTCCGGAGAGCTCGGCCGGCAGCAGATCCTCACTACCGGCAAGGTTCACCACCTCGAGCTTGAGTCTGGCCATGATGTGCATGGTCGCGGGCGCGAGGCGGGTGTGCTCCTGCAGGGGCAGGATCACGTTCTCCAGCACCGTGAGCGAACTGAACAGCGCCCCGCCCTGGAAGGCCACCCCCATGTGTCGGCGCAGGCGGTGCATGGCGCGTGCGCTGGCCGTGCGCAAGTCGGTGCCGAGTACTTCCACCCGGCCGGCGGTCGGCCGCGCAAGCCCCACGAGGTGGCGCAGCAAGGTGCTCTTGCCCGAGCCGCTGCCGCCCATGATGACGACGATTTCACCCGACCCCACCTGCAGGCTGATGTCATGCAGCACCTGCCGCTCGCCCCAGTGCGCAGCAAGCCCTTCGACCGCGATCACCGTACTGCCCGGCACCAGCCGGTGCGCGTCGTCCCGGTCGAACAGTCCGCTCATCACCCCGGACGGCTCATGAGCCAGGTGAAGATCATGTCGGCCACCACGATGTAGGACAGGCTCTGCACCACGGCCCGGGTCGTGGCACGCCCGACCCCATCGGCCCCGCCGGTCACGGCAAAGCCGTTGCTCACGCCCACCAGCGCGATGATGATGCCGAAGGTCAAGCCCTTGCCCAGCCCCTGCAGGACATCCGCCACCTGCAGGATGGCGAAGGTCTGGGCGATGAAGGCCTCGAAGGACAACCCCAGCACCTGGTTGCAGTACACCGCCGAACCGGCCAGGGCAGCGACACTGGACAGCACCGTCAGACACGGCACCATCACGATGGCCGCCACCAGTGGCGGTGCCACCAGATGCCGCACCGGACTGATGCCCATCACGGCCAGTGCGTCCACCTCCTGCGAGATCTGCATGGCACTGATGCGCGCGGCGAGAGCAGATCCGGAACGACCGGCCACCATGATGCCGCTGATGAGTGCACCGAATTCACGCGTGATCGACAGCACCAGGGCCATGACCACCTGGGATTCGGCGCCGAAGGCCTTGAGCGAATACACGCCCTGGATGGCGAGCATCACGCCGACGGAGAAGGACAGCACACTCAGGATCGGCACGGCGGCGAGGCCGATCGCCACCAGCTCGTTCAGGATGAGTCGCGCATGCACCGGCTGTCGCAGGAAGGGCCCGAAGAGGAGCCACCACAGCGACTCGACCAACAGGCTCGCGCAATAGCCGATCTCCTCGACCAGCACCCGGGCGAGCGACGGCCGCGGGGCGCCGCTGCGTGACATGAACGGACGGGCTTCAACCCTTGCCATCACTGCCGGTTGCGATCGGAAATACCCGATCCAGGCGCGCCAGCCGGAGCACGCTCAAGGCCGCCTCGCTCACCTCCGTGAGTTGGAAGTCTAGGCCGAGCTTGCGGGCAAGCTGGTAGGCCTCCACGAGGCTTGCGACACCCGAGCTGTCAATGTAGCTGACGGCCGCCATGCGCACACTGACCGCGTGTCCTGCCCGGAGCTGCGCGAGCAGCGCGCTGCGCACGGTCTGGGAGCAGGAGAGGTCGATGTCTCCCTCCAGCGCGACGGTGGCGTGATCCTCGACCAGGGTGGTCTGCGGTGTCGTCATCGAGCGTCCCCCACCGGTTGCGCCGCGCCGCGCAGCCGCTTCAGCATGCGCAGCCAATTGCCATTCCCGCCTGCGCTGTGGCCGTAGCAGGACTCGTCCATCAAGGTGCGGATGAAATGGGTGCCCAGCCCACCCGGGCGGAGGTCATCGAGGGCCCGCGGACAGATGCGACTGAAATCCACCGGCGGCGCGAAGTCCTCCAGCAGCACTTCGATGCAGCCCGCATTATTTCCGATGTGCAGAACGATTTCACCGTCGTCGCAACCGGCGTAGGCATGCTGGATGACGTTCATGCAGGCCTCGTTGACGGCCAGGACGATGTCGGCGGCCTCGTCCTCAGCACAACCCAGCCCCAGCGTCGCAGACCGCACGTGGGCGCGGATGGTGCGGAGGTTCTCCGGGCAGGCCTTCATGCGCCAGCTCGACACGGTCGGGGTGGACAGGCTCATCGGGGTGCCTCGAGCACGAGCACCGTGAGGTCGTCGCTCCAGTACGCCCCATTGTTGCGCAGGCATTCCACCAGTCGCGGCAATCGCAATCCAAGTGGCTCGGCCGCGACCAGCTCGAGCCAATGCGAAAGCCCATCGAGCCCCAGCGGTCGCCCCTTCAACCGGGCTTCGAGCAGGCCGTCGCTGTAGAGGTAGAGCGCCCCATCCGCGAGCGCGAGCTGTCGGGTCGGACAAGCGAGATCCGGCTCGATGCCGAGCGGCGGCGCGTCGCATTCCAGCACCTCCCAGGCCCCCGAGCGACGGTGCAGCAGGGCCGGTGGATGGCCGGCGTTCGCCAGCCTCACCTCGCCGCTCTGCAGATCGAGCAGGCCGACCACGACGGTCACGAACATGCCCCGCGTGGCCGTCTGGAAGATCTCGCGGTTGACCCGCGCGAGCAGTTCCGAGGGGTCATCGATGCTACGGGCGAGACAGCGCAGGAGCCCGCAGGTCTGGGCCATCAACAGCGCGGCGTTCATGCCCTTGCCAGAGACATCCCCGATGCTGAAATAGCAGTGGTGCGCGCCGACCGGCTGGAAATCGAAGAAGTCCCCGGAGACGCCATCGGCCGCGAGGTTGAGTCCGGCGACCGGCAGACCGGTATCCGGATCGGGCAGGAGCCGCTCCTGGATCTCGCGGGCCAGATGCAGCTCGCGCCGAATGCGGTCGCGCTCCACCAGCGCGACGGTGGTGCGCGCATTGCGCACCGCCATGGCCGCAGCCGAGGCGAACATGCTGAGGAGATATTGATCGCGACTGCCGAAGAGCCCATCCGCGCTGCGCTTGTTGATGCACTCGACCGCACCGAGACATTCGTCCGCCAGCAGCAGCGGGGCACAGAGCAGCGAGCGGGTCTCGAAGCCCGTGCCGGCATCCACGGAGGCGGCGAAATCGGGATGTGCGCGCACATCCCGCACCATGAGGCAGCTCTTCTCCCGGACCGCGCGCCCGACGATGCCGTACCGTGCATCGATGCGCAGCCCCCGGATATCGACCGGGCCGACACAATCGCGACAGCGCAGGATGCGATCATCATCCTCGAGGAAGAAGATCGACGCCGCCTCGGCATCCAGGTGCGCCGCAATCCGCAGCAGCGCCGTGCGCAGCGTGGCGTCGAGATTGAGCGTACGGGCGAAACCGTCGGCCAGCTCGGCGAACAGCGCCGCCTGCGCCTCCAGCTCGGTCGCCCGCGCCGCCACCGGCGGTGCTTCGATCTCGCCATCCATCCACAGTCCTCCGCGCGGGCCGGGCACCACCACATGCAGGCCCGGACGGCCCGCAGCCGTTGAAGTTGAGCGTAGCCCGGGCCGAGGGCACCCGCGCGGCATCCCCTCTCAGCCAAGCCCTCGCCACGCCGCGAGCAGTGCCTGCGGATCCGGTGCCCGGCCCGCGCGGGCAGCCGCAAGGAGCTCTTCGTGAAGGCCCTCCAGCAGGGCGTGCTCGGCGTCCATGGGCGCGACACCGCGTGCCAGCAGTTGCTCCAGCGCGCTCCGTGCGCCGGGCGGGTGGTCGGCCCCCACCGCCTCGCGCACGGCCACGTGCAGGGACAGGTGCAGGAAGATCGCACTGCAGCCGGCATCGTCGCGCACGAGGAGTTCCGGATCGGCCAGCAGGTCATGGCACTCCGGATGCGCCGCCACGACGTCTGCAACCAGCGCCTGCAGCGGCGTCAGCACGTGGCCTGCCCGCGCGGCCGCCCAGGCATCGCGGAAGAAGGCACGCACCTCCCCGGGGCTCGATGGGTTCAACATGCGACGGCCATGGAATGGCGCTGCGGATAGCGGCAGAGATCAAGGACGGGGCAATCCGCACAGGCTGGTCGTCGCGCCTTGCAGACATAGCGCCCGTGCAGGATGAGCCAGTGGTGCGCGTGCTGGAGATAGCGGGCGGGCACGCGCCGCATGAGCGCATCCTCCACCGCGCGCACGGTGCGCCCCGGGGCGAGCCCGGTGCGATTGGCCACGCGGAAGATGTGGGTGTCCACCGCCATGACCGGCAGGCCGTAAAGCGTGTTGAGCAGCACGTTGGCCGTCTTGCGACCGACCCCGGGGAGGCGCTCGAGCAGTTCACGCTCGGCCGGCACGCCGCCACCGTACTCGCGGGCCAGAATCGTCGCGGTCTGCCACAGGTGTCGCGCCTTCGCGTTGCAGAGACCGAGGGTACGGATGTGCCGCGCGATGCCCTCCACACCCAGGGCGTGCACGGCTGCGGCATCCGGGGCCGCGGCGAACAGTGTCTCGGTGCAGCGGTTGACGGCGCGATCGGTTGATTGCGCCGACAACAGCACGGCGGCGAGCAACTGGAACGGGGTCGCATAGTGCAACTCCGTCTGCGGCTCGGGATTGCGGGCCGCCAGACGCTCGAAGAAGGCCGCGCGCGCCGTAGGCGCCATGCCGCGGGCGGAGCGTGGGTCCTCGCGATCGGTGCTGGTTCCGGAGGATGCGGACGAAGGCCTTCTCGAATGGCTCATGTCGGGGTCGATGCCTCTGGCTACCTGGGCCGCTCACCGCGATGTCCGCGTCGGGCACAAGTCAGCATGGAAGCTTGATTATACTGCCGGCCCCGCTCCGCCAACGGCACACCTCATGGAACTCACCCAAATCCGCTTGCGCAAGGACCAGGACCGCCGTCTGCGTGGAGGACACCTCTGGGTTTACAGCAACGAGATCGACACCGCGATCAGCCCCCTCAGCGCCTTCACTGCCGGTCAGTGCGTGCAGGTGGTGAACTACATGGGGCGCGCGATCGCGAACGGCTACATCAACCCCAACTCGCTCATCTGTGTGCGCCTGATGAGCGGCCCGGACACGCACCCCTTCGATGCGGATCACTTGCGTGAGCGAGTGCGGCAGGCGCTGTCGCTGCGCGAGCGCTGCTTTACCGAGCCGTTCTACCGGCTGGTGTTCGGGGAGTCCGATCTCCTGCCCGGGCTGGTCGTGGACCGCTACGGCGAGGTTTTGACGGTTCAGCTCAACAGTGCCGGCATGGAGGCAGCGCGCGAGCCGGTGCTGGATGCGCTCCGTGACGTCCTCCAGCCAGCCTGCATCCTGCTGCGCAACGACAGCCCGGCACGCCTCGTCGAGGGGCTGCCGATAAGTGTCGAGGTGGCCTTCGGCGATTGTCCCGATACCGTGATGATCCGCGAGAACGACGCGCGCTTCGAGGTCGCCATGGAGGGGGGGCAAAAGACCGGCTGGTATTTCGATCATCGCGAGAATCGCCGCCGCCTCAAGCGCTGGGTGACCGGGGCACGAGTGCTGGATGTGTGCAGCTACCAGGGGGCCTGGGGCATCCAGGCTGCCCTCGCCGGGGCCCGCGAGGTGCGCTGCGTGGACGCCTCCGATCACGCGCTGACGCGCGTATTCCTCAACGCCCGCCTGAACGGCGTCGGGGCCCGGGTCGACACCGAGGCCGGTGACGCCTTCCGTGTGCTCAAGCAGTACGCTCAGGCGGGCGAACGCTTCGATGTCGTCGTGCTCGATCCGCCCGCCTTCGTGAAGCGGCGCAAGGACCTGAACGGCGGTCTCGAGGCCTACCAGCGGCTGAATGGCCTCGCACTCTCACTCATCCCGAGTGGGGGCATGCTGGTGTCCGCCTCCTGCTCTTCGCATGTGGACCCCGCCAGCTTCCTCAACGTGATCAGGCAGGCTGGAGTCAACCGCAATCGCCGCCTGCAATTGATCGAACGCGGCCATCAGGGCCCCGATCATCCCGTGCACCCGACCATCCCGGAGACCGACTACCTCAAGTGCTACTGGTTGCGGGTGCTTTAGGGAATCGCTGAACGGTGCCTACCTTGAGCTGCAAGTGGGGGGCTTGGCGATTCTGAGGCAGAGGGCCGGAGCGGGCAAAGCCCGGCGCATCGAGCCCTTGGCACCATGTCTCGGTCGGTACGCTGGCCGGTTGGGCATGCTGACGCGTCGGCCATGTCGCCCTCAATCTCGCACCGGAGGCGGTCGGCTGCTTCGTGCTCGAGCCGCCCGGCATGCAACTGCACCGGTGGAGCGAAGAGGCGCTCGTCACCCACACCGCCTACATTGGCGACCGCGACAGTCTCTATCCGCTCCGCGCGGGCGGGCGCGCCAGGCTTGCCCGGGTGAGCCAGGTCTCTACCCTGTCCATGCCGTCGTCATCAACACCACGAAATCCCGGCGCGACAGCACGGCCGTGCAGTCGCGCCAGTCCTTGTCGGGCGGTGCCATCGTGGCGGTGTAGCGAAGGTCGAAGCCGGTCGCCTCGCGCTGGGCGTCGATGTACTCGTCCATCTTCAGGCCCAGTGCCTCGATGTCGGCTATCCACTCGTCCTTGATGGTGTCCGGGACGGAACCGAACAGGTCGTAGCGGTCGCGCATGCGGTCCGAGAGGCGGTCGTAGATCTTCTCGTCGACGGTCTGCTCGTTGACCAGGTTGAGCATATCCACGGTGTCGCGCTTCTGGCCGAAGCGCTTGATGCGACCGATGCGCTGTTCGAGCCGAGTCGGGTTCCAGGGGAGATCGACGTTCACCAGCGTGCCCAGGGTCTGCAGGTTCAGGCCCTCGCAGGCGGCGTCCGTGGCCACCATGATCCGGATCTGGTGCTCGGCCACCCTCTTCTTGAGCGTCTCGCGTTCGCAAGACACGCTGTCGCCGCGCTGGTAGAGCCGGCTGCGGCCGGCACCGGCGTACAGACCAATCGCTTCGTCCGGGTAGCGCCGGGCGAGCTGCTCCACCACCCAGCGCGCGGTGTCGTAGTACTGGCTGAAGATGATCACACCCAGATCCAGCCACTTCTCGCGGGCCAGGTAGTACAGCAGTGCCGCCAGCTTGGGGTCGGACTCGATCCGCTCCAGCCGGTTCAGCAGCCGTTCCAGGGCCTCGCGCTCTTCGCCCGTTTCAACGGCCAGTTCTGCGTCGCCCTCTTCTTCCTCGTCGCGCAGGGTCTGGCCCTGCAGCAGCGCTCGCACGGTGTTCAGCCCGGCGTGGATCGACGAGCAGATGCGCTGCTCGACCAGGTTCTTCATGAACCCGCCGCCGCCCCCGCGACCCTGGCCACGCGCGCTCAACGCCTTGCCGAAGGCGCGTGCCTCACGGTACGCCTCGCGAAAGTCGTCGCTGGTGCGCAGGGCCTTGGCCTCGAACAACGCATCGAAGCCCTGGGGCTCGCGGACGAGCTGCCGATCGGGATGCACGTCCACGCCCACCCGTGCCAGCAGGCCGGCGTCCTCCAGGCTGACACGCTTGCGCAGCACCACGTGGCGCACCAGGGGGTTCTCGCGCTGGAAGAAGGTGGCGCCGGACACCTGACGGTGCAGTTCGTCTTCCAGGATCTCGCGCGTGTCCTCGCTCAGGTCGGCCAGCGACCGGGCGGTCTGGGTCTCGTCGTTCACCAGTCCCAGATCCTGGCGGATCGCGCTGAACAGCCGTCTTGCGCGCGGTTCGCGTGTGGAGTCCACCAACGGCAGCGGGGACCGCAGCAGCTCCCACGCATGTTCGGCCGAGGTCACCTCCTGCCGGCCCGACAGAATCTCCAGCACCTCGCCAGCCCGGTGCCAGGCTGCGAAGTCGTTGCCCAGCACGAAGTTGCCGCGCCCCTGGTGCAGGATGCCGATCAGGTCCCACAGGTCCTGCGGTTGGGTCTGGATGGGCGTCGCCGTGCCCAGCAACACATGCTCGGATCGGGCCGCGATCTCGCGCATGAAGGCCAGCAGTTCGTTCGGCGTGCCCGCGTCGGTGCCGAAGCCCTGCCGCGTGCGGGCCTTGTGCGCCTCGTCCAGGATCACCAGGCCAAAGCGCAGGCCCAGCAGATGCTGCTTCTCGGCCGACTGACGCATCATCAGCCCGGTCGAGACGATGCCGATGCGCAGCGGGCAGCGCGCGATGTGCTCGCGGCCGGCAGGCGAGATGGCCCGTTCCTGGTCATCGAGCCAGACCTTGCGCACGGTGTCCCAGCGCGCGCACGGGATGCCCAGCTTGTCCAGCATCTCGGTCTGCCACTGCTCGCACAGCGTGGCCGGGGCGAAGATCACCACCGGCCGCCGGGCTTGCTGCTCACGGTCGGCCAGCAGGCACAGCGTCAGCGCCGCGGTGCCGAGCGACAGCGTCTTGCCCAGGCCTACCTCGTCGGCCAGCAGCAGGCGCACCACCCTGTGCATCTGGTGGTGGCGCAGGCACTCGGTCACGAAGCCTTGCTGCCACGGCTGCAGCGCCAGGCCCTCGCGGTACAGCGGCGACTCGATCAGCGCGGCCGGCGCCACGTCGTCAACGCCCTCGATCTCATCGAACACCACCTCGCGGCGGTAGCCACGCCGGTGCACCTCACGGATCACGGCCTCGGGCAGCGGGCGCGCGACGTTCCACAGGAAGTCGAACTCGCTCTCGATCCAGGCCACACCTTCGGGCGACTCGTCTTCCCACAGGATCTCGTAGTGGCGCTGCCAGCCGCTGCGGGTCTCGTTCATCGAGCCGATGAAGCCCAGCCTGCGCCCATCGGCCAGATCGATGACGCCGGCCTTGCCGTGCACGAAGCCGCACACGCTGTCGGGCGCCACGCGCACCGCCTGGCCGTGCCGCTGCAGGAAGGCATCCAGCCGGCGGTAGCGGTCGCGGTTCAGCAGTGCCTCGGCCTCGATGGCACCCTCGTTCCAGCGGCCCAGCATGCGGGCCTCGCGCAGTTGAGCCACCTTCAGGTCGTCGGGGTGGATGTCGACGTTGCACACGATGCGGACGTGCGGAATGCCTTCCAGCAGCTCGTGCGCCACCTCGAACAGCGAGCTGGTGAAGTAGCCCGCGATGCGCCGGTAGCTGCGCGCGCCCTGCAGGTGCTCCAGCAGAAAGCTGGCGTCCAGCCGGTGCGTGCGTGACGAGAAGCGCCGAATCGACACCGGTTCAGTGCCCCGGCCTCACGCCGCCCTTGCGTCCGAGGCCGAAGCCCACACGGTATAGATCAGGCATGTCGACGCAGCCATCCTTCTTCATCTCCATCAGCCCTAGGCGTTGCAGGTCCTCGCGAAGCCCATCCCATCCGCGAGCCTGCGCGGGGAGTCGATCTGAAGGAATGCTCTGAGGTCCATCGGGAAATCTTGCGGACCAACGCGCCACGACCGCTTCGAATTCACCAGGGACGTTCATCCCTTTGAGCTCTGACAGCACTTCAGGAATCCACTGATAGTCCTCAGCAATTTCCTGAACACGAATCTCCGAGGCCTTCTGGATACCCCGTTTGATGCTCTCGTAATGCAGCGCGAACACATGCTCTGCATGGCGTTCAGCGGAATCCTCGGCGCTCTTCCGAATTGCAGCAAGGAACGAGCGGGGGGAGGTACGGCCTTGACCGTCGGCCAAATGGCTGACGGACCACGTATACGGTACTCCCCGTCGCTTGTCGCGACCCATCCACGGGCCCGCCAGACGCTCGAAGGCCTTGCGCTGCGCTTCCGATTCGATCTTCATTTCATCAGCAACGCGCCAGGTTCCTTGCTGATCACTGTGAGCGCACAGGGCACGCATACGCTCGCCATGTACGGCGGGTGCATTGATCAAGCGTTGCCAGAGCAGCCCGTGCAAATCGTGGCGAGCCCAAGTCAATTCGGCCTTGGTCGCAGTGAGCTTGGAGGCATCGGGAAAGTTGAACACCGTGCGTTCAGCTTGGTCCTCCCGAAGGAAGACCTTGCCGTAGAGCCCGGGGAAGGACTTCAGCCAAAGGATGGCCCGCAATAATCCACGTACGATCTCGTCCATCCGTTGCCAGATGCTGCTGGTGCGGTCCAGCGCGTCAAAGACGACAAGGCAACGCGGGTGTCTGGGCAGTTGCATCAGCCGTGCGGCCCCCTCGGGGTCGGACTTGAGCCAGGCAACCGTCTCGCCCCAGTCCTGGCAGGGAACTCTCTGACCGGACATATCTGCCACCCATCGAAGGATCACTGCACGCCACAAGTCATATGGATCACCGTCATGGTCCAGGAATGTCGCGAACACGTCGGCATTTGGGTAATTTGCGATGTTCTCGGTATTGGCGAAACCGAGCCTGACGGCGGCACCGGTGAGTTCGGATGCTCCGCTCCCCAGGAGCAGCCGCAACGAATCCAACTGCAAAGCAGCCGTCCAGAAGGACTTTCCCACGCCGCGGCCGCCGACGACGACATGCGCATCAAGACGCAGCGCCTTCAGGTGCGACGGCGGGACGTAGAGCAGCCCTGGCTCCGGTGTCTCGCCGAAACTGCTGGTCTCGAGCGGTGCGGCAAGAATGGCTGCCCGCAAGGCTTGAGCTTCCGTCAGGTTCTCAGTCATGGAGTATCCCCCTGACTCCATCGATCAGAGGCCCGAAGATGCTGTTGACTTCTGCATCGTCGATGACAGCCAAGCGCCCCTGCAGAGATTGCAGTCCGGCGAAGCTCCGGTGCCAGTGCACGACCCACGGGTAATGCGGGGCACCTTCGTCGGCCTCGTCGAAATTCCATCCCTCCACTACTTCACCGACTCGCCAAACCGCGTGACCGCCCACCCTCTCGTAGGAGATAGTGCCAGGGTCCGGAGGTGGAATATCGTCGTACAGCGTATCGGAAAAGACGCGATAGGCCCGCTCACGCAGCCCTGCGAGATATGCGATCCGGTCCACTTCCGGAATCATGGCGGCAACATGCCTCAGGCGCTCTCGGATCTGGGGTGCCACACCGCCCTGCCGCCAGTGCTCAAACAGAATTCGATAGCCAGTCCACGTCTGACTTCCCTCGAAGGCGAACAGCAGTACCAGATTGGCACCAAGATCGGTGACACACGCCGATGCGACCTCATCGATCCCGGCTCGCGAATCAATGAGCACGACATCGGGCTGCGTACGCACCTCGAGCATTTGCAAGAGCCTTTGCAAGCGAGCAGACCAGGTCTCGCGAGAGCCATCATCGCTGACCTTGGGCATCCAGATGCGACCAAGCTTGAGCACATACTCTCCCGGTTCTGCCCCATGGGCTGGCACCACGTAGATCTGCCCATCCCGCGACAGATCGCTAGTCGCAACCATGCCGTCGAGCACGCTGTCCGCGTTGTCGACCAAGTCTTCCACCAGCCAGTCGGTGATCCCATACATGGGCTGGCGCCCCGCGGGCAGCAGACTGGACGACAGCCCGGGGGATTCCAAGTCCAGATCGAGCACCAGCACCCGCTTACCCAGCTGGGCGAGCTTCCAGGCACAAGCTGCAAGCGCAGTGGAGCGTCCAACGCCCCCCTTGATGGAGAAGAACACGACGCGCGGCGCACCTACGGTTTCAGGGGCGATCTGCGTCCAGTTGCCCTCCGTCGCCAGCCGATCAACGACCCACACATGATCGAATCCTTGTAGCAGGCGGCGGGCCCCACCGGCGCAAGCCGTCTCCAGATCCACATCGTAGAGAACGCTGACTTCTGCCTCATACGCGTGGGGACAGATTCGCCCGGCGAGCACCTGGTAAAGCGCCTGAAGCGATTCGCGCAATACGTCGTCGGTCTCGACATTCTCTGGCGCGATGAATCGAACGCGGCCGTTGAGGTCGCGGTTGATCACCAGCCAGTCCAGTTGCGTGAGCTGGCGGCGCTGCGCCTCCAGCACCTCGGCGACCGCAGGCAGGATCTGATCGAAGATCGTCATATCTTCAAACCTTCCTTGCGGGCGGTCTGCATGAGATTCGCAACAAGAGTCGCACCACGCCGATGCCTTTCCACACATAGCAGATCGAAGCAGGACTCATGGGCGTATCGCTGCGATACGGACCAGTCCGAAAAAGGATTCGATGTCGGCACAGACAACCTGGTGGCCAGCGCATGGCCCACCAAGTGCGTCTGATAGCGCGACCAGGCAGTCGCCGGCTTCTTGTCTTCCATGATGTGGACGAAATCCTGCTTCGGTTCAAGGATGCCGCTTGGAACCAGCTTCTCGCTGAGCGCCTTCAGCCCACATTCGGCTGCCAGTCCGTACAGATGATCCGCATTCGCCAATCGGCCGGCCAGGAACAAGCGCTCTGCATCGTCCATGTGCCGTTCATGTGCATTCAGGAAGTCCGCCTGCATCCTCTCACCTTCACACACCGAAGCGCTGGTTCTTCAGCCGGGCACCCAGCACCTCGGCCGCCGTGCGCACGTCGGCCGAGGGCGCCTTGCGCTCCACGAAGGCCAGCAGGTCCACCAGCAGCGGCCGGGCCTCCAGGAAGTCGGGCATCTCGGCCTGCAACTGGCTGATGATGGTCTGCGGCTCCAGCTCGGCGCGCATCTGCTGCAGCGCAATCACCAGCCGGCCCAGGCGCGTGGCGCCGAGCTCGGTGCTGTCGGTCAGGTCGCGCGAGGCGAACTCGCTCACCTGCTTCAACCGGGCCTCGTTGGGCGCCACGTTGGCCATCACGCGAGCGTAGTCCTGCACGCGGAAGGCCTTGGCGAAGTTCTGGTAGTTGTCCAGCTTGCGCGCCCCCGTGGTCTCCATGTCCATCATGCGCAGCACGAAGCGCTCGATGCCGGACAGCTTGCCCCAGGTGTCTGCCGCCAGGCCCTCGGGCACCAGCAGGTTGCTGGCCGCTTCCGCAGCCTGTTGCACGATCTCGTCCACCACCGTGACCTCGCCCTTCACGCGCGGGCGCAGCGCGAAGCTGGTGACGTCTTCGCCGCCGATGTGGGTGTAGCCGGTCAGCACCTTCAGCGCCGCGGCGTAGCCGGCCATCTGCAGGTCGGAGTCGTTGAACACGGGTTCGCCGTGATGGGCCTTCACGGCGGTGTTCAGGTGCATCATGGTCCGGATCTGCCGGTCCACCTCCTGCCGCACGGCCGGCAGCAGGCGCTGCTTGAAGGCGGGCCGGTCCCCAGCCGGGCGCTTGCGCAGCATCAGCGTCACCGTGCCTTGCACGTAGCCGCCCTTCTTCAGTTCGGACGTGGTCTCGGTGGCGATGTACCAGGCCGCCACCACCTGCAGCCCCGCGGCCCAGAAGATGCCGACGAGGTCGCTCCAGACACCGGTGTCCTGGTGCGTGAACATCACGCACTGCATGCCGTTTTCGGGCATGTGCGTGGCCATCGTGGAGTAGGCCGCCACCATGTTGCGGCGGAAATCTTCGCCCGAGCCCTTAATGGCCAATGCTCGACGCGAGTCCCAGACCCATTCGTCGAAGGGCTTGGGTGGGTTCTTGCGCAGCCAGGCGATGAAGAATTCGGTAATCTCGTGGTAGTTGACGGCGTCGGCGTAAGGCGGGTCGGTGATCCAGAACTCGCATTCTTTATCGGTTTGCGCAGCGGATTCTGTGGATACTTCCGCAGCGCCAAAACCCCGAACGGTGTTAAGAGAGCGAAATTCGCGAAACAGAAAAGCTCCGACAAATGAATCTGCGGTCCTCACTCCCCAGTTGTAGAGCGTGTTCAATGCCTGATTGACGAAGACGCGGAGCGGGATGTCCTGGGCGTGCGTACTACTCCATTGGCACAGTTTCGCTGATCGGTCGAGGGACTTCGCAAATGCAACCGTAAGTTCAGTCCTCAATGAACTTGCCGACACCTGCTGATAGAGCAACGCCAAACACGTCAACTGCCGTGCATTGAACAAATGTTGCCAATGCGTCCAGCCGCGCGTGCGGATGGGTTCATCGGTCTTGTCACCCGGCTCGATGGACATATCCGGCGCCAGGCCATCTTCCTGCCATCGGCCCAGGTTCTCGGCGACGAGGGCTTCGATGCACCGCTCACGTTCCAGGTCGGCCTCGGTGGCGGCGGCGAAAAAGGTTTCCTGCCGGGATTGGTTCAGGCTTTTCTGGGTGATCCACTGAATGCAATACAGGCGTTCCTGAAAGATGTCATCGGGCCGGGGCTTGAAATCCGCCTTCTTCCAGCGGCGCAGGCGATTGCCCGTGGTGCCATCCGGCAACCGATAGTCGCCGCGCAGGGTCTTGATGGGGGTGCGCCAGGTCTTGCCGTCCAGTTCATAGACCAGACCGCCGTCCCGGACCGTGCCCTTTTCGGCGGCTTTCATCTCGGCGTCCGCCACGCCCGAGCGAATCTCTATGTCGAAGCGCCTTTTGGTGTGATCGGGTTTCAAACGCGCAATGACGCGCTTGTCTTGTGAGATGACCCAACTCGGTGACATGGGGATCGTCCAGCCGGTTTCCGGGCAGCGGGTTTCCAGGCAGTAGAGATACGCCTTGGCGCGGTTGCCCTGTTCGTCGTGTTCGATGCCGAGCGCGGTGATCTCGCGGTCCACCGCCTCGGCGACTTCGCGTTGCGCCTTCTCGACCTCGGCACGACGCTCTGGGCTGGCGCCGATGATGTTGAGCGCGCCCCAGGTGAGCATGCACGCTATCGGGTTGAGGTCCGCGGCGTAGACATCGCAGCCCAGCCGCGCCGCTTCAAAGGGGATGGAGCCGCCGCCGCAGAAGGTGTCGCCCACGCGCGGGCGGTGGCCGTAGCGCAGGATGCCGAGCTGCTCGATGAGTTCCGGGAAGGAATGCGCCTCGATACCGAAGCGTGCATAGTGCCGGTTGACGACCGGCCACACCGGCGCATAGAGCCAGTCCTGATCGACTTCTTCGGGACGCTTGCAAAGGCTCGCCTTCTCTTCGTAGCTTGCGAATGTGGCCAATGCCCTGCGGTACAGCACGAGCTTGTCTTCGTCGGTCACGCCTCGTCGCCAACCACGACCGCCAAAGTACCGTTCCGGATCGGGGATTGAGATGAGTTGCTGTAGCGCGGTGGCAGAGAATGCGGTGGCCGCCAGCGCACGGCGAGCGAGGCTCTCGTCGTCAAACGCCAACAGCGCTTCGAATATCGCGAGGCCGCTTTCTGCGTCGTCCGTGGGCGGCAACAGGCTGCCCAGGACAATGGCGCGGACCAGGATCAGGGGCTTCCTGCCCTTCCAGTAGGAGCCCAGGCCCGTCAGGGTCTGTCCCAAGTTGGCCTTACGTTCCTTCTGCGCTTCGAAGGAAACCTTCTGGACAGGGAAGACCGATTCGATCAAGGCGGGCGCGTCGCGCAGCGCGCCAGCGTTGAGGGGTGGACGATGGGTCATGTGGCGGCTTCAGGCGCGGCAGGCCTGGTCCGGATCATTGGGTTTGTCGGGCCGGGTCATGGCGACCCGGCCGGCGCGCAGCAGGGGGCGCAGGTCGTTCTGGCGCACGGTCTCGGCCTTGCGGCCCGGCAGCGCCGCGATCTCCGCCGCCCGCCAGGGGCGCAACTCGCAGAGCGCCACCACCAGGTCTTGCACCTCCTGGGGCGGGCGGCGCTGGCTGATGGCGCCGAGCCGCGCGGCCAGGGCGTCCACGGCTCATGCCCCCCGAATCGAGCGCACGGCGATGCTCTGCACCCGGAACATCGGCTTGGTGGGCTTCTCGGCGCTGATGAGCTCTGCTACGCCCGCCTTCGCTGCGTGTGCCACATGGATCGCATCCATCGCAGCGACGCCATGGCTCTCGGCGATGACAAGCGCCTGTTGCAAGGCCGTGGGGTCCCACGCGATGTTCTCGGCTTGGCTGAAGACTTCCTCGTAGAACTGCACTTCTTCTTGCTGCTTGTGAAAGCGCGCCTTGGGCACGGCCTCCAGACGAACCGCATCGCTGACGACCAGAGAGCGCTCTGGATCGTCAAGCACACTCAGCGCCCTGCGTCCAAGTTCACCCTCCCCCTTGAAGGCAGCGATCAGCAGACAAGTGTCGATGTAGGTGCGCTTAGGCATCGCCCACTCCGCCACGGCGATGCCGCAACTCGTCGTCCAGCGCGGTCGCGGACATCAGCTTCCCACCGCTGGCGATATATGCCTGGCGCAGGGCCAAGAGCTTTTTGCCCAGTCCCGTTCTGGGCTGGAACCCGACAATCCAGTCTTCGGCCTGCAAGGACGCGCGCGAACCGGTCGTCAAAGCGGTGCCTGCTTCGTAGCGAATGGCCCAGTCGGCCACGCGTGCAGGTTGTTCTGGTCGATCTGTGGCTTCATGCCGATAGGCAAGGACCGGCGTGCTCCAGAGTGGCAGCGGTGGTACGTCCAATGCGAAGGCAAACATCATCAGTACTCCGGGTCCAACCTGGCGACTGATTCTTCAGTCAGGATCTGGCGGAAGAACATGGCCTTCGAGCGGTCATGCAGCTCGTCGAGCTGCGCGCGAACTGAGCTCCAATCGCCTGTCGGGTTCTCTGGCAGGGTCTCCAGATCAACGATGGTGCCTTTCAGTT
Source organism: Proteobacteria bacterium UBA664 (assembly GCA_002299125.1). Classification (GTDB taxonomy): domain Bacteria; phylum Pseudomonadota; class Gammaproteobacteria; order UBA7966; family UBA7966; genus UBA7966. Next base: position 46,872 of record DBNU01000061.1, read on the forward strand.
GCGACCCCGAAAGGTTGACCTGCGCTGCGGTAGCGATCTGGACAACATGCAGGTAGTCGTCGTCAGGTATCTCAACCCGCAACTGCACGCGGTCGCTGATCGTGCGGTCGCCCACTGTCAAGGCCACTCTGAGCACTGAAAGATCGTCCGCCAGCTCCTCACCAAGCAGGTCGATGTAGCGCAGCGAATGACGCTGAAGCTGAGGGATGAGGGTGCTGCCTTCGACAATCCTGGAGAGCGCCTCGACAGCATCCTTGAATCGAGCCCATCCTACGTAAGGCCTGCGGCAGTTGAGGGTGATCACGCGATCGCCTACTTGCCAGATGAAGCCCCCCCCCGGCTCCTCCATCAGCACCTTCGGTGTGAACCGCAGGTTGGGGTCGATCTGGGCGATCACCGCTGGAATGTCGGCCGACGGCAGTCGCCGCAGTTGCAGGGCAGGATGGCTCTTCCTCAGCTCGGTAAAAAGAATCCCAGGCAAGACATCACCGATGCCCTGACCGCTGTCGAACTGGGCCTGCCAGATCGCTTCGATGATGGGCTCTTTCCTCAGCCGCTTCGGCAGTGCGTTCATCGGCTCACCTCTGCTTCCTCGTCTTCATATCGTTGTCCCGTCGCCGAATAGGTCCAAAGTGGGGCGACCAACTTCTTGAGTGTGACCGCCGCGCCTGGCGCGGGGAGAGAGCAACTCGCTCTGCGCCACGTCGCCCAGCGCGTGGCGCAGGGCCAGCCGCCAGCCCTTGTCGCCATCACCGATGCCGCCCGTGCTCATCGCGGTCATGCCGAACAGCCACCAGCGCTCCTCGGGGCGCAGCGCCAACCAGTTGCGCACGGCGACGGGGATCTTCTCCATCTCCATGTGCTCGACGGCCCAGACCAGCACGCAGAGCTCCTTGCCCAGCAGCCGATCGACCAGGTTGTCGCCGGCCTTCCAGGCGCTGGGCTTCAGGTTGTGCGTGCTGAGCCGGGCATTGAAGGCGCGTTGCACCTCGGCGCGGATGGCGGTCCAGCGCGCGCGGTTGAGCACGGCCCGGTCGATCACGGAGTGCTCGTCGCTCAGGGCCTGCAGGCCGAGGTACTCGCTCACCTGCACGGGGGCGGTGTTGCTGCGCGGAACGATCACCTTGAAGTGGTGCGGATCCGACGTGGCAGGCACACCGAAGCCCAGGGTTGGGCGTGCGTCGGCCGCCGCAGCTCTGGCCGTGGCCGATGCGGGCGCTGCGGCGTTGGCGTTGAGTACCGCGGCCGCGCGGGTGGTCCTGGGCTTGGTCACGATCGGTGATGCCCGGCCGCCCGAAGCCACAGAGCGCTCCCTCGGGGGGCAGCGAGCGAGAGCGAGCTTGGGGGTCTCATGTCATGCCTCCTGCACTACGTCGCCGGGCTTGAGCTCTAGGCCCACCAGCCTGGCGAAATCCTTGGCCGCAAAGCCGGTGTCGAAGTGGGCGCCGTCACTGATGTTCACGACCACCGGCGCCTGGTCTTCGGCCAGCAGCTGGCGCAGGCTGTTGATCACGCCCTCGATCACGCTGGCAGTGACCTCGCGCTCCTGGAAGCGTACGGTCACGGTCTTCTCGCCTTCACCGATCTCGATGCGCACGCCCTTGAACAGCGTGCCGGGTTGATCGCGGAAACGGTTGATGACCCCGAACACGCGGTCGGTGGTGTCCAGGCCGATGCGCTTGGGCTGCAGCTTGACGGACTTGGTGTCATTGATCTGGACGGTCTTGTCGCCGCTGGCCGGGATCTGGAAGTCCGCCGTCTTGTTGGCCTCGCCGGCGTGGGCGTAGACGAGCAGTCGGGCCGCGGCGGCACCGATCTCGAACGGGCCCTCGTAGGGCAGGCCATCGCGCGGGTTGGAGCCGTCGAGCGTGTAGGTGAGCGTGGCCTTGGGCGTGCACGCCAGCGTGACGCGGCGCTTGTCGGCGGCCGGCTCCACCTGGTGACGGATCTTCAGTTCGGCGGTCCAGCGAACGGGCGTGCCGGTTTCGTAGTGGCCGGTGGTGTCGCGGGCCAGGAAGTACAGCGTGCCTTCCGTCGTGGTGAAGCTGTCGAGGTTGTCGATGGACTGGCCGTTGACCAGCCCCTCGGGGCGGGTGGCGTAGACCACCACCGGGCTCTCACCCGCGTGGCGCGGCGTGAGGCTCAGGATGGTGGCGCCGGTGTCCGGCTGGCTGCCGACGACCGAGACGTTGACCGTGGTCTTGTCCTTCGGGAACGGGCCCTTTTCGATGTACCCGTCCTCACCCAGGCGCCAGCGGCCTTGCCTGAGGGCCTCGGCCTTCAGCGTGTCCATGCCGCCCGAGCCGGGCATCCAGGGCCAGTCGGGATTGCTCTTGGCGCGCGCCACCACATCCTTCCAGGGCGTGCGGCGGTTGTCCTTGCCCGAGGGCCACAGCACCTCTTCCGCCATGGCGAAGTACTCGCCGAAGCTGTCAGTCAGGTTGGCGGCCAGCTTGTAGTTGGCGCGCGGGCTGGCAAGCAGGGTTTCGATCTGCGCCTCGGCGGACTGCTCGCCCTTGCCGAGCTTGAGGCCGTTGTCGATGGTGACGTTGGCCAGGAAGTGCCGACCGTCGATGGGTTCGGTGCTCGGGAAGTAGACGCGGTTGTAGGCCGCAGACAGAGCCTTCGCGAAACGGTCCTCGGCCTCCTCGAGCCGATCACGCGCCTCCTCGAAGAGGGTGTCGCCAGCCTTCAGACGCTTGTGGATCTGCTCGATGGCGTATAGCTCTCGCAGGCGGTCTTCCACGGCTTCGGCCAGGTGACTGTCCTGGCCGGTGAGCACGAGGAGGTTGTTCTTCTCCTGCTGGTAGTCGAAGAAGTTCTGCAGCTCGCTGGGCGGCACCTTGCCGTCCGGCTTGATGACGATGAGGGTGCGCGGGCCGCTCAGGCGGATCTCGTCGAGGCGAGGCAGCACCTGCACGTCCTGGTACGCCCGGCGCCGATCCGGCTGGAGGATGCCGGTGAGCCGGTTGATCAGCGCCTGGTCGATCTTGGGCTGCGGTACTTCCTTGGCGTTGCGCTCGATCTGGCGCGAGAGGTTCTCGGTCTCCTTGACGAACAGGCGCTGGTCTTCGCGGTGCAGGTACCAAGCTTGCTCGCGCAGACGCTGCAGCGCTTGCAGGAACTCGTCGGGCTTGCGACCGGGCGCGGCGAGGAACTCGATGACCTCGCTCTCTGACAGGCCGATGCGGCCACCCACCGCGCGTGACAGCGACGATGCCAGCAGCAGCGTCATCACCTGGCGGGATGCGTCGGTATCAAGTTCGAAGTCGATGATCTCGGCAATGGCGTTGCCTTTGTCGGCGATGTCCCGCGTGACAGCCGGCAGCAGCTTGGGGGCGATGCGCTCGATCTCGTCACGCACCTGGTCATCGTTCAGAGCCAGGTGCTGGGTGCCGATGAGGTGGACGTCATCGTCCTCGCGCAGCGCCACGCTCTTGAGCAGCCGCGCCGTGAACTGCATCAAGCCGCGGGTCTGACGGAAGCCCTCGTTCTCCTTGAACAGGGCAACGAGGTGCTTGAACGACGGATGGAAGGGGTAGGTCTCCCGCACCTGTTCGGCGATCTGCTCAATGCTGGCTGCGACGATGTAGCCCGCGTCTTCGGCTTTTTTGATCTGCTGGGCATACTCCTCGGCCACGTCGGCGATGACGCGATCGTCGGGCATCATGTCTATGAGACGCGTCTTCAGGATCTCATAGATCTCGTTGCCTGCCAGTTGCACCGGCGTGATCGTCATCGCCTGGCGGCGGGTTTCCTGCTGCAGGTTCGAGATCGCGTCGGCCAGCGCCTTGGTCTGCGCCTGGTAGCTACCGGAGAGGTTGGCGACGACGATGCAGCAGTTAGGCAGTTCCAGCGCCGCGCTCATCAGCGTGGCCAGCGAGAACACCACCATGTTGGCCAGCGTTCCCTGTCCGAAGACTTGGGTGCTGGCGTTGTCTAGGTAGGGCGGGAGTTCGTCGAGGAGGATGAGGGTCGGCTTGTTGCCGATGATCTCTTTCCACTTCGCCTGGTCGACCGACTTCGGGCCGTTTACCCAGTAGGCCTTGATGGCTTCGGGCTCGCCGAGCTGCGTCGCGATATCGCCCCAGATGTAGTTGTCGGGGGTGATCCGGCCATTGAAGGCCGCTATTCGCGCCTGGCCGAAGTCGATGCGGTCCTTCAGGTCGGCAGGCAACACCTCCTGCCGCAAGTGCGGGTGGCGCGCCAGCAGGCCCAGCGCGATCATCATATGCGTCTTGCCGCCGCCCATCGCCTGGGTCAGTTCGAAGACCGCCTGGTCCGACTTGCCGGACAGGCGCAGCAGGCCCTCGCGGAACAACTGCGCCATGCCGTGGGTGACGAAGTTGCGCGAGAAGAACTCGCGCCCGTCTCCAGCGTCGTGAATGACGTCGGCCAGGTTCTCGATGCCCTGGCTCATCCGGTAGTCGTGGATGGCCGCGTTGAAGCGGCAGGCCTGCTTGACGGTCTTGATCACGCAGTGGCTCCCTTGGCCGCGCGTTTTTTGTTGGCGCAGGCACCGGTGGCGGTGCCCTTGACCCGGTAGTGCTTGCGGATCGGCAGAGCGTGGTCTCGTCCGGGCGCGTCGTCCAGTAGTTCGAGCCCCGCAAAGCGGCGCATTGGCTTCTCCTCGCAGGGTGATCTTCCAGCGCCGGACCCGACAGCGCGCGCCACTATTGCAGGAAGCAGATCGTGGCAGGGTCGCGAGCGGATCAGTGGACGAACCGCGCGACCCGCCGCCGGGTAGTGCGGCCCGACGACCGTCGGCAGCGTTGCCCAGGGCACCACGGACTCCCTCTCCGCCAAGAATAACTCCCGGCGCGCCTGCCTCGTCTGCCCTCCCAAGCAATGCTGGCAGAGGTCATCCACTTCATCTTCATTGCCTCCACCACATCTTGGGCCACAGCGCCGCATACATCCAGATCACCGAGTTATTCTGCGGTTCCTTAGCCCGTGGTCGAGTCACCGGCTCGCCGCGCGGCCCGTGCTCGCGTGATCGCTGCCTGCACGCGCTCCCGCCGCTCGGCGGCATCGGCCGGCACCTCTTCGAGCAGTGGTCCGGTGGTCTCCTCACGCGCACGGCGTGCATGCTGTGCCGCGTGGCGCAGACGCCAGCGGAGCACGAGCGCGGACTCCGGTTCCGCCGCCGGCTCCGGATGGATGCAGTCCACCGGGCAGGGCGGCAGGCACAACCCGCAACCGTTGCACTCCGCCGCGAGGATGTCGTGCATCTGGCGTGCGGCCCCGACGATGGCGTCCACGGGGCAGACGGCGAGGCACTTCGTGCAGCCGATGCAGGCCGTGGGGTCGATGCGGAAGCGACGCGGCCCGGCCCAGGCGGGGCCCGTCACGACCGGCGGACGTGGCAGGCCGGTGAGCGCGGCGAGGGCATCGAGCAGCGCGTCGCCCCCGGGCGGGCAACGGTCGATGCCGGCCTCGCCCCGGCTGATCGCCTCCGCGTAGGGCAAACAACCGGCGTGGCCGCAGGCCCGGCACTGCAACTGGGGCAGCAGGGCATCGATGGCAACGGCGAGCGCCTCGGTGGACATGACCGCGCCGCGCCTACTTCACCCGCATGCCGGGCCGCGCGCCGGCGTCGGGTGCCAGCAGCAGCGGGCCACCTTGTGCATCACTCGCGGCGAGCACCATGCCTTCGGAGACTCCGAAGCGCATCTTGCGCGGTTCGAGGTTGGCCACCACCAGCACCAGCCGACCGACGAGGGACTCGGGGGCGTAGGCCGAGCGGATCCCGGCGAAGACGTTGCGCTCACCCAGTTCGCCCACGTCGAGCCGGAGCCGGAGCAGGCGATCGGCCCCCTCGACGCACTCGGCCGCGAGGATGCGTGCGATGCGCAGATCGATGGCGGCGAACTGCTCGATGCCGACCTGCGCCCCGGCCGCCTGCCCCGCCCCTGCATTCGCTTGTTCGGCGACCGGCACGGATGCGGATGCCGCCGGCGCGACAGCAGCGTCCGCCGCAACCACCGGCCCTGACTCGGTCGCCGTCAGGTGCTGACGGTTCGCCTCAACCAGCGCATCGAGCCGTGCACGCTCGAGCCGCTGCATGAGGTGCCGGTAGGGTTCGACGCGCCCGGGCACCAGAGCGGCATCCGCCCAGAGGAAGTCGCGATCCATGCCAAAGAGTTCGCGTGCGACGCGCCGGGCCAGCTGCGGCAGGATGGGTGCGAGACACACGGCGAGCAGATGGAAGCCGGCGAGTGCCACGCTGCAGACGTGCTGGAGTTCAGCGACGCGCCCCGTGTCCTTCGCCAGCAGCCAGGGCTTGCGGGCGTCGAAGTACTCGTTCACCTCGTCGGCCACGCGCATGATCTCGCGCACGGCCTGGGAGTATTCGCGGGCCTCGAACAGGACACCGATGCGGCGGGCGATCTCGCGGCGGGCTGCAACCTGGGCGAAGGGCGGCAGGGGCTCATCCGGATGCAGCACCAGCACCCCCGCACAGAGGCGGGTGACGAAGCCCGCGGCGCGCGAGGCGATGTTGACGAACTTGCCCACCAGATCGGCATTCACCCGTTGGGCGAAGTCATCGAGCGAGAGATCGATGTCCTCGGCCGTGGCGTTCAGCTTGGCGCAGTAGTAGTAACGCAACTGCTCCGGATCGAGGCCGCACTCCAGATAGGAGGCGGCGGTGATGAAGGTGCCGCGCGATTTGGACATCTTCGCGCCGTTCACGGTCAGGAACCCATGCACGTTGACGGCGCTGGGTGTGCGCAATCCGGCGTGTTGCAGCATGGCCGGCCAGAACAGCGCGTGAAAATACAGGATGTCCTTGCCGATGAAATGCACCATCTCCGTGACCGATGCCGCCGCTGGATCGCGGGCGCGCGCGGCGATCTGGGCCGCGACGGCCTCGGCATCCAGCCAGGCGTCGAGATCGATGTCGCCACGACGGGCCGCATGCGCCGCAAAGGAGCCGAGATAGCCGACCGGCGCATCCAGCCAGACGTAGAAGAACTTGCCCGGCGCATCCGGGATGCCGAAGCCGAAATAGGGCGCATCGCGCGAGATGTCCCAGTCCTGCAGGCCGCTGGTGAGCCACTCGGCGAGCTTGTTGCGGGACTCGTCCTGCAGGACCCCGGGCCGCGCCAGCCATTCACGCAGGAAGGCCTCACAGGCCGAAAGCCGGAAGAAGTGGTGCTCGGAGGCGCGCAGCTCCGGCCGCGCCCCCGAGACTACGGAACGTGGCTCCAGCAGATCGGTGGGGCGATAGGTAGCGCCACACTTCTCGCAGGCATCACCGTACTGATCCGCTGCGCCGCAACGCGGGCAGTTTCCCTTGACGAAACGATCGGGCAGGAACATGCCCCGCTCGGGGTCGTAGAGCTGCTCGATGGTGCGCCTGGCGATCATCCCGGCCGCGACCAGCCGCTGGTGGATCGCGTGGACGTAGTGGCGCGTCTCCTCGCTGTGCGTGGAGTGATAGTGGTCGAAGCCAATCATGAAGCCGGCCAGTTCGCCGGCCGCGAGTGCCGCCTGGCCGCCGAAGAAATCGCGCTCGTGCTCGAGACGCACCCGGGCGATGAGCGCCTCGGGCGAGCAACCCTCGCGATCCGCCCGCAACATGATGGGCGTGCCATGGGCATCGTCCGCCCCCACGTAATGCACCTCGTGGCCGCACATGCGCAGATAGCGCACCCAGACATCCGTCTGGATGTACTCGAGGAGATGGCCGATGTGGATGGGCCCGTTGGCGTAGGGCAGTGCGCTGGTGACCAGCAGTCGTCGATGATCGCTCATGCAGGGGGTCTCGATCCGGTGCCCGGGCGACTCACCAGCCGCGGCGCCACAGGCTAGCAGCACTGGCCCCAGCTTGCCGCAGGCGCGGGCCGCACCACGTCCCGGCAAGCGATCCGCCGCCCGACCCTGCTTCAGCTAAACTCCGCGGCCCATCGGCGGCACGCGGATTACTCCAGAAGGCGTCCCACCCCGCCGCCGGTGCCCCCTCAAGCCCATCAGGCAGGCCCATGACCTTCAACGATTCTCCACTCGCGGCTGCCATCGCGGCCTGTCACGACCCCTGGCTCGACACCACGCTCGGCGCGGCGAAGGCCGTGCGCGAGGCGGCGCTGGTGGACGGCCTGGCGCGGGTGGTCGTCGAACTCGGCTTTCCCGCCGCCGGCTATGCGTCCGAGCTGGCCGCCCGGCTCGAGGCCGTGGCGCGTGCCGTGCCCGGGGTCAGCCGGGTGCAGGTCGAGGTGCGCTGGCAGGTGCTGGCGCATGCCGTGCAGCAGGGTGTGAAGCCCCTGCCCGAGGTGAAGAACCTCATCGCCGTGGCCTCCGGCAAGGGCGGGGTGGGCAAGTCCACGGTGGCGGCGAATCTCGCCCTCGCCCTCGCCCACGAAGGCGCGAACGTGGGTGTGCTCGACGCCGACATCTACGGCCCGAGTCAGCCACGCATGCTCGGTTGCCCGGGCCGCCCCGAACTGGGTGCGGACAACAAGATCGAACCGCAGCGCGCACACGGGTTGCAGGTGATGTCCATCGGCAATCTGGTCGAGGAAGACAAGCCGATGATCTGGCGCGGCCCGATGGTCACCAGCGCCCTGCAGCAACTGCTCGGTGAGACGCGCTGGCAGGGCCTCGACTACCTCATCGTCGATCTGCCACCCGGCACCGGCGACATCCATCTCACGCTCGCCCAGAAGGTGCCGGTGGCCGGTGCCGTGATCGTCACCACACCGCAGGACATCGCGTTCCTCGATGCCCGCAAGGGCTTGCGGATGTTCGAACAGGTGGGCGTGCCGGTGCTCGGTGTGGTCGAGAACATGTCCACCCATGTGTGCAGCCACTGCGGACACGAGGAGGCCGTGTTCGGCACCGGTGGCGGTGAGCGCCTGGCGCAGGAGACGGGCGTGCCGCTGCTCGGTCAGATCCCGCTCGAGGCCGCCATCCGCGACGACGCCGACAGCGGCCGCCCGAGTGTCGTGGCCGCACCCGACTCCGCAACCGCGCGCCGCTTCATCGAGATCGCCCGCCGCGCCAGCGCGCGTCTCGCCCTGCGCGGCCGCGACTACTCCAGCCGCTTCCCCAACATCGTGGTCCAGGGCACATGAGCGTCAAATCCGATCGATGGATCCGTCGCATGGCGATGGAGCACGGCATGATCGAACCCTTCGTGGATGGCCAGGTGCGCACGCACGCCGGCCAGCGGGTGATCTCCTACGGCACGTCGAGCTACGGCTACGACGTGCGCTGCGCGAATGAATTCAAGATCTTCACCAACATCAACTCGGCGATCGTCGACCCGAAGGACTTCGACGCCAACAGCTTCGTGGACATCACGGCGGATGTCTGCATCATCCCGCCCAATTCCTTCGCCCTCGCCCGCACGGTGGAGTACCTGCGCATTCCGCGCCGGGTCCTGACCATCTGCCTCGGCAAATCCACTTACGCCCGCTGCGGGATCATCGTCAATGTCACGCCGCTCGAGCCCGAATGGGAAGGTCACGTGACCCTCGAGTTCTCGAACACCACACCGCTGCCGGCGCGCGTGTACGCGAACGAAGGCGTGGCGCAGATCGTGTTCCTGGAATCGGACGAGGACTGCCTCGTCTCCTACCGTGATCGCGGCGGCAAATATCAGCGCCAGACCGGTGTGACCCTGCCACGCGCCTGAGATGCGCCACGGCGACCCTGAACCCGCCGGCATGAGCGCGGAAGGCCTGCACTACCTGCCCATCTTCCTGGCCGTGACCGGGCGACGCTGCGTGATCATCGGTGGCGGCGAGGTCGCCCTGCGCAAGGCGGAGCGTTGTCTGCGTTGCAACGCGCGGGTGGAGGTGATCGCGCCCGCGCTGTGCACGCCGCTGGCCCGGCTGGCGCAGGCGGGGCGAATCCAGCACTGGGCGCGACCTTACACACCGGGCGATCTGGCGGGTGCGGTCGTGGTCTACGCGGCCACCGACCAGCACGCGGTGAACGTGGCGGTCGCAGCGGAGGCCGCTGAGCGCGGCATCCCGGTCAACGTGGTCGACACGCCGGATCTCTGCAGCTTCATCTCGCCCTCGATCATCGAACGACCACCGCTGCAGGTGGCCATCTCCAGCAGCGGCGCATCGCCGGTGCTGGCGCGCCTGCTGCGGGCGCGGCTGGAGAGCTTCATCCCCGCTGCCTACGGCGAGCTCGCCACCCTCATGCGCCGGGCACGCGCGGCCGTGGCCCAGCGCTTCCCCGACGGGCGCCTCAGGCGGCGCTTCTGGGAGCGGATCCTGCTCGGACCCGTGGCCGAGCTGATGTTCGGTGGCCGGGCGCGGGAGGCCGAGGCGCGACTACTGGCGGAGATCGACGCCGGGCTACCGTCGACAGCGGCTCAGGGCGAGGTCTGGCTGGTCGGTGCCGGACCGGGTGATCCGGATCTGCTCACCTTCCGCGCACTGCGTTTGATGCAACAGGCAGATGTCGTCGTTCACGACCGGCTGGTGGCCCCTGCCCTGCTCGACCTCGTGCGCCGGGACGCGGAACGCATCTACGTGGGCAAGGAGCGCGACCAGCACACCGTGCCGCAGGAGGACATCAACGCCCTGCTGGTCGCCCGGGCGCGGGCCGGCCAGCGCGTGCTAAGGCTCAAGGGCGGCGACCCCTTCATCTTCGGTCGCGGTGGCGAGGAGATCGCCACGCTCCGGGCCGAAGGGATCCCCTTCCAGGTGGTGCCCGGCATCACTGCGGCCAGTGGCTGCTCAGCCTACGCCGGCATTCCGCTCACCCATCGCGATCACGCCCAGGCCGTGGTGCTCGTGACCGGTCACATGAAGGACGGCCAGCTCGCGCTCGACTGGCGCGCGCTGGCGAGCTCGCGCACCACGCGCGTGTTCTACATGGGCGTGCAGGCGGTGCCGGTCATCAGCCGGGAACTCATCGCGGCCGGCCTCGCGGGCACCACCCCCGCCGCCATCGTGGAACAGGGTACCCAGGCGAGCCAGCGGGTCATCGTGAGCACCCTGGCGGGGCTGCCCGCAGCGGTGGCGGACGCCGGCATCCGCCCGCCCAGCCTGCTCATCGTGGGCGAGGTGGTCGCGCTGCACGAGGCCCTGGCATGGTTCGAGCCTCGAACGGCGAGTGAGTGAAAACAACTCCGCCGCACGGCCCCTGATGCATGCCACAGCGGGCGGACTTCAGCGGGTAGCGGGGCCATCCTTTGCGATGGCTGCAGCCGCCAACGATTTGCCCTTCACCGCGGCGAGGAAGTCGAGTGCGAGTGAATTGATGCAATAACGCAAACCCGTGGGCTGCGGCCCATCCGGAAACACATGCCCCAGATGGGCATCACAGGCGGCGCAGCGCACCTCGGTGCGCACCATCCCGTGCGAGGTGTCCCGGAGCTCGCGCAGACAACTATCCGCGAGTGCGCGCCAGAAGCTCGGCCAGCCGCAGCCGGAATCGAACTTGGCGGAGGAGTCGAACAGGGCCGCGCCACAACCCACACAGGCGTAGACACCTTCCCCTTTCTGGTGCAACCAGCGCCCGGTGAAGGGCGGCTCCGTGCCCTGAAGTCGGCAGATGAAATCCTGCTCGGGTGTGAGATCCTGACGCCCGCGATAGTCCGTTGCCATCGTTGTCCTCCCTTGCCGGTCCGGTCGGCGGTCGGTTCGCCGGATTCTTTTTGCCCGCTGCCATAGTGTCGTCGACCGACGCACACCGTGCATTGCCCCCGCCGCTCACGCCGACCTCTCCCACCGACGTGTCGCGGTGTGTTGGTCAAGCCCGGGGCTCTGGCGGCCGTTACTTGCGTGGTCACGGTCTCATTCAGGGTCTAGGCTGGTACGTTGACCCCTACACTGGTCCTGGCGTGGAGCCGCCCTCGGCCCCCGCAGTCATGGAGTCTCGCCGCTGTGCGCATAGCCATCCTTGAAGACGACGCCGATCAGGCCAGGCTCGTGAGTGCCCTGCTCACGAATGCCGGCTACCACTGCTCGGTTTTTGATTCCGGGCATAGCTGCATCCAGCACATCAAGCGTGACAGCTTCGATATCCTCATTCTCGACTGGCTGGTCGCGGACCTCTCCGGCCTCGAAGTCCTGCGCTGGACCCGTCAGCATCTGGACTGGCAGATCCCGGTGCTCTTTCTGACGGCCATGGAACACGAAGAGGACGTGGTCCGCGCCCTGCAGGATGGCGCAGACGACTACCTCGTGAAACCAGCGCGCCCACGTGAACTGGTGGCACGGGTAAGTGCGCTGGCCCGGCGCGTCGCATCGCCCGAGTCCTCACGCGAGTTGATGAGCTTCCCGCCCTTCACGATTGATCGCGCCGTGCGTCAGGTGCGCCGCGAGGGCCAGACCATCGATCTCACGCAGAAGGAGTACGAACTCGTCCTGTTCCTTTTTCGTAACCACGGGCGGGTTCTTTCCCGGGGCCATATCCTCGAGAGCGTCTGGGGCCGCAGCCCCACCATCAACACCCGCACGGTCGATACCCACGTGAGCCGTCTGCGCACAAAGATGGGCCTCGAAGCCGCGAATGGCTGGCGTCTCACCTCGATCTACCAGCACGGCTACCGGCTTGAACGTGTCGAGGGGGGCATGGGAGCAGGTGAGGCGGCACCGGTGGCCCAGCTCGCCCACTGACAACGGCGATCCGCCCGATGGTCTCCGGTGCGGGTAGAATCACGGTCGCATGGACAAGCTAAGCACCATTCGCACCTTCGTGCGCGTGACCCAGGTGGGCAGCCTCGCCGGTGCCGGCGAGGAACTCGGCCTGTCCCGCTCGGCGGTCACCAAGCAGATCATGTGGCTCGAAGACCAACTCGGCGTGCGGCTGCTCAATCGCACGACCCGGTCCCTGAGCCTCACCGAAGCCGGTGTGATCTACCGCGACCGCTGCGTGCAGATCCTCGACGACCTCGAGGATGCCGAGGCTGAACTCGCCGAGGGCAGCACGGCAGTGAAGGGGACGCTGCAGATCCACGCGCCGCCTGCCTTCGGCATGCTGCACATCGCGCCCATGCTCGCCCACTTCCTCGAGGCGCACCCGGGGCTCGTCGGGCGGCTGGCGCTCTCGGACCGCCAGCCCGATCTGGCCGAGGAAGGCATCGATGTCGCCATCCGGCTCGGCAACCTGCCCGATTCCTCGCTGGTCGCGCACCACATCGCCACCACGAGTCTCGTCATCTGCGCCGCACCGCGTTACCTCGATGCCCATGGCGCACCGGACCACCCCACCGCGCTCGCCGCCCACAACTGCCTGACCTGGCGCCACGGGCCCCTGGAGCGGCAAGCATGGACCTTCGACGCCGGCGGCTCAGAGCTCGAGATCACGGTACGCGGGACGCTGGAATCCAACATCGCCGATGTCCTGCGGATGGCGGCGCTGGAGGGGCTGGGACTGGTCATCCTGCCGGTGTACATGGTCTTCGATGACCTCGCAGCCGGACGACTGCGCCCGGTGCTCGAGGCCTACCCGCCACCGGACATGCCCATCCACGCCGTGTACCTCAACCGGCGCCATCTGCCGGGCAAGGTGCGTCTGTTCGTGGAAGATCTCAAACGCCGCTTCAGCGGGCGCACGGACTGGTCGCGGCAGCAGGCGGATGCCTAGTCGCTGGCAGCGCCGATCCCGGCGGCGATGAGCGCCGCACCGATTGCCGGGCCCGCCGGGCCGAATCGCCCCACCTCGACGCGCGGCGCGCTGCGGCCACCGTAGCGAAATGCCGCCACCAGCGGTCCGAGGTCAGCGACCAGTTCCGGCACGCTCGCAAGGCCACCCCCGACGAAAATGCAGTCGGGGTCGAGGAGATCGGCCCACAGGGCGAAGGCCCGGGCCAGTCGATCACGGTAGTCCGCCCGGGCCGCGAGCGCCGCTGCGTGCCCGTGGCGGAGCGCCCCCACTGCGGCCTCCGGCGAGTCCACGGCGAGCCCGCGTGCACGCGCTGCCCAGAGCCAACCCCGGCCGCCGAGGAGCGCATCGATGCAACCCGAGCGGCCACAGCCACAGGGCACGCCGAGGGCATCGGGGTCGGCTTCGCGCGGCGGCGGCAAGTGACCCCATTCACCTGCCAGGCCGTGCGGGCCGGTACGCACCCGGCCAGCGAAGGCCAGCGCGCCACCCACGCCGGTGCCGAGCACAACCCCGACGGCACAGCCCGGGATGGGGCCGGAGGTGCCGTGCAGCTCGGCGTGCAGGAAGGCATTGCCGTCGTTCACGACCCGGACCGTGGCGCCAGCCGTGGCCTCGGTGAGCCAGCGGGCGAGCAGATCACCGGCCGGCGCACCGAGGTTGGGCGACGCCCCGACCCGGCCTGCGGGCGTGACGGCCGCCGCCACGGCGAGCCCGACGGCGGCGGGTGCACCGTGGGCGGCGCGCAGCGTCACAACGGCCTCGTCGATACAGGCGCGCAGATCATGCGGACTCCGCCCCGGGAGCGGCCACAGCCGCTGCGCCACCGGTTCGACGACATCCCGGAGCACGCCCGCACGGATCGGCAGCACGACCGCAGCCAGCTTGCTGCCGCCGAGGTCGAAACCCCATGTGGTGTTCCCTGCCTTCTGCCGCCTCATCCCCACGCCCGCGAATCATCTCCCGCAAGGGTAGCGCGGGGCCTTCGTGGCGGCGTGGGTGCGGCAGCGGCTAGCGATCCTCGATCCGGTAACCCGGCCGGCTGAAGTCCCGGATGCCCGAACCAGGCAGCGTCGGGTGCACGAGGTCGCCATCGATCACATAACCCGGCCGACTGAAATCGCGGATGCTCGAACCCTGGAAGGTCGGGTGCATGCGGTCACCGTCGATCACGTAACCGGGCCGCGTGAAATCCCGGACACTCGTTCCAGGCAGTGTCGGGTGCACGACATCACCATCGATCACATAACCCGGTCGACTGAAATCGCGGATGCTCGAACCCTGAAAGGTTGGGTGGACTTGCGTCTCGTCCCAGCCACCGGCGGATGCCGTGGCGGACAAGGTTGCAGAGGTCAGCAGTGCCACAGTCTTCCTGGAAATCATGCGCGTCACCTCTTGACGGAGGAGCGACCGAAAATCTGAGGGGATAGCACGTAGGTTGGGGTGAGCTTGCGAACCCCAACATCGGCAATGTACTGACCGGACGTCGGGGTTCCTGACGTCATCCCAACCTGCCAGCCGAACCGGACAGCACGTAGAGTGACCATTCCGCGCGCAACAGGTTGCGCAGCGCCACCCCGCCAGCCGATCAACCACCGTCAGCCTGCCGCCGCCCGGGCTCACCCGATGAGCCTGGGCGCCAGTGCCCGGAGCGCCTGCCGGCGTTTCAGACGCCAACCTTCGACCGCAGGATGCGGGCTGCGCGCAACATGCGCAGGGTCTCCTCGCGCTCCACGCCGTCGATGGCCCCAAGCAGGGTGAATACCAGCACATCCTGGCCGAGTGCGGCCGCCCCCTGCACCAGCAGCGGATAGCCGTTCGGCCCCGGTGCCGCCTCCTCGTCCTTGAGTTCAAAGACGAAGGCCCCCGTGATCCCCCCGGGCCACGGACGCACCTGCAGCGCCTGTTCGGGCGCAAGCCGCAATGCCTCACGGCCGGCGCGCTCGACCATGGCATGCACGGTCTCGGGTGCCATCGGTAGCCCGCCGGGGGCCTCGTAGACCGAGATGATGAGTTCGAAGCCTCGACCCTCCAGTGGCGTGAGGTAGAGGCTGGGCGGCGAACCATCGTCAGCCCGCACGTAGACCACTTGCCAGGACAGTGGCACATCCAGCAGGAGCTGCCCACCGGAGGGGAGGTCGTAGCGCTCGCTGGCGACCGGCAACTGCGTGGGCAGCGGCGGGGCCGGTGGTGCGGCGATTGGCGCAACGGGGAACCATGCCAGCACGCAGCCCAGCAGCGCCGGCAGCAGACTCGCTGCCCGGCGGAAGACGCTTTGCCGCTGCTCGGCGGGCTGGTTTACCATCTCACGCACTCTCCTCGCGCGGACACCCCATAGTTGCGGTTCAAGTCTGCCCGTCACCGCAGCACCCAGCGCGATCAGGGACCGCTCGCGCACCGCCATCGTTCCGCTCCCCACACCAGCACCCTCCCAGGTATCCCGCATTGACCCAGTTGCTGCTCAAGCCCAGGCGCCACTCCGTGGCCGTGAAGGTCGACTCCGTCATGGTGGGCGGGGGCCATCCCGTGGTGGTGCAGTCCATGACCAACACCGATACCGCCGACATCGCCGCAAGCGTCAAGCAGGTGCAGTCGCTCGCCGCTGCCGGCTCCGAGGTAGTGCGGCTCACCGTCAATAACGAGGAGTCCGCAGCCGCCATCCCGCATATCCGCGATCGGCTGGCGGCCGTGGGCTGTCGTGTGCCGCTGGTCGGGGACTTCCACTACAACGGCCATACGCTGTTGACGAAACACCCGGCCTGCGCCGAGGCCCTGGCGAAGTACCGCATCAATCCCGGCAATGTAGGTTTCGGTCGTAAGAAGGACACCCAGTTTGCCACGCTCATCGAGCTCGCCCTCCAGTATGGCAAGCCGATCCGGATCGGCGTGAACTGGGGCAGTCTCGATGGTGAACTCGTGCTCAGAATGATGGATGAAAACGCCCGTCGCGATGAACCCTGGGATGCTGCGGCCGTCACCCGCGAGGCCCTCATCGTCTCCGCGCTGGACAGCGCCGCGCGCGCCGAGGAACTCGGCCTGCCGCGCAACCGCATCGTGCTGTCATGCAAGGTTTCGGGCGTGCAGGACCTCATCTCCATCTACACCAGCCTCGCGGCCCGCTGCGACTACGCCCTGCACCTCGGTCTGACCGAGGCCGGCATGGGCTCCAAGGGCATCGTCGCCTCCACCGCCGCGCTCGCCGTACTGCTACAGCAGGGCATCGGCGACACCATCCGCGTCTCGCTCACGCCGGAACCGGGTGGCGATCGCGCCAAGGAAGTCATCGTGGCGCAGGAGATCCTGCAGACCATGGGCCTGCGCTCCTTCACGCCGCTGGTCACTGCCTGCCCGGGCTGCGGCCGCACCACCAGCTCCTTCTTCCAGGAACTCGCCGAGCAGATCCAGGCGCATGTGCGCAGCCAGATGCCCATCTGGCGGGAGCAGTACGTGGGTGTGGAAGACATGACCCTCGCCGTGATGGGCTGCGTCGTGAACGGCCCGGGTGAGAGCAAGCACGCGAACATCGGCATCAGCCTGCCCGGCACGGGCGAGGCCCCGGTGGCACCGGTCTTCATCGATGGCGAGAAGGCCACGACGCTGCGCGGAGAGCACATCGCGGAGGAGTTCAAGGAGATGGTCGAGGACTACGTGCGCACCCATTACCCGCGCCGGGAGGCACTGGCCGGCTGAGGCCACCCGTCCTCTCTCGCGAGCCTGACCCGGGGTACCGTCTTGCATCTGCACATCCTCGGCATCTGCGGCACCTTCATGGCGGGCCTCGCCCGGCTGGCGCTGGAACGCGGCCACCGCGTCACCGGTGCCGACCGCGCCGCCTGGCCGCCCATGAGCACGGAACTCGAACGGCTCGGGATCCCCGTCGCCCCCTACCGCGTGGAAGACCTCGCCCCCGCACCCGATCTCGTCCTCATCGGCAATGCGCTCTCGCGTGGCAATCCGGTGGTCGAGGCGGTGCTGGACCGCGGCCTGCCCTACCTGTCCGGCCCCGAGTGGCTCGGCCGCGAGGTGCTGGCCGGGCGGCATGTGGTGGCGGTGGCCGGCACCCACGGCAAGACCACCACCACCGCCCTCATCACCCACGTGCTGCGGGCTGCGGGCCGGCATCCGGGCTGGCTGGTGGGTGGTGTGGCACCTGACCTGCCGGGCAGCGCCCATGCCGGTGGCGGTGCCGACACGAACACCGCCGCTGCCGCCACCCCCTTCGTGGTCGAGGCCGACGAGTACGACACCGCCTTCTTCGACAAACGCTCCAAGTTCCTGCACTACCGCCCACGCACGCTGGTGGTGAACCACCTCGAGTTCGACCACGCCGACATCTTCCCGGATCTCGCCGCCATCGAGGCCCAGTTCCACCAACTGCTGCGCAGCCTGCCCGCCAACGGGCGCCTCATCGTGCGCGCCGGCATCCCGGCCCTCGAGGC
>DBNU01000157.1 GCA_002299125.1 Proteobacteria bacterium UBA664
ACCTGAAAGACTCCGGGGTCAGCGTCACCGTCGGTCTGCGTCCGGGCTCTGCCTCCTTCACCAAGGCCGAGGCTGCCGGCCTCGAGGCCGCTCCAGTCGAGCAGGCCATCGCCGGTGCCGATCTGGTGATGGTGCTGGCACCCGATGAACACCAGGCCGCGCTTTACCGCGATGCCATCGCCCCGAACATCCGTCACGGTGCGGCCCTCGCCTTCGCCCATGGCTTCAATATCCACTTTGGTGCCATCGTCCCGCGAGCGGATCTCGATGTCCTCATGATCGCGCCCAAGGGTCCGGGGCATCTGGTACGTTCCACCTACACTCAGGGCGGCGGCGTACCCTCCCTCATCGCCATCGCCCAGGACGCCTCCGGCCGTGCCCGCGACATCGCGCTTTCCTACGCCAGTGCCAACGGCGGTGGTCGCGCCGGCATCATCGAGACCACCTTCCGCGAGGAGTGCGAGACCGATCTCTTCGGCGAGCAGGTCGTGCTCTGCGGCGGTCTCACGGCCCTCATCCAGGCCGGCTTCGAGACCCTGGTGGAGGCCGGTTACGCGCCTGAAATGGCCTACTTCGAGTGTCTGCACGAGGTGAAGCTCATCGTCGATCTCATCTACGAGGGTGGCATCGCCAACATGCGCTATTCGATCTCCAACACCGCCGAATACGGCGACCTTACCCGCGGGCCGCGCATCGTCACCGACGAGACCCGCGCCGAGATGAAGCGCATCCTGGCCGAGATCCAGCAAGGCCGCTTCGCACGGGAGTTCATCGGTGAATGCCAGGCCGGTGGCACCACCCTGCATGCGATGCGGCGTCAGTCCCGCGAACATCTCATCGAACAGGTGGGTGAGCGTCTGCGCGGCATGATGCCGTGGATCGGGGCCAACAAGCTGGTCGATCGCAGCCGCAACTGATGGCGCTCCCCACGCCCGAGGGCATCGATCGCCCCCGGGCGTGGGGGAATCCCTACCCACCGAGCCGGCGCTCAGGGGTAGGGTCAACCACCGAGGGGGCAGCGTGAACACCCCGGCCCCGCATCGTCAGGGGATCTATCTGCTCCCCAACCTTCTCACCACTGCCGCCCTGGCCGCCGGCTTCTATGCCATCACGGCGACCGTAGCCGGGCACCACTCGGTAGCGGCGGGCGCCATCCTCATCGCCTTCATCCTCGATGGCCTGGATGGCCGGGTTGCGCGCCTGACCGGCACCGAAAGTGCCTTCGGTGCACATTACGATTCGCTCGCGGACATGGTGTCCTTCGGCGTCGCGCCGGCGCTCACGGCCCTGCTCTGGGCGCTCGCGGCGCACGGGCGGATCGGCACCGCGCTCGCATTCCTCTTCGTCGCGGCGGTAGCCCTGCGTCTGGCGCGCTTCAACAGCCAGTCCGGTGTGGCGGACAAACGCTGGTTTCAAGGCCTACCGAGCCCAGCCGGCGCAGGCATGGTGGCAAGCCTGGTCTGGCTCATGCAGGCACATGGTCTTGACGCCCAGCGCACGCCGGTGGTCCTCGTACTGCTGCCCGTGATCGCCGCGCTCATGGTGAGCAATCTGCGCTACACAAGCTTCAAGGGTTTCGACCCGGCGGGTCGCGTACCTTTCCTGGGGGCGCTCGCCATCGTGCTCGGCCTTGCCGTAGCCTTCACCACGCCTGCGCTGGTGACCTTCCTGCTCTTCGCCGGCTATGCGATCTCCGGCCCGGCCCTGACCCTGCGCCAGCGTGCCCGCCTGCGGGCAGGACGGCAGCGGGGCTGAAGCGCCCAAGCTGCGGCCCGCCAGAGGGTGGCGCGCGCAGCGCAGTCAGATCGCAGGAAACCGGCCGGACCATGCTTTTCAACTCCTACACCTTCGCGGTCTTCTTCGTGGTGCTGTTCGCACTCGACCGCGCCATCGGCCACTGGCCGACGCGCAAGGCCCTGCTGCTGCTGGCGAGCTATCTCTTCTACGCGGCTTGGAATCCGCTCTACGTCTTCATACTCGGCGGCTCCACCGGCCTCGACTGGTGGCTCGCGCGTGCCCTCGACCGCGCTGAGGGCCTGCGATTGCGCAAGGCGCTGCTGATTCTGAGTCTGGTCGCCAATCTGGGCCTGCTCGCCTTCTTCAAGTACTGGACGCTGTTCATGGACGGGCTGGCCGCGCTGCTGCTCGGCATCGGACAGCCGGACGCGCTGCCGCGACACAATCTGCTGCTGCCGGTCGGCATCTCCTTCTACACCTTCGCCTCGCTGTCCTACACCATCGATGTCTACCGGCGAAAGGTGCGGGCCGACGCCAGCCTGCCGGACTACGCCCTGTTCGTCTCCTTCTTCCCGCATCTGGTCGCCGGCCCCATCGTCCGCGCCTACCAGTTCCTGCCGCAGCTTCGTGCGCCGCGACGAGCCACAAGTGCACAGGTGGAATGGGGGCTCACCCTGCTCATCCTCGGCCTGTTCAGCAAGGCGGTGATGGCGGACTTCCTGTTCGCCCCGGTGGTCGACACCGTGTTCGCAGACCCCGCACGCTTCGGCACCATCGAAGCGCTGGCGGGTGTCATCGCATTCTCCGGGCAGATCTACTACGACTTCGCCGGCTATTCGCTCTGTGCCATCGGTCTCGCCCTGTGCTTCGGCTTCGAATTCCCGGACAACTTCCGCTACCCCTATGCGGCCATCGGTCTGCGCGACTTCTGGCGACGCTGGCACATCTCACTCTCGACCTGGATCCGCGATTACCTGTATTTCTCCCTCGGCGGCAGTCGCTCCGGGCCGTGGCGCAATGGCTTCAACCTGCTCATCACCATGACCTTGGCCGGCCTCTGGCACGGGGCTTCGCCCATGTTCCTGCTCTGGGGACTGCTGCACGGGGCCTATCTGGCAGCCGAACGTGAACTGGCTGCCCGCTGCCCGCTCCCGGCGACGGGCCTGCTGCCCGTCCTCGGGATGCTGCTGACGGTCCTGTTGGTGACCCTGACCTGGATCCCCTTCCGCGCACCCGATCTCGCGACCCTGCTCGGGGTACTGGGGGCGCTCTGCGCGCACGACACCAGCCTCAAGCTCGATGCCTTGACGCTGCTCGGCGTCTACCTCGGCTTCAGCGCCACCCTGGCCTGGCAATGGCACTGGCGTGAAGGCTCACCGGAGCTCGCCTTCGGCCACCTGCGCACCATCCCGCGTGCCACTCTGCTCGGCGCCTGTCTTCTGCTGATCTTCCTGTGTTCGGGCGGCGATGAACGTACCTTCATCTACTTCCAGTTCTGAGGCTGGAGGAGGCAGCAGATGACCACGCCAGCACCCGACCCCGCAGCGACTCTTCCCACCGCCAGGGAAGCCAGCGCCTGCACGCGCCTCGGTCTGGTCGTGGACGCGCGCGCCGTGGCCCTGGCACTCCTCATCGCGGCCTGCTTCATCGCCGTCATCGAACTGCGTCTGCACGCGCGCGGCTTCCGGCCGACGGTGCTCGATTCACCCGAACTCTGGGCCCACTGGCGACGCGAGGCAAACGCCCTGGGCGAGAACGCCCTGGTCTTCGTCGGTGCCTCGCGCATGCAGCTCGGCATCGACCCGGCCACCGTGACCCGCACGACGCCACTCGCCCCGGTGCAGCTTGCAATCGACGCGAGCTTCCCGTTGCCGGTGCTGGAACACATGGCCGACGACCCCGGCTTTCGTGGCCACGTCATCATGGACTTCTACCCCGCCGCGGTGACCACGCTCGATCGCGACGACGAAGCGGCTCGCTACGTACGCCAGTTCGCGGCACAACGCCCGCCTGGGCGCCTGCCCACCTTCGACCGCACCGAGCCCTGGCTGCGTGATCGGGTACGCTGGTCACTCGCGAGCTACGCAGACGGTGCCTCGCCCTGGCAATCACTGTGGCTGCGCGTGCTCACGCCCGCCGCCACCCCGGCCTACCTCGTCACCTGGCCTGATCGCTCACGTGAAGCCGACTATGCACTGGTACCGATGCCGGACTTCGCCCTGGGTCGTGCCATGCGGCACCTGGAAACAGCCCCAAGGGACCACGACGGGCCAGAGCCGGTGCGCACACTGGCCGAACTCGACGCCGCCGTGGCCAGCATCCGTTCGCCGACGGCGACCCCGCCCGAGTTCCTCGCCGGCGTGGAGCGCATCGCTGCCCTGGCCCGCCGACTGGCAGAGCGCGGTGCCACCCTCACTGTCGTGCAGATGCCGACCAGCGGTTACGTGCGCGAGATCGACCGCCGGCGCTTCCCACGCGCCCTTTTCTGGGACGTACTCGCGGCCAGACTGCGGGAGGTCCCGGTCACCACGCTGTACGTCGCCGACGTACCGACCCTCGCACACTTCGAGTGCCCCGATGGCTCGCATCTGGACCGACGCGACCGGGCGGCCTTCACTGCCGCCCTGATGCAGGCCCTGGGGCTGAGCCCAGCCCCCTGAACGCAGGCCGGCGGGTGCCGGGCCTGTGTTCGCACGAGCCTACCCGGGCGACGGACGGTTGCCGCCGCCGCCCTGGCTCGGCTATCTTGCAGGCATGTACGAGGCCCCGACTCCCCGGTCGCTCCAGCACCGCCCACTGGCGGGAGGCCTCCTCGCGCGCGCGCTGCGGCTGCCCTGAGGGGCCCGCACACCGATCCCCTGGCGAGGGCGACAACGCAGCAGTTCCCACCTTCGATTCCCCCCCTCGCCGGGCCTGGGGCCGCAACACCCGCCCGGGAGGCGCGCCCGCGCACACCGAGGTCACTCGCATGCAAGACCAACTCATCATCTTCGACACCACACTCCGTGACGGCGAACAAAGCCCCGGGGCCTCCATGACCCTCGAGGAGAAGGTGCGTATCGCCCGCGCCCTTGAGCGGCTGCGGGTGGATGTCATCGAGGCCGGCTTCCCCGCCGCAAGCCCCGGCGACTTTGCCGCCGTGAAGGCGGTAGCCGAGGCCATCCGCGAATCCACCGTCTGCGGGCTGGCCCGCGCCGTCGAGCGCGACATCCACGCCGCGGCCGAATCCCTCGGCGGGGCCGAGCGTTTCCGCATCCACACCTTCATCGCCACCTCACCCATCCACATGGAAAAGAAGCTGCGCATGAGCCCGGATGAGGTGCTCGAACGCGCGGTGTGGGCGGTGCGCGAGGCGCGGCGCTTCACCGACGACGTGGAGTTCTCGCCCGAGGACGCCGGCCGCTCGAACATCGACTTCCTCTGCCGGGTGCTCGAGGCCGTGATCGACGCCGGTGCGCGTACGCTCAACATCCCGGACACCGTCGGTTACAGCCTGCCGGGGATCTTCGGCGAGACCATCCGGCAGTTGCGCGAACGCATCCC
>DBNU01000082.1 GCA_002299125.1 Proteobacteria bacterium UBA664
AGTCAGTATCTGCACCACAACCAGCGTGACCAGCACACCGAACCCTCCCGCTGCGGCCAGCCGCCAATAGAGACGTCGGTCGCTGCCGGGTGCGGCCAGCGGGGGCAGGAAATGCAATGAGAGCATCAGCAGCAGGGTACTGACCAATTCGATCAGGATCTGGGTGAGCGCGAGGTCAGGCGCGCTGAAGTGCGCAAAATGGATCGAGAGCACGACCCCCACCACGGCGAGAAGCAGGATAGCGAGCAGACGGTCATGCCGGCTGAATACCGTCGCCAGCGCGGCGGTGATTGCAAGCCCCCACAACAACCAGGCGAGTGGGGGCACTGGACTCGCACTCGGGATGCCGTTGGCAACGAGCACGCCAAGGGCCGGCAACATGGCCAGGAGAGCGACCCAGGTCACGACCTGCAGCGAGGGCCCGAGACGTGGTGCCCAAAGCCCCGAATCGCCCCGCGCGGCCAAGGCAAGGAGCGGACGCAGCAGTCGGCTGAAGGCGATCTCGGTGTACACCACACCGGCAGGCGTGGGCCGCCAGAGCAGGAACAGGGCCGTGCCCGCGGCGATGACACAGAGCGACATCACGACCGCTGTGTTCAGCCCATGCCAAAGACCGAGGTGCACGTGGGAGCCGACAGGAACGGCCGCACCGATGGCGAGCAGGTCAACCCACGGGCTGAAGAACCATTCCGGCATCACACCGGCGAGCAGGGTCCATGTTGCGCAGATCGCCATTGGCACGGTCTGCCACGGTGATGGATCGACGATGGCAGGACCAGACCTGCCGCTGCCCGCGAGGAAGGGGATCCACCACAGCCGCAGCGTGTAGGCCACCCCGAACAGGGCACCCAGGAAGGTGGCGAGCACCAGCAGCGACGCAACCAGGGCAGGCAGGGTCTGCCACCCATCCTGCAGCACGGCCGTCAGCGCGAGTTCCTTGGTGATGAAGCCGCTGAAGGGAGGTAGTCCCGCCATGGCGGGCAGCACGACACAGGCGATGATGAAACTGAGCGGCATGCCGCGCGCAAGCCCACCAAGGCCACGCAGATCACGTATGCCCGTGGCATGGTCGATGGCCCCCGCCAGCATGAACGCACAGGCCTTGAACAGGGCATGGGCCAGCAGATGCGCCAGCGCTGCCAGTGTCGCTGTCGGGGTATCGAGCCCCAGTAGCAGTACCATGAGGCCCAGATGACTCACGGTGGAACCGGCCAGCAGCGCCTTGAGATCAGTCTGACGCAGTGCGCTCAAGGCACCGATGACGAAACTCGCTGCACCCGACCCAATCAGCATCCAGGCCCACAGATAGTCGTCACCGAGAATCGGTTGCATGCGGGCGAGCAGGAAGATCCCCGCCTTCACCAGTGCGGCGGAATGCAGGAAGGCAGACACGGGCGTTGGTGCCGCCATGGCGCGTGCCAGCCAGAAATGGAAGGGGAATTGGGCCGATTTTGTCAGTGCCGCGAGGATGAAACCCACTTGGACGAGCGGAAAGAGCGGATGGGCCTGGATCGTTGCCCGCTCGGTGAGTAGATGGCCGATCTCGAAACTACCGGCGATCTGTCCGAGCAGGACTGCCGCACCCAGCAACGACAATCCGCCAAATCCTGTCACCAGCAAGGTGATCCGTGCCCCCTGGCGTGCGTCCGTGTCGCGGTCGCGGAAATTCACCAGGACGAATGACGCGAGACTGGTGAGTTCCCAGAAGATCACAAGCAGGATGAGATCGCCCGCCAATACCAGCCCCAACATCGCGCCGGTGAAGATGAGCAACCAGACGATGAGCCGCTTGCGATCCTCGGCACTACCTCGCTGGTAGCCTTGAGCGAAGACCACGACCAGCAGGGCCACTACACAGACGAGCAAAGCGAGGCCGGTTCCGAGGCCATCGGCGCGCAGATCGAAATGCACATTGGTCTGCGGCAACCAAGGCATGGCAAAGCGCGTTACCTGCCCCTGGAGCGCAGCAGTGCCGAGGTCGAGTGCGCAGGCAACCGCAAGCCCAAGCGCCGCAAGCGCAGTCCCGACAATGAGATTGCTGCGGCGAGCCGGCAACAGATGCAGGCAGAGTGCTGCCAGGAAGGGCAGCAGCGGAAGGAGTGGCAGAGTCAGCACGCAGGGAGTCTACATCGCGACGACAGGAAGGTCTTGACCCTGGTGTAGTGGTCACCAGGAGGGACCACGAATCGCGACAGTCAATGCTTGGTAGTCGTCTCCGTGGCCACCGCTTCGGCTACAGGTCCGCTGATCTGCATACGTTCACGCACCCGCTGAACCAGTTCGCGAATGGCAGCCGCCACCACATCTGGGCGGTCCACATGTGGGCTGTGGCCCACATTCGGGATGGTCCGCAGCTCACCGTGAGGCGTCAGGCGTGCAAGGTCGGCCTGGGCGCTATGCCAGGCCTGCTCGGCGGCGCCACCTTCCGCACCGGCTGGCCACAACCGTGTGCCGCGCTCAAGCACGATGAGCGGCACCTCCGGAACCTTTCCGGCCTGCTGGACTGCCTCGCTGCTCGCGTGAAAGTGCTTGAGCTCGTCCATCTGGGTCAGGATGGCCTTGCGTCGCGTGTTGAGATAGGAGGCCAGCTCCTCGCGGGTCCGCGGCATTCCGGCCGCACTGACCTTGGGCTGCTCCACCAGCGGGCTCGCACGTCGTGGCCCTCGACTGGCGACGACTTCGGTGGTCGGCGTGGAGGACTCCACCAGCAGCAGGGCCGCCACCTCACCCGGATGACGGGCGGCCAGATAGCGCACCGTGAAGCCTCCGAAGGAATGTCCAACCAGCACCCACGGGCCAGCGATCCCCGAGGCCTTCAGCAAATCCAGTAATTCATCCGCAACCTGCGGCGTGGTTCGCGGCGCCGGCCCGGCGTCGCTCCAACCGTAGCCTGGGCGGTCCCAGACACACACACGCGTTGTGACTGCGGCACCTTCCAGGACCGGGATCCACTCGAGCGACGAAGCCCCGATGCCGCCATCGATCATGACCGCAGGGTAGCCCGAACCGGCGCAGTACATGTGCATGCGCAGCCCCTGTACCACAAGGAACTTCCCGGGTGGCATCAGTATGCTGGTTTCAGCGGTTGCCTTTGGCGTTGCCGCGGGTAACTCGTCCTCCTGCGCGAAGGCGGAAAACGCCACCGCATGACCGAATGCGAGGCAACCGGCGAAGCAACGCCAGAGCAGTTCGGCGCGAAGGAACGACCAATGTTTCATGGGAACTGCTCCGGCCCGATGAACGGGAATGTGGTTTCGCCGAGTCTTGACGTAATGCCCCCGACCGAGGTGGCCCGGGCAGATATCAGGGCCGATTCAACTGCGTGAGCTCCAGGTGCATTTCCCCATGATCCAGCGCCGGTCGATTCGTCCGTTCCACGAGTCGTTGCTTGATCAAACCCACTCCCGGGGCGAACCACGCAGTCGATTCCACCGTGACCGACCCCAGGCCCAGGTAGTTGCCGAGATGCGTACTGATGCTGCCGCGGCCCTCGATGCGTAGACAGCCGTGGAAGCTGCCCGCCGGGACCTCCACCCGATCGTCGCGGGCCGCGATCCGATATTCGACGGGCAGACTCACTTGGACGCGGAACAGGGTTTCCTGTGGTGGACCGGTCTTCTCGAGAACCCGCACTGGCGTCATTTGCTGCCAGGAACGACCCACATCGAGGCTGGCAGGGAGCACCAGCCAGGGCTCGGCAGCCCAACGGGGTGCCTCGTCCGTTGCAATCTGGGCGCCGATCCGCAGCCATCCACGCGCAGGGTCACGGGCGAAGAAGTATCGGTTGCCATCGAAGGTGCGTTGCTCGAGGACCAAATCTGCCCGACCTGCGAGCAGCACCGGACCTCGATGCTCAACGTAGTACGGCTGTACTCGGGTGCCATCCATGGTCGTGCGGGTGAGGCGATAGGTCCAGCGCTTACCCGATTCGGTCGGGAAGTAGTCGTCCATCTCATCACCGCCCGTGCCGCAGGCCGCCAGTGCGATGAGGAGCACCGACAGAAGTATGCGTTTGCACTTTAGCAGCGGCCCGACAGCCCGAACGGTGCGCTGTGGTGACTCCGTTCCGGCCAAAGGCGGTGCAATGGAACCGGCAAGAAGGGCGTGGTCGGCCACGCGCAGAGCAGTAGCCATGGAAGTCAGTTCTCCGGTGCGCAAGCGTCGAGAAAGACCTGGGCCGAGCTTCGAATCGCCACCCTTTCCTCCCGCGGTATGCGTGCCAGGTTTTGATAGCTCATTGCCATGCGGGGGTTTCTTGTCAGTGAAGACTCGTGACGCATGAGGAAATCCCAGTAGAGAACGTTGAACGGACAGGCTGCCTCACCGCTGCGACGCTTATGGTCGTGGACACAGTCCCGGCAGTAGTCGCTCATGCGGTTGATATAAGCGCCACTTGCGCAGTAGGGCTTGGACCCGACCAGCCCACCATCTGCGTGCAGTGCCATGCCGAGCACATTCGGCAACTCCACCCACTCGACGGCGTCTGCGTAAACCGCGAGATACCATTCAGCCACCGCCTCGGGGGCAATCCCGGCCAGTAGTGCGAAATTTCCGGTCACCATCAGGCGCTGAATGTGATGAGCATAGGCACTCCGGCGCGTCGCCTCGACGACGGAGGCAACACAATGCATCGAGGTTGGTGCCCCCCAGAAGAAATCGGGCAGCCGGCGCCGCGCAGCAAGAGCATTGCGATCCCGATATTCCGGCATGAACCGCCAGTAGACTCCGCGGATGAATTCACGCCAGCCGAGGATCTGCCGGATGAAGCCCTCGGCAGCATTCAGCGGTGCATCTCCCCGCCGCCACGCGGCCTCTACCGCCCGGCAGACGTTGAGCGAATCGAGCAGGCCGAGATTGATGGCTGCGGACAGGCGGGAGTGGAAGAGAATGTCGGCGGACGCCAGCATGGCGTCCTGGTAGTCACCGAAGCCCGGTAGCGCGCGCGCGATGAACATTTCCAGGGACTGCTCTGCCTCACCCTGCGTGACCGGCCAGTCGAAGCCGTCGAGGGAACCAAAGCGCGTGCTGAAGCGCTGTGCGACGAGAGCCATGACCTCCCGGGTGATCTGATCCGGTTCGAAGCGGAAGCACTCCGGCAGGGCCCTCACGCCGTCGTAGCGGCGACGATTCTCGCTGTCGTAGTTCCACTGTCCGCCCGTTGGCGTGCCGTCTGGCTCCATGAGAAGCCCGGTCTCGCGGCGCATCTCGCGATAGAAGAATTCCATGCGCAAGGTCGAACGTCCGGATGACCACTTGGCGAAGCGTGCATGGCTGCAAAGGAAGCGGTCGTCTTCCAGGATCGTCACCGGCACACTGAGGCTCTGGTGCCAATGCGCCATCGCTCCAGCGAGACGCCACTCGCCTGGCTCGGTCACGCAAACGGCTTCACAGCCGGTCTCATCGAGCGCGCGCCGAACCTCTCCCTCGATGCTACCCGTGTTGGCGGGGTCATCGAGTCGTACGTAACGCACCCTCAGACCCCGCTTGGCGAGGGATTGGGCGAAGTGCCGCATGGCCGAAAGGAACAACACCAGCTTCTGCGGGTGGTGCGGGACGTAATCGGTCTCTTCAGCCACTTCCGCCATCAATATGACGTCGCCCGGACGACAGGCCCTGAGCGAGGTGATGCCGACGGTCAACTGGTCGCCGAGCAGCGGCCTCAGAACTGGGGGAGATGCATCCACCAGTGGAGAGTGGCAGGGGCCGGCTTGGATGTCCAGTTTTTGTTCATTATCGACTATGTCGTGTTGACGTTATGTTCATGCTCGACTACAATAATCGTCAAGGATGTGGCTGGTGGTGCTCAACAGCCGTAGGGAGCTCCCCGGTCCCCCCGATGGTGCGTAGATGTTCCCGCCAGCCACGTCCCCCATGTCGGCCATGTCAGCCACCTACAGGCACGTGCGCAGAGACAACCCTCGCGCAACACTGTGGCCATGTGACAACTCTGGAGAGAAGCTGAGACGAGCGCCCATTGCTAGACTATCCAACTGGAACTGAGTCAGTGATGGCTTGGTCCATCCCAGAGGTTCAGTGGAGCGCGCGCGGTGCAGTTCAAGTCCTTCAAGTCGATTTTCGCCTGGTTTGACACTGCCGTTGCGCCAGCAGTCCCCCCCGAAGACCGGGGCATCGATTGGCTCCGCCTGATCCCATTCATCGCCATCCACGCGGGCTGCTTCGGCGTGTTGTGGGTAGGCGTATCATGGTTCGCAGTCGGCGTGGCAGCCGCGCTGTATGTGATCAGGATGTTTGCGATCACCGGCTTCTATCATCGTTACTTCTCACACCGCGCCTTTCGCACCTCGCGACCCGCGCAGTTCCTCTTCGCTGTCCTCGGTAACAGCGCTGCTCAGCGCGGTCCGCTGTGGTGGAGTGCTCATCACCGCCACCATCACCGCACGAGCGACACGCCCGCGGACCTGCACTCACCCGTTCAGCACGGCTTTCTGCGCAGTCATCTCCTGTGGTTCATCTCGCGCGGGGCCTTCTCCACGCGCCTCACCGAAGTGCGAGACCTGGCGCGCTTCGCAGAATTACGCTTCCTCGATCGCTTCGACGGCTTGGTGCCACTGACCTTGCTCGTTGGCCTTTGGTGTGTCGGCAGTGTGCTCGAGGCCACGTGGCCCGCGCTCGGGACCGGCGGCTGGCAACTAGTGGTCTGGGGCTTCTGCATTTCCACCGTTCTGGTGTACCACGCGACCTTCTCGGTCAACTCCCTGGCACACTTGTTTGGCAGTCGACGTTTCGCCACGCGCGACGATAGTCGTAACAACTGGTTCATCGCCCTCATCACCCTGGGCGAGGGATGGCACAACAATCACCACCGCTTTCCGGGCGCAGCCCGTCAGGGCCTGCGCTGGTGGGAACTGGACCTCACCTGGCTTGGCCTGCGCCTGCTGGCTGCGTGCGGGATCATCTGGGACCTCCGGAAAGCTCGATGACCGACGATCAGCTTCAGCGATTCTGCTCTGCCATATCGGTTGTGTCCTACACGGCCGATCAAGTGGCGTCGTACCTGGTTCATCGGTACGGTCACTCTCAAAATATCCCTGCCGCAACCGACACCACGCTCTCATGCGCATTGCCATCGTAGGGTCTGGTGTGGCCGGGCTCACGGTCGCGCATCGATTACATCGTCAGCATGACATTACGCTGTTCGAATCCGAGCCCCGACCTGGTGGTCATGTCCACACCATGGCGATTGACGGGCCGGAAGGGAGCCGTCGCGTCGACACAGGGTTCATCGTGTTCAACGACTGGACCTACCCAGCTTTCTGCTCGCTTCTCGCGGAGTTGGGGGTTCCTTCCCAAGTTACCAGCATGAGTTTCAGTGTGCGTCGCGACGACACTGGCCTGGAATATAACGGCACCAGCCTGAATGCGCTGTTCGCACAACGGCGCAACGTGCTGAGTCCGCGATTTCTGTCCATGGTGCGCGACATCCTGCGCTTCAACCGTGAGAGCCCCGGTCTGCTCGCCAGTAATGACGACGGAACCACCCTGGGCGAGTACCTGGACAGCAAGCGTTACGGCACGGCATTCCGCGAGGACTACCTCCTGCCCATGGGCTCGGCAATCTGGTCCGCCCCGCCCGCGCGAACTGCCGAAATGCCTGCTCGCTATTTTGTCGAGTTCTTCCACAACCACGGCATGCTCAGCGTTAACCGTCGGCCGCAATGGCGCGTGGTCCAGGGCGGCTCATCGCGCTATGTCGAAGCCCTTCTCGAGCAGTTCTCCGGGCAATTGCGTCTGGGCTGCAAGGTGCTGCGCGTTGCCCGCCTGCCGCACGGTGTACACCTGGAATCGGTGGGCGTGGGGGCTGAGATCTTCGATGCCGTCGTGTTTGCGTGCCATTCCGATCAGGCACTCTCGTTGCTCTCCGACCCCACACTCGCCGAGCAGGAGGTGCTCGGCGCCATCCGCTACCAGAGCAACGATGTCGTGCTGCACACCGACGAAACGCTACTGCCCCGACGGCGGCTTGCATGGGCTGCCTGGAATTACCGTCGGGACGGCACCAACGCCGACGCCCCAGTGAATGTCACTTACAACATGAACATCCTGCAGGGTTTCGCTGACCGCACCCAGTACCTGGTGACCCTGAACGACCGCTCACGCATCAAGCCGGAAAAGGTCATCACCCGACTCACCTATGACCACCCCTGCTACGATCGCCCCGCCATCGCCGCCCAGTCGCGCTGGGACGAAGTGAATGGTGTTTGCAGGACATGGTTCTGTGGGGCCTGGTGGGGCTGGGGCTTCCATGAAGACGGCGTAGTCAGTGGACTCAGGGTCGCAAGGGCACTCGCAAACTGAGATGCACTCGCTGCTCCGGGCCAGTACACGCAGCGATGCCGGCGGAGCCGGCTCTGTGTCTGCAACCTTGAAACCTGAACCAGGGGCTGCGCTCTATCGCGGCTGGCTGCGTCACCGGCGGCATGTGCCTCTAGTGCATGTCTTTCAGCAGTCGCTCTACCTTGCCTGGCTCGACCTCGACCGGCTCGAAGAGGATTTTCGGGGACTTTGGTTATGGTCTCACCGCCGGTTCGCACCGCTGTCGTTCCGGCGCCGGGATCATCTGGGGAGACCGTCCGAGCCGCTGGCCGAAGCCGTGCGTTCTCACGTGGAGGCGGCATTGGGGCACAGGCCACTCGGTCCGGTCCGTCTGCTCACCCACCTCGCCTGCTTCGGTTACCGCTTCAACCCCGTGAGCTTTTTCTACTGCTATGACGCCGCCGACCAACGGCTCGAGGCCATCGTGGCCGAGATAACCAACACCCCCTGGGGAGAGCGGTGCACCTACACCCTCGACTGCCGCAGCGGTCATGAAGACCGACTCCGGTTCCGCTTTGCCAAGGATTTTCACATCTCCCCCTTCATGCCCATGGATCTCGACTACGACTGGCGCTTCGGCGTACCGGGGAGACGGCTCTGGGTGCAGATGGTGAGCCTGAACGAGGGTTCACGGATCTTCGACGCAACGCTGTCGCTCGAGCGCTTGCCCTGGGATGCGAGCTCGCGTCGCGAGGTCCTGCTCAGACATCCGCTGATGAGTCTCGAGGTCATCGCGGGCATTTACTTCCAGGCTGCGCGCTTGTGGTGGAAGCGGATCCCATTCTTCGCCCATCCACGGGAACGATCAGTGACCAAAGTGCCATGAATAAAGAGCAATTGCGTACTACGTCATACCAGCCGCGGCTGCGTCGTGAGGCTGGCCTGGTGGGGGCATTGCGAGCGGGTGTCCTATCCCGGTTGGAGCCGCTTGCACAGGGTTCCCTGACGCTGGAGGAACCAGGTGGCGCGCTGCACTTCGGCACCGCCGGCTCAGGGCTCGATTGCCACGTCGTGCTGAACGAACCCGCTGCCTTCTATCGTGCCCTCGCTCTTCGGGGCAGTATAGGCGCCGCCGAAAGTTACATGCGCGGCGAATGGGACAGCCCCGACCTCACGTCCGTCATCCGTCTGCTGGTGCGCAATCGCTCCCTGCTCGACTCCATGGAGACCGGTCTCGCCCGCGTGAGCGCGCCGCTACTCAAGCTCTACCACCGACTGCGTCCCAACACTCACGGCGGTGCCCGATCCAACATCGCCGCCCATTACGATCTCGGCAATGCGTTCTTCGCGCTCTTCCTCGACTCCAACCTCATGTATTCGAGTGCTGTATTCGAATACGACGACATGACCCTCGAGCAGGCTTCCCACGCCAAGCTCGTTCGCATCTGCAACAAGCTGCAGCTTGGGCCTGAGCACCATGTGCTCGAGATTGGCTCTGGCTGGGGCGGATTTGCACTGCACGCAGCTCGCGCACAGGGTTGTCGGGTCACCACCACCACACTCTCTGAGGAACAACACCGGCTTGCCAGCGAACGCGTCCGTGACGCCGGTCTCGAGGGACAAGTAACCGTGCTTCTTCAGGACTACCGGGATCTCTGCGGCGAATACGATCGGCTGGTGTCCATCGAGATGATCGAGGCAGTTGGGCATCGCTTCTATCCGGCGTTCTTCCACGCCTGCCAAGAGCGGCTGAAACCCGATGGGCTCATGTTGCTGCAGGCGATCACCATCGAGGAGCATCGCTATGCGCGCGCCCTGCGCGAAGTGGATTTCATCCAGCGCTACATATTTCCGGGCAGCTGCATCCCGAGTGTCCATGCATTGATGAACGCAGTGGCACGGGCGAGTGACCTGCGTCTGGTGCATCTGGAGGACATCGGCCTGCACTATGCCGAGACCATGCGCCACTGGCGCGAGCGTTTCCGGGAGCGTCTGGATAGTGTAAGACGACTCGGCTATCCAGAAACCTTCATCCGGATGTGGGAGTTCTACCTCTGTTATTGCGAAGGCGGCTTTCGCGAGCGGTCCATCTCAGATGTGCAGATGTTGTTTGCTCGACCGGGCTGGACCGGCCGCCCACCATTGCTGAATGTGGGCACTTGAAGCCGAACTCCAGGTGCCATCAAATCCACGCCGGACCTGCCGACGAGCCCGCCGTTGCATGAGAGGCGCTACTCGCCCAGCGCCGTGGAGCCTTTGCCATGCGTCTATTCGTCAACGTGTTGTCCTTCCAGTGCGTTTGGCTCGCCTGCGTCTGGGGTGCCGGTCAGGGCATGGGCTGGTTGGGTCCCGCTGCACTTCTGGCCCATCTCTGCCTGCATCGCTTCATCGCCGGGGCACACTGGCTGGCGGAGCTGCGCTACGCGCTCCTTGCTGCCATGGTCGGGGCCACGGGCGACAGTGCACTGCAGTGGCTCGGTCTGCTCGAGTTTGCCGCCAGCCCCTGGGGCACGGTCTTCGTACCGCCGTGGATGGTCGCTCTATGGATCGGTTTCTGTACGCTGCTCGACCACGGCCTTGGTTGGCTGCGCGGCCGCCCACTGCTGGCCTTTGTCCTGGGTGGCGCAGCCGGGGCGCTGACCTACTGGATGGCAGAGCGCCTCCTGGCCTTGCAGTCGCTTGGCGATCCGCTCATTGCCTACGGTGCCGTCGCCCTGTTGTGGGCGGTGGCCCTGCCCCTGCTGGCGGAGACTTCACCCCGCCACAAGCCTGTACGTGGCGCGTGTACGCCTCCCCGCGGCCTCAATCCCTAGCCCACCTATCCAACCAGGGGAACATCCATGCCCGGCGTTGAAGCATTTCTTGTCCTGCAGGTGCTCATCGCTTCCAGCCTGCTGATGACGGCCACCTGGCTCGTGCAGCGACGCACGGGCAACGCCGGTATCGTCGATCTGGTCTGGACCATCGCCGTCGGTCTTGCCGGCCTGCTGTACGCATGGCAGGGCAGTGGCGACCCGACACGTCGGGCGCTGCTGGCGATCTTTGCTGGCCTGTGGTCTCTGCGTCTCAGTTGGCATCTCTGGCGTCGCGTCGTGGGGCAACCGGAAGATGGGCGTTACCGCGCTCTGCGTGAGCACTGGGGGGAACAGCAGCAACGCGGTCTGTTCCTCTTCTTCCAGGCCCAGGCAATGTTTGTAGTCGTCTTCAGCCTGCCGCACTGGGCGGTCGCACACTCAGCGGGAGAACTCGCGCCTTGGCAAGTGGCAGCAGCGGCTCTGCTGTGGCTGATCGCCCTGGGCGGCGAGGCCGTGGCAGATGTCCAGCTGGATTCATTCCGGCGCCGTGCGGATGCCCGGGGCCGCACCTGCCGCGAGGGACTTTGGCGCTACTCTCGACACCCCAACTATTTCTTTGAATGGCTCGGTTGGTTCGTCTGGCCCATTCTGGCCTGGCCGACCCCCTGGACCTGGCTCGCCCTGCTGGCTGGTCCGGCGCTGATGTATCTGTTCCTCGCCCGATTGACCGGCATTCCCTACACCGAACGTCAAGCCTTGAAATCCCGTGCAGACTACGCGGACTATCAGCGTTCGACCTCCGCCTTCATCCCCTGGCCGCCGCGCGCGGAGTGATACCGATGCGTCTGTCTCCCGTTGAACTCTGCGAACGCGGCCTCGTACCGGACGCGATCGCACGCCTGGGAATGCGCCGCCTGATGGCCCAGCGGCTGCGCGACGAGGCACACGGTGGCGTGGAGGCGGCCCACCTGCGCCAGCGCGCGCGGATCCAGACCTGGCGTACGGGCCCGATGGCCATCGAGACGGCATCGGCGAACGAGCAGCACTATGAGCTGCCACCCGCGTTCTTCCAGCGTGTGCTGGGCCCGCATCTGAAGTATTCGGCTTGCTACTTCCCGCCGGGTACGCGCGACCTCGGCGAGGCCGAGGCCGCTGCGCTCAGGCTCGTGTGTGACCGCGCCGGACTGGAAGATGGGATGTCCGTGCTCGAACTCGGCTGTGGCTGGGGTTCGCTCACGCTCTGGATCGCGCAGCATTTCCCCGGGATCAATGTCACTGCCGTCTCGAACTCTCATGGCCAGCGCCGCTTCATCGAAGGTCTCGCCGAGGCGCGCGGCCTGGGCAACGTGCGGGTGATCACTGCGGATATCAATCAGTTCAGTCCGGATTGCACCTTCGACCGCGTGGTTTCCGTGGAAATGTTTGAACACGTGCGCAATCACGAGGCACTCTTCGCGCGCATCCGCAGTTGGCTCAAACCCGACGGCCGCCTGTTCTGTCATGTCTTCGCCCACCGCGAATACGCCTACCCCTTCGAGGTCAACGGCGACGGGGACTGGATGGCGCGGCTGTTCTTCAGTGGGGGAGTCATGCCCGCGGAAAACCTGTTCCTCAACTATCAGCGTGATTTGGTGCTGGAGGCCCAATGGCGGCTCTCCGGCGTACATTACCAGCGCACGGCAGAGGCATGGCTCGCCAATCTCGACCGCGACCGCAGCGCCATCGTCAGCCTGTTCCAGGATGTCTACGGTTCGGATTCCGCCCGCTGGCTGCAGCGCTGGCGGATGTTCTTCATGGCCTGCGCCGAACTCTTCGGCTATGCGGGCGGCAGCGAGTGGCTGGTTGCGCATTACCTCTTCAGCCGCCGCGGTTGACGGCGTTCGGGGTAGATGGCGCACCCGCCATCCATTGCGCGTCCCACGGCCGCGAGCTCCGCACACACGGCACACCAGGCATCCGCCGATACGCAGACCGGCTCGCGCCGCAACGGCTTCATTGCGCACCCGGGATTGATTTTCATCGGGGCCATGGCCCTCATGCTGCTGCACGCCTCACTGCGGCTTGGTTTCACCCCTGCAATCGAGGTTGACCAGGCCGAGCAATTGGTACTCGCGCAGCGCTTGCAGGTCTTCTACGGTACGCGCCAGCCGCCACTCTACACTTGGCTCGCGTGGCTGCTGGAACAGCCTTTCGGGCCCATCCGCGGACTCGCCATCGGCCTGAAGTATCTGCTCTTCGTGGCAGCCGGCACGGCCTACTGGCTGGCGGCGCGACGCCTGGGCGCGACGCGGCGTGAGGCAGGCCTGTGCATCGTCAGCCTGTTCCTCCTCTACCAGATCGTCTGGAAGATGCATCAGGGCGTGACACACAGCGCCCTCTTGTGTCTGGCGAGCGCCGCGACCCTCCTCGCCATTGCGCGGCTACGCGACCAGCATCGGCGACGCGATTATCTGCTGGCCGCATTCGCCATCGTGATCGGCATGCTGTCCAAGCACAGCTATTGGGCCTTCCTGGTGGCGCTGCTCGCCGCTGCTGCCGCCGATCCCGTCTTGCGCCGACGACTCACCGCGCCCTGTACAGCTTGGCTGTGGGCACCGGTCGCCGGCTTTGGAGTGACCTACCTGACCCTGCTCCTCCTGCTGCCGGACCCACTCGCGGTGCAGTTCCGGGCGACGCTCGGCGCAAGTGACGCCACCCGCAGCTTCCTTGAGTCACGCCTGCAGGGCCTGGGTAGCCTGACACAGTCCACGGCAGGGTTTCTCTCTTTCCTGCTGCTCCCGATGCTGGCGGCACCCTGGCTGCGTAGCGCACCGGACACCACGGTCGACTCCCCTCGGCGCAGCGCGGGACGACACCTGCTGTACCGACTCAACGCCGGGTTGCTCGCATTGCTGCTCGGTCTGGTGTTCGTCGGCGGTGCCACCCACTTCGTCGAGCGCTGGCTGCACGCCTTCCTGTTGTGGCTGCCGATGGCCTGGGTGTTCACCCAGGCGCAACACGGACGACTCGAGGCCGGTCGGGCACTACCCCGGCTCATGCTCGGATTGGCCGGGCTGCTCATCGCCGCAGCGCTGATCTGGCAGGCGGTGCAGGACATCCACGGACCACCCGCCTGTCGCAGGTGTCGCCCACTCATCGATCATGGGCCGATCGCGGACGCGCTCGCGCAGGCCCGACTGGCCAACGCGGATCTGCTCGCCGGGGATGAGCACATCGCCGCCAACCTCAGGTTGCGACTGCCGGGGATCGCGGTACGCGTCCCGACCTACCCGCAACTGGAACTGCCACGCCGGGCGGGTCGCCCCTGTGTCCTGGTCTGGGACCTTGGTCACGGCGTCGCCCCACCCGGCGTGCTGCTCACCCTCGCCCGTGCATGGTGTGGTGAGGGTCTGCCCGCCGCAGTACAGGCGGTCACCGTACCCCTGCAGCGGCAGCGCGCACTGCACGCCGGATGGACCCGTACCCTCGCCGCGCCTTTCGCGGATGCCGCCTATGGCTTCGCCTTCGCCCGCTACGACTCTCTCGCAGTCCCTCCGGTCTCTGCGCCCGGGTCGTCGCCGCCCGGTGGACCGAGCGCATCCTCGGCGAGCACATCCTCGGACAGGCCCGACATGCTCGAGGCGTGCCGCGAGCGGCCATACCAAGCCGGTGCGGACAGCAGAATGAGTGCCACCATGATGAGGACCATGCCGATGCCCTCGGAGCGGGTGGGCACCTCGCCCAACTGCAGCCAGCCGGCAAGCAGGGCGATGACCGGATTCGCGAGGGAGGCCAGCGAGGCCTCGCTGGCCGAGAGTCGGTCGAGAACGAAGGTCCACAGGAGCCAGCCAAGCGCGCTGCCACCGATGGCGGTGAAGGCGAAGGCCCAGAGGAACTCGGGGGTCCAGTCCGTAGCGGGGCCCGGGTCGATGACGGCCAGAAGCACCAGCAGTGGCGTTCCGTAGAGCATCTGCCAAGCCGTCGTCGAGAGGATCGGCAGCGGTGCCGAGAGGGCCATGGCGCGCGTGTGCACGGTGGCCGCTGCCCACAGGAGACCACTCACCACCGCCAGCACCTTGGGCACACTGATCCCGGCAAGGGCCCACGGCTCCAGCAGCAGCACGAGGCCCACCAGCACCAGCAGCACGGACTTCCACTGCCCGGGCGCCAGGCGCTCACCCAGCCAGACCCAGGCCAGAGCGAGGGTCCAGAACGGCATGGTGAAGGTCAGGATGGCCGTCTTGCCGGCATCCCCGTCGACCATGGCAACCGTCACCACACCGAGGAAGGCCGTGGTCTGCAGCAGCCCCAGGATCAGCGTCTCACGGACCCGCCGCGGCCGCAGATCCACGCCACTCAGGGCCAACACCAGGAACAGAATGGCGGTCCCCGCAGCGACCCGCAGCGCCACCAGGTCCCAGGCATTGCTGTGCGCGAGGGCGA
Source organism: Proteobacteria bacterium UBA664 (assembly GCA_002299125.1). Taxonomy (GTDB): domain Bacteria; phylum Pseudomonadota; class Gammaproteobacteria; order UBA7966; family UBA7966; genus UBA7966. Next base: position 15,492 of record DBNU01000082.1, read on the forward strand.
CCTTCACGGTCACCCAGTTGT
>DBNU01000049.1 GCA_002299125.1 Proteobacteria bacterium UBA664
CCTACAGCACGACCGATCTCATCGGCGTGGAGGTCGCGGGGGCGGTCAAGAATGTGCTCGCCATCGCCGCTGGCGTGGCCGACGGGCTGGGGCTTGGGGCCAACGCGCGGGCGGCGCTGCTCACGCGGGGGCTGGCCGAACTCTCCCGCCTCGGTGTCGCCCTCGGTGGTGAGGCGGCCACCTTCACCGGGCTGGCGGGTCTCGGCGATCTCGCCCTCACCTGTACCGACAACCAGTCGCGCAACCGTCGCTTCGGTCTTGCCCTGGCGCGTGGACTCGATGCGGCGGCGGCGGCTCGCGAGGTCGGTCAGGTGGTGGAGGGTGCAGGTTCGGCCCCGCTCGCGCTGATGTTGGCTGCCCGAGTCGAGGTGGAACTGCCCATCTGCCGCGAAGTGGCGGCGGTAGTCGCGGGAGAACGTACCCCGCAGGCGGCGCTGCAGCGGTTGCTGGCGCGGGAGCCCGGGGCGGAATTCGCCCAGTCGGGCCCTGAGCTCGCGGTGGAGGCCGCAAAGGTGGCCTCCTCGCCCCCCGGCCAAGGACCCGAATAGGGAACCACGCCGGCCGCGGCATCCGCGCTCAGCACCTGCCTAGATCCCGCCGGCGAAGCCCGTCTGCCGCCAGGCCTCGTAGGTGGCGATAGCCACGGCGTTCGAGAGGTTGAGACTGCGCACCGCAGGGCGCATGGGGAGGCGCACCACGGCCGCGATGTCGGGGCGCTGGAGCACCAGGTTTGGCAGGCCGCGTGTCTCCGGGCCGAACAGCAGCGTGTCGTCCGGCCGCCAGTCGACCTCCACATGTTGCCGGTTGCCGCGCACCGAAAAGGCGAAGACGCGTGTCGCACCGATGACCGCCAGGCATTCGTCCAGCCCCGGGTGCAATTGCACCGTGGCGTACTCGTGATAATCGAGGCCGGCACGGCGGAGATCGCGGTCGTCCATGCGGAAGCCGAGCGGCTCGATGAGGTGCAGTCGAGCCCCGGTGTTGGCGCACAATCTGATAACGTTGCCCGTGTTCGGCGGGATTTCGGGTCGGTAGAGCACGATGTGGATCATGCTGCCAGCCCCCGCCGCGCGGTTGGTTGCCCATCACCGTCGGCCACCGCGACCACCGCCCTGCCCGGAATGCCCATGCTGCCGCCCACGCCTGCCCCTCCCTCTCTGACTGTCGATTTCTGCGGCCTCAACTTTGCCACGCCGCTGGTGCTGCTGTCGGGCTGTGTGGGTTTCGGCGAAGAGTACACGCGCGTGGTGGGCTTCTCGAACCGTGACGCCGGGGCCGTGGTGCTGAAGGGGACCACACTCGCCGAGCGCCTGGGTAATCCTCCCCACCGGGTGGCCGAGACACCGGGTGGCATGCTCAACGCCATCGGCCTGCAGAACCCCGGCACGGCGACCGTGGTCGGCGCCATCCTCCCGGGACTCGACTTCAGCGAAACGCGCTTCATCGCCAACGTATCCGGCTCTACCGTGGAGGAGTACGAGGCGGTCACGCGGCTGTTCGACGACTCCCCCATCGATGCCATCGAGATCAACATCTCCTGTCCAAACGTGAAGGAGGGCGGCGTCGCCTTTGGCAATGACCCGGACATGTCAGCGCGAGTGGTCGAGGTCTGTCGCCGTGCCACCACGAAGCCGCTCATCACCAAGCTCTCCCCCAACCAGACGGATATCGCCCGCAATGCGCGTCGCTGCATCGAGGCCGGCACGGACGCCTTTGCCGTCATCAATACGGTGCAGGGCATGGCCATCGACAGCGAGCGTCGCCGCCCCATCCTCGGCAACAACCAGGGCGGGCTGTCCGGTCCGGCCATCAAGCCCATTGCCCTGCTGAAGGTGCATCAGGTGCATCAGGTCGCGCGTGCCCACGGCATTCCGATCATCGGGCAGGGAGGTGTGGTTTCGGCCACGGACGCCGTGGAATTCATGCTCGCCGGGGCGACCGCGGTGGGTGTGGGGACCGCCCTGTTCTACGACCCACTGGTGCTGCCGCGCATCAACGCCGGGTTGCAGGATTACGCCGCCAGACACGGCTTCGTGCGGGTGGCGGACCTCACCGGCCGACTGGAGTTCAACCCGCCGGGCTGAGCACCTCGCCCGGCTGCTGCGCTCACCGTTCAGTCCGCGGGCAGGCGCCGCAGGAAGACCTCCATCTCGCGTACGGCCTGCAGATCGCCACGCTGACGCGCAACCGCAAGCCCGTGCGTCCAGGCTGCGCGCGCCGTCTCCGGTTCACCCGCACTGATGGCCGCACGGCCGAGGAGTTTCCAGGCCGCGCTCAGTTCCGGGTCTTGCGCCACCGCGGCCCGGGCGTGCGCGAGCGCAGCGGCCGGATCGCTGACGAGCAGCGCCTTCGCCAGCCCGAGACGCAGCAGCGGGCCGTCCTGGCCCTGCGCGAGTTGTGCGAGGAGCCGCTCAGCCAGCGCCGTGGAAGAAGTGCGGTCGGCGATGCTCAACCCGGCTCTTCGCGACCCTGGCGTGGACCGAGGCCGAGTGCGCGCAGCTTGCGGTAGAGATGGGTCCGCTCCATGCCGGAATGCTCGGCGACCCGGCTCACGCTGCCGCCGTACACCTGCAATTGATGCTCGAGGTACACACGTTCGAACTGCTCGCGTGCCTCGCGCAGCGGGAGGTCAAAAGTGATGCTGAAGCCGTTGGTGGGCGCGACCGCAGGCGTGCCGAGGACCTGCTCCACTTCGGCCAGCTCGACGTTGTCCTCACCCCCGAGGATCAGCAGCCGCTGCACCAGATTGCGCAATTCGCGCACATTGCCCGGCCAGGCGTGCAGGCGCAGACGGGCGAGCGCACCGGCCGAGAAGCGCCGAGCCGGTAAACCCTCGTTGCTGACGAAGCGGTCGAGGTAATGCTGCACCAGCTCCGGGATGTCTTCGAGGTGCTCGCGCAGGGGCGGCACGGCGAGCGGGACGACGTTCAGATGGTAGTAGAGGTCATCCCGGAAGCGACCTTCGCGCACCGCCTCGAGCAGGTTCTGGCGGGTGGCGGCGATCACCTGCACATCCAGCCGCACCAGTTCGCTGCCGCCCACCCGCAGCGTGGAGTGGCCCTCGAGGGCGGTGAGCAGCCGGGCCTGAATGCCGAGATCCAGGTCGGCGACATCCTTGAGCAGCAGCGTGCCGCCGTTGGCACGCTCGATCCAACCGTAGCGCACGCGTCCATCAGGGGATTCCGCCCCGAAGAGCTCGGCCTCCGGGTGCTCGCGCGTCAGCGCTGCCGCACCCACGACGATGAAGGGCCCATCGGCGCGCGGCGAGCGTCGATGCAGGTAACGGGCAAAGGTCTCCTTGCCACTGCCGGATTCGCCCGTGATGAGCACTGCCGTGCGACGTCCGGCAATGCGCTCGACCTGGGTCCGGAGCATCGCCAGTGCCGGACTCGACCCCACCGGGTCGTCGCCGGCGGGCTGACCGCGCCGCAGGCCGACGTTCTCGCGTCGCAGCGCGTCCGCTTCCAATGCCCGTGCCACGGTCACCAGCAGCTTGGCCGTGGAGAGCGGCTTCTCCAGGAACTCATAGGCACCGAGGCGCGTGGCCTCGATGGCGGTCTCCAGGGTGGCGTGGCCGGACATCATGATGACCGGCGCCTCGCACACACCGGCCTCCGACCATTCCTTGAGCAGGGTCACACCGTCGGTGTCCGGCAGCCAGATGTCGAGCAGGATGAGATCCGGCCGTCGCTGGCGACGGGCTGTGCGCGCCTGCTCTGCCGTCCCCGCGATGGCCACGCTGTGGCCCTCTTCGCTCAGGATGTCGCTGATGAGTGCGGCAATGTCCGGTTCGTCGTCGACGACGAGGATGTGCGATGCCTTCATGCGCTGACCGATCTCCTGCGCTCGACGAGCGTCTCCTCGGCAGTAGGGGTGCTGGCCGGGAGCCGGAAGACGAAGCGCGCCCCGCCCTCCGCGCGATTCTCCATCCATACCCTGCCGCCATGTTCTTCTACCGCCTTTTTCACGATGGCGAGACCAAGGCCCGTACCCTTGTGCTTGGTGGTCACGTAGGGTTCGAAGAGATCGGGGAGCAGTTCGGCCGGGACACCGGCACCGTTGTCTTCCACCCGGATCTCGAACCCATCGCTGGACGTGGCAGCGATGGAGAGGTGAACCTCGGGGGCATCCACGCTGGCCGCCTCGAGGGCATTCTTCAGCAGGTTGTTGAACACCTGCCGCAGGCGACCGGGGTCCGCATGCACACACAGCGGACCCGGTGGGGCGGTGAAGTTCATGTGCGCCTCCGGCCGCGACGCGCGGAAGAGTTCCAGTACCTCCTCGGCCAGCCGCCGGAGATCGAGCGGCTGCGGTTGCAGGCGCGGCGCGCGGGCGTAGTCGGAGAAGGCGTTGACCATGGATTTCAGCGTCTCCACCTGCGCCACGATGGTCTGGGTGAGGCGATCGAAGATGGCCGCGTCGGGCTCCGGCAGGCCCTTGAGGTATTTGTGCCGGAGGCGTTCGGCGGCGAGCTGGATGGGTGTCAGCGGATTCTTGATCTCGTGGGCGAGGCGCCGGGCCACCTCGCCCCAGGCGGCGTTGCGCTGGCTCTGGATGAGCAGTGTGATGTCATCGAACACGATTACCGCGCCGAGTGTGCTGTCGTGCGCACCACCCAGGGTCGCCCCGCGCATGATGAGCACCTGGCGCCCGGCCGTGCCGAGGAGTTCCACCTCGCCCTGCCATTCGGCCCCCTGCGGTGACGGCTGCAGCAGTCGCAGGAAGTCGGCAAGCCGGGGTTGCGCCTGAGCCAGGGCATCGGTGCTCGCGCCCTCGAGTTCCGCCTGCGGCAGGCCCAGGATGTGGGCCGCGCTCGCGTTGGCCATGCGTACGCGCCCACGCGGGTCGAGGCTGACCACGCCGGAGGAGAGTCGTCCCAACAGGACCTTGAGATAGGCTCGCTCCTGCTCGACCGCCGCGCGGCTGCGGCGCGCCTCGTCGCGGGCACCCGCCAGCCTGCGTGTCATCTCGTTGAAAGATTCGACCAGGAAGCCGATGTCGTCCCGCGTCGCCACCGGCAGGGTCGTGGAGTAGTCGCCCGCGGCTACGGCGCGCGTACCCTCGGCGAGGTCGCGCACCGGCTCCGAGATCTGACGTGCCGAGTAGAAGGCCGCCCACAGCGCGGCGAGCACGCTGAACAGCAGCACCAGCGTGAGCGTCATGGTGAAGGATAGACGCAGTTGATCGCGCAGGAAGGTGAGTTCCGCGTTGCGCGCGAAGGCCTGCTGCACATCCTCGGCCAACTGATCGAGACGCGGGGGCACGGCGTGCAGTGACTGCAGCACCCGCCTTTCCTGGGCGCCTGGGGTGGCGGGAACCGGCACCAGTGCGCGGACGTACAGCTCGCCCTGATCGCCCAGCGGATCCAGCGAGACATGCCCCCTGCCCTGAAGCGCCTGTTGCACCTGCGCCTCGCTCGGCGCCTTCGGCACCAGGGTGGAGGTGGCGGAGGAGAAGGCGTCGATGCGGCCACTGGCCGTGACCAGCAGCAGTTCTTCCGCCTCCGTGGTGCGCCGGTAGTGGTCGAGTTCCAGAGCGGGGCTTGGGTTGTTTTCAACGCGGGTCGCGGTGTTGCGCAACTGCGAGAGGTCGATGGCCATCATCGGCTCGGTGTGGTCGGCGAGTTCGGTCGCGACGCGTTCGGTCTGCCGCAGAACCTCGCGCATGCGCAGGTCGAGCGCCGTACGCGACAACTCGATGGCACTGCCGAGCGCCCCTTCGGTATCGACGTCGAACCAGCTATCGATACCGCGGGTGAGAAAGGCCAGAGAGAAGGCGTACACCACCAGCACGGGCAGGATCGACAGCAGGCTGAACAGCCGGATCATGCGCAGGGACAGGCGCGAACCCGGTTCCCCCAGCCGGAGCTGGCGCCGCAACTGCAGGAGCTTGCCGGCGATGAGTAGGAGCAGCGTCGCAAGGCCGATGCCGTTCAGCACCAGCAGCACGGTGTAGAGCCGCCCGAAGCGTTCGTTGGCCTGAGTGGCGAGCCCCATCAACGTGAGGGCGCCAAGGCACACGAACGCCACCAGGCCGATGGCCAGTGCCGCCCGGTTCTTGTGTGCGGTCACGCGCCGAGTTCCCAGCGATGCCAGCGCGAGTCGAGGCGGCGGCCCCAGGTCAGCCAGGCCAGCGGACGCATGGGTGCGGGCAGGGCCTCGATGTCCAGGGCGAAACGCAGGCGGGCACGATAACGCCGGCCGGGCTCCAGGGCCGCGGCGGGTACCAGGGGCAGTTCCCGCACCGCCCCGATGCCGCTGACCGCGCTCTCCAGATCGCGGTGGATCTCTCGGCGTCCGCTGGCGAGGCGATGCACGATGAACTGGCCCGACAGGGCGTGTTGATGGATGCGGAAGACCTCCTCCACCGCGGCGATGGGCTCCGTCCACGGCCAGTACCAGCGGGGCAGCGGCTCGAGCCTGACCGTCAGGCTGAGCGTCAGCGGCACGCCGTGGCCGAGGGCCTCCACGGCGCGGGGTCCGAGGGCGGTGAGTAGGTCGGCATCGACGTGCCAGACGCCTTCGTGCAGATGGGTCTCGACCCGTGCCACCGAGATGGCCTCACGCTGGGTCGCCCTTGGGCCGATGCCCGGCAGTGCGAGAAGCATGAGTGTGGCGAGCAGCAGCCACCGCAAGCTGTCAGCAGGCCGGGGACCTCGCCCTGTCCTGGCGTGGGTGACGCGCGGGGCAGCGACGGCAGACCCGCCTGCGCCAGACGGCCGGATCGAGTTGCACCGGAATGATGGCCCGAGGCGATTCATCTCAGGCATGCACCAGACAGGCATGGAAAAAACCATCGGTGTCGTCCGGGTCTCCGGGCAGGAGCTGCCGGCCATACCGGGTGGGGAGGCCCCAGTCCGCCGCGATGGGCAGGACGCAGGCGGACGTCTGACGGGAGAGGAAATCGGCCACGACTGCGTCGCCCTCCGCAGGCAGGACCGAACAGGTCACGAAGACCAGACGGCCACCGGGGGCAAGAAGCGGCCAGAGGGCGTCGAGCAGGCGTGCCTGTTGCTCCGCCAGGCGTGGGATGTCCGCGGGCGCGCGCAGATGCTTGATGTCGGGGTGGCGGCGAATCACGCCCGTACCGGAGCAGGGGGCATCGAGGAGGATGCGGTCGAAGGGCCGACCATCCCACCAGGTGGCGACAGCGGCCGCGTCGGCGGTGAGAACGCTGGCCGGTAGCTGCAACCGGCGGAGCGTGTCGTCGATGAGGCGGGTGCGGCGCGGGTCCAGTTCCACCGCTACCAGTTGCGCGAGCGCCGGTTCGCGCTCGGCAATCTGGGCAGTCTTGCCGCCCGGGGCGGCGCAGGCGTCCAGCACCCGCTGCCCCGGAAGCGGATCGAGCAGCACGGCTGCGAGTTGCGCGGCCTCGTCCTGGACCGAGATCCGGCCATCGGCGAAACCGGGCAGGGCGGCAGTATCCGCCGGCTCCACGAGACGCAGGCCGGCGTCGGCCCAGCGGCAGGGGCTGGTGGCAAAGCCGGCGTCCGCAAGTTCGGCGGCGACGCGCTCACGGGTAGCGAGGCGCTGGTTCACCCGCAGCGTCATCGGCGGCGGCCGGTTACCGGCGGCGAGGATGCGGTCGGCTGCGTCTGCGCCCCAGGCGGTCTCGAGGGCTTCGATGAACCAGCCCGGATGGGCGTGACGCGCCACCGGATCGAGCAGCAGTGACTGCTGCAGGGCTACCCGCTCGCGGTCGGCGCGCCGCAGCACCGCGTTGCACAGGCCACGGGCCCAGTCCCGTTCGATGAGGCCCGCGGCCTCGACCGTACTGGCGACGGCCGCATGGGCGGGCGTTCCGAGTTCAAGTAATTGGGTGAGGCCGACCAACAGCAGGGCCTCCAGCAGCCCGTCACGGCGCTTCAGTGGCCGCTCCAGCAGCCGGGGCAGCAACAGGCGCGTGCGCTGGGCGAAGCGCAGGGTGTTGTAGGCGAGGTCCTGGGCAGCGGCGCGACTCTGGGCCGCGTGTAGTTGCGCCAGCTCGCGGGGTAGCGCCGTCGCCAGGGAACGCCGCTCGAAGAGCACGGCGGTCACCACGCGTGCGGCGGCGGCCCGGGCGAGTGCCGGGGCCGGGAAGGCCGTGACGGCGACGGCCGTCATGCGGGCACACCAGCGGCGGCAAGGCCGGGGTGTCCACGCAGGAAGTCTGCGACCGCCAGCGCACGTCGCCCGGGCGCCTGGACTTCGAGGAGTTCCAGTGGGCAGGTGGCGGTCCCGACCAGCAGCCGATTGCCCACGACGCGACATTCCCCGGGGGGCAGGGTTTCGGCAGCGGTGACGGGTCGCGCCCGCCAGATGCGGAGTTCCTGCGTGCCCACCTGCGCCTGGGCCACCAGGCGCGGATTGAAGGCACGGATCTGGCGGTCGATGTCGGCGGCCGACCGCCGCCAGTCGATGCGCGATTCCGCCTTGCTCAGTTTCTCGGCGTAGGTGACGCCGGCCTCGTCCTGTACCGTGGCGTGCGCGGTGTCCGCAGCGAGGGCTTCGAGGGTCTCGAGCAGGGCGATCGCACCCAGCCGCGCAAGCTCGTCGTGCAGATCGGCGGCCGTGGCGTCCGCCCCGATGGGGCAGCGACGCACGCCGAAGACCGGTCCGGCATCCAGCCGTGTCTGTACTTGCATCACGCAGACGCCGGTCTCCGCATCACCGGCCAGGATCGCCCGCTCGATGGGGGCGGCACCGCGCCAGCGGGGCAGCAGCGAGGCGTGCACGTTGATCGCACCGAGGCGGGGTGTGCGCAGGATCGCGTCCGACAGGATCTGCCCGTAGGCCACGACCACCAGCAGATCCACCGCATGGGCGCCGAGCGAGGCAAGACCCTCCGCTCCCGAGAGCCGCTCCGGTTGTTCGAGCGGCAGGCCGTGACGCTGGGCGGTCAGTTTGACCGCCCCCGGCTGCAGCTTGCGTCCGCGCCCGACCGGGCGGTCCGGCTGGGCGTAGACCACCACCGGCGGCCAACTCGCCGCAACCATGGCCTCGAGGCAGGTGGCCGCGAAGGTGGGGGTACCGGCAAAGGCGAGTCGCAGGCGATCGCTCACAGGGCCGCGCGCTGGGCCTTCTCGAGCTTGCGCTTGATCCGGTTGCGCTTCAGCGGCGAGAGGTAGTCGACGAACAGGCGGCCTTCGAGGTGATCCATCTCGTGCTGGATGCAGACGGCGAGCAGGCCATCGGCGTCGAACTCGAAGAATTCGCCGCGCACGCTCTGCGCGCGGACCCGGATGCGATCGGCGCGCTGCACGGTCTCATAAACGCCCGGCACCGACAGACAGCCCTCCTCCATCTCTTCCTCACCCACCGTTTCAAGGAGAACCGGGTTGACGAGGCAGATCGGCTGGTTCTGCTCGCGGCTGACGTCGGCCACCAGCACCCGCCGGTGCACGTCGACCTGGGTGGCGGCAAGCCCGATGCCTGGGGCGGCGTACATGGTCTCCAGCAGATCTTCCACCAGCCGTTCGAGGGTGGCATCGAAGGCTTCCACCGGCGCTGCCCGGGTGCGCAGGCGCGGGTCGGGATGGTGCAGGATGGTCAGCAGTGCCATGGGGGATCCTCCAGGATAGAGGCAGGATAGCGAAAGCCCGCCACAGGGTGTATCGCGAGTGGCCGACGGTACGGACCCGTGTGAACCCGGGCCGTTCGGCCGTGAGTCGACGGTGGTTGGCGATTCCGGTTTCGCCTTTGGCCAAGGGCTCTGCTAAAGTTCATCAACGAATACCGCCAAGGTGTTTTTTATGCTGAATAAATTGCTGTTGGCGGCCTTGGGTTTCCTGGGCATGATCGGGGCCGCTCCGGCGGCTGAACCACAACTCCGGCCCGATCATCCGACGGAATACGTCGTGCAGCGCGGTGACACCCTCTGGGACATCGCCGGCCGCTTCCTCACGCACCCCTGGCAGTGGCCGGAGATCTGGCGCGCCAACCCGGCGGTGAAGAACCCGCATCTCATCTACCCCGGCGATCGTCTCGTGCTCAGCTACGTGGATGGCCGTCCGACGGTGACGGTCATCCCCGGTGAGGTGCATCTCGGCGGGCGGCGTTTCAAGCGGTCGCCAAGCGTCCGCGAGCAGCCGAATGTGGAACCCATTCGGGTCATTCCGCTGGAGGCAATCTCTCCTTTCCTGGAGCGCCCCCGTGTTCTGAGCGCGCAGGAGGCACGGGATGCCCCCTACGTGGTGTCGAGCCAGGATCAGACACTCATCGCCGGTCCGGGCAACCGCATCTATGCGCGTGGACTGGGTGAGGTCCAGCCGGGTCAGCGTCTGGTCATCGTGCGCACCGGGGTGACCTACCATGCCTACGAGCCGGATCTACGCCTGCCCGATGTCGGCGAGGTGCTCGGCCATGAAGCCCTCTATGTCGGTGACGCACTGGTCACGCGCGGGGGCGACCCGGCCACATTGTTGGTGACTGGCGGTGTGCGCGAGATCCTCGTCGGTGATCGCCTGCTGCCCGAGGAGAAGCAGCAATTCCCCGAGTTCATCCCGCATCCACCGTCAAACGAAATCGCCGGCCGCGTGATCGCTCTGGTGGATGGGGTGTCGCAGGCCGGCCAATACCAGATTGTGGTGGTGGACCACGGCAGCGAGACGGGTCTCGAGCCCGGCAATGTGCTGACCATCTACGAGGCCGGGGCACGGGTGCTCGACCCCATCGCCACGACTCGCGGGCAGCAGCAGATTGAGCGCATCGAGTTCCAGCGTGCCGATCAGTCCGGTGCCGAACAGGTGGTGGAGAACTTCGTTAACGACATTATCGCGAACAAGCGAGCGCTGGACCGTGCGCTCGGGCAGGACCGCATCCAGCGCGAGGTCGAGGTGCGCCTGCCGGATGAGCCTACCGGTACGGCGATGGTCTTCCGTGTCTTCCCGCGGGTGTCCTACGCCATCGTGCTGGACATCGAGCGGCCGGTCCGTCTGCACGACGCCCTGCGCAGCCCCTCGGTGGATTGAGCGGCTCGGTTCCCGCCTGTTCGGTGGCATTCCCGGTGGCGCGTCGCCGGCCCGATTTCGCCTCCACTGACGCCGTGCGCGCGGCGCTCGCCCCACACTGTGGCGATGCAAGGATGCCCTCCGGCCTCGACCACCAATCCGCCGTCCGCCAGCGCAAGGTGCGGGACCGATTCAGACTCGAGCCCGATCGACGCGGCCATCGTCGCGGCCTGGCTCGCCCTGGCGGCCTGCCCGGATGCACGCGCCGACTGGTGGGGCGCACGCGGTTCGGACTTCGACCCGCGTGCCCGGGTGGAGCACCTGCGGAGCGCGGGCATGCCCCTGCCAGCCCCCAACGACCGGCGCCTCGCCCGCTGTCTGGCCTGGCTCGAGCAACCGGGAAACGCGCTCGTCGGTTGGGACGCCGCTGCCTATCCCGAGACCCTCGCCAATCTCGCTGATCCGCCGCCTGTGCTGTTCGTGAGCGGGGACCGCTCGCTGCTCACCGCCCTGCAGGTGGCAATCGTCGGCAGTCGCCGGCCCTCGCCAGGGGGTGCCGAGCACGCCTATCGGCTCGCCCGGGACTTGGCCCACGCTGGTCTCGTCATCACCAGTGGCCTTGCGCGCGGAATTGATGCGGCGGCCCATCGCGGTGCCCTGGCGGCTGGGGGCGCGGGCTCGACGGTGGGTGTGTCCGGCTGTGGGCCGGATGTCATCTACCCGCGGGCGCATGCGGGACTCTACGCCGAGGTCGCTGCGTGCGGGCTGCTGGTCAGCGAGTTTCCGCCGGGCACCACGGCCAGGCCGCACCACTTCCCGCGTCGCAATCGCCTCATCAGCGGTCTGGCCCGCGCGGTGGTCGTGGTGGAGGCGGCACAGCCCAGCGGCTCGCTCATCACGGCGCGGCTCGCGCTCGGCCAGGGGCGGGAGGTCCTTGCTGTGCCAGGATCGGTGACGAACCCCGCGGCGCGGGGCTGCCACGCCCTCATCCGCGATGGTGCCCGGCTGGTGGAGGACGCCAGCCAGGTGCTCGAGGAGCTGTCCAGCCTGCCGCTGCAACTGCCCGTGCCCCGGCAGCGGCGACCGCTTGCAGCCGGACCAGCCGAGGACGGGGGCGGGCGGGGCGGCCATGCTGCGCCCCCTCGACCCCCCGCCGTTGCTGGCCCGACGAGGGCCGTGCCGGCGGAACTGCCGGCCTCGCTGTCGTCGCCGTCCCTGCGGCGAGTGCTCGCGGCGATGGGCACAGACCTCGTGGATATCGACTCAGTGGTTCTTCGCAGCGGATTGACCGTCAGCGACGTTTCTTCCATTCTGGCTGCGCTCGAGCTTGCCGGCCTCGTATGGGCAGGACCGGCGGGGACGTTCCAACGCAAGCCTGACTGAGGACGCGACATGAGGCAGACCGTGCTGGACGTATTGCACTACCTGTTCGAGCAATACCTGGGCGAGGGCACCGAATCAGCCCTCGACCAACGCCGGTTGCAGGCCGAACTGCACGACGCCGGCTTCTCCGAGCCCGACGTGGAGCGCGCCTTCGACTGGTTGCAGGGGCTGTCCGGGGAACAGGCGGATGCGCTTTCGGCCACACCATCGGCCGGTTCCATGAGGATATTCTGCGATATCGAGATGGAACGGCTCTCGGCGGATGTGCGCGGTTTCATCCACTTCCTTGGCCAGGCCGGGGTTCTGAACGCCCAGTGCCGGGAGACCGTCATCGATCGGCTCATGGCGCTGGACACCGACGAAATAGACCTCGAACAGGCCCGCTGGGTGGTCCTCATGGTGCTGTTCAACCAGCCCGGACAGGAGGACAGTGCCGCACTCCTCGAGGACCTCCTGGTCGACGAAGCCTCTCGCAGCCTGCACTGACACCGAGGTGTCCGGCACGCAGATGGGCGGGCCTGATCGTCATGTCAGCTGGCCGCTGCGTCTGGGGCAGGTGGGGAGGCGCGTGCGCGACTACGCCCGGGATTGGACGATGCTCGGAATGACGCACCTTCCACCTGCGCGCGGCCGGAAGAACACGATCACGAAGCCATCAGAGGCCACATGGATGGCGCACGGCAGCGACCCGTGGCTGACCAATGGGGCTGACCCGGTGGCCGCGAAACTCAGCCACCGGAAAACGCAATAACGTCATCCACCAGCCCAGGGCCTGCAGTCCATGCCGAAGAACCTCGTCATCGTCGAGTCGCCCGCGAAGGCCAGTACGATCAAGAAGTACCTGGGGCCCGACTACGAGGTACTCGCATCCTATGGCCACGTCCGCGATCTCCTGGCCAAGCGCGGGGCCGTGGAGCCGGAGGAGGGCTTCCGCATGCACTACGTGCCCATCGAGCGCAATCAGCGGCACGTGGATGCCATTGCCCGCGCCCTTGGCAAGGCCCAATGCCTGTATCTCGCCACCGACCTTGATCGCGAGGGCGAGGCCATCTCGTGGCATCTCAAAGAGCTGCTCGAGGAACGTGGCCTGTTGCGTGATCGCGAGGTGCGGCGGGTCGTATTCAATGAGATCACGAAGGGGGCCGTACAGGAGGCCGTAGCCCACCCGCGCGAGCTTTCCATGCCGCTGGTGAACGCCCAGCAGGCGCGGCGGGCTCTCGATTATCTGGTTGGCTTCAACCTGTCTCCATTGCTGTGGCGCAAGATCCGCCAGGGACTGTCGGCGGGCCGGGTGCAAAGCCCGGCGCTCAGGCTCATCTGCGAGCGTGAACGCGCCATCGAGGCCTTCGTGCCGCAGGAATATTGGAACATCGGTGCCCGCGTCGCCGCGGATGGTGCCGAGTTTCCGGCTCGACTCTCCTGGTATGCCGGCGAGAAGCTGCACCAGTTCAGCGTGACTGACGGTACCGAGGCCGAGGCCTGGCGCGCCGAGCTTGGTCGGGCCGCGCGCGGCCAGGGCGAGTTGCCCGGCGCCCTCGGTACCCTCATCGTCCTCGGCATCGAGCGCAAGCAACGCCGGCGTCAGCCGGCACCCCCGTTCATCACCTCCACCCTGCAACAGGAGGCCGTGCGCAAGCTGGGTTTCAGCGCCAGCCGCGCCATGCGGGTGGCCCAGCAACTCTACGAAGGGGTGGACCTCGGGAGTGAATCGGTCGGGCTCATCACGTACATGCGCACCGACTCGCTCACCCTCTCGCAGGAGGCGCTGACCGAAATCCGGCGCTTCGTCGCCGAGCGCTATGGTGCGGATCAGGTGCCGGATGCACCGCGAGTGTTCAAGACGCGATCGAAGAACGCACAGGAGGCCCATGAAGCGATTCGCCCCACCTCCGTCTTCCGTACCCCGGCCGACGTCCGCCGTCACCTGAGTGCGGATCAGGCCAAGCTTTACGAACTCATCTGGAAGCGTACCGTCGCCTGCCAGATGGTCCCGGCGCTCATCGATACGGTGGCCGCCGACCTCGCCTGTGGCGAGGGCAACCGCTTCCGTGCCTCCGGTTCGCGCGTCGCCGCGCCCGGCTTCATGGCCGTCTACAGCGAAAGTCGTGACGAGGATCGGCGTCCCGCCGAGGCCGGCGAAGATGATGACGACGGTGACCGCCTCTTGCCGGAACTGCAGGAGGGTCAGCGACTGGCCTTGCTCGAGATCCCGGCGACCCAGCACTTCACCGAGCCGCCGCCGCGCTTCGGCGAGGCCAGTCTGGTAAAGGCGCTGGAAGAGCTTGGCATCGGTCGCCCATCGACCTACGCCGCCATCATCCAGACGCTCATGGCGCGCGAGTACGTGGAGATGGACAGCCGCCGCTTCCGGCCGACGGACGTGGGCCTCGTGGTCAACGACTTCCTCACCGAACACTTCGGGCGCTACGTGGACTACGACTTCACGGCGCGCATGGAGGACGACCTCGATGCCGTCTCGCGCGGGGAGACGGAGTGGGTACCGCTGATGCGCGAGTTCTGGGAGCCCTTCGACCGTCAGGTGCAGGAGAAGGAGGGCAACATTTCCCGCAAGGAAGCGGTCAAGGCGCGTCTGCTGGGTCAGGATCCCGCAGGGCTGCCGGTCTACGTCCGGCTCGGGCGCTTCGGGCCGTGCGTGCAGATCGGCGACGCGGAGGGCGAGGAGAAACCGCGCTTCTACGGTCTCAAGCCCGGTCAGCGCATGGAGAGCATCACCCTGGATGAGGCCTTGAGTCTCACCCGGCTGCCGCGTGACCTGGGCGCACTCGACGATGGCACCCCGCTGTCCGTGAACATCGGCCGCTTCGGGCCGTATGTGCGCTACGGCAGCAAATACGCCTCGCTCGCCGCGGGTGACGACCCCTACACCATCGCGCCGGAGCGCGCCCGTGAGGTGGTGGCAGAGAAGATTGCGGCCGATGCCGCCCGGGTGATCCGCACCTGGGAGGGTAGCGAGGCACGCATCCTCAACGGGCGCTGGGGTCCCTTCGTCACGGACGGACGGAAGAACGGCAAGATCCCCAAGGACGTGGATCCGCTGTCGCTGGGTCTCGAAGACGTCCTGCGTCTGCTGGAGGAGGCGCCGGAGAAGCCGGCGCGCGGGGGCGCGAAGAAGAAGGGCGCAACAAGGCAGTCCGCTGCTGCGACTCCGGGCAAAGAGGCGGGCAAGTCCGCATCGGGGCGGAAATCCGCTCCACGTCGAGGTACCGCGGCCGCGCCGGCTGACGATGCCGCGACGAAGGCTGCCCCCGCAGGTCGTACGGGCACGAAGAAGAAAGTGGCTGGGTCGGCAAAGACCGGCGGCGCCAAGCGGGCGGTCAAGGCGGTCAAAAAGAAGGTGGCGAGTCCCACCAAGGCGAAATCCGCGGTCATGGGAACGGCTGCCGCGAAGGCTGCCGCGAAGGCCGCCACCAAGGCCGCCAAAGGCGCTACCCTCGAGACTCGGCAGGGTGCGATTGCCAATTCCGCCGGCAAGCGCACGCGACGTTCGGTCGCCGTTGCGGATGCCGGGCATGAGGGTGCCACCAGTCAGCAATCGAAGGCCTCAGCAGCGGCAGGTGGCGGTTCCAGCCCCGACCTGCCCCCGCGCGTCGCTGCCCGACGCCGCTGAGGTCACGACGACCGCTGAGCCTCCGACTCTCCGCAAGGCAAGAGCCCCTGTACAATCCGGCAAGTTCCTCTCCCGATGACACGCAACCCGCCTGCCCCGATCTTCCCCTGGCTGCGCGCCGTACGCACGCTCAAGACAGGGGGCGTGATTGCACACCCGACCGAGGGGGTGTTTGGCCTCGCGTGTCGGGCAGACTATCTACCGGCCGTGGCGCGGATCATCGAGCTGAAGGGGCGCTCGCCGGCGAAGGGCTTTTTGCTCATCGCCGCCTCCATTGCAGACCTCGATGAATGGGTTGAGCCACCAGCCGGCCCGCTCCAGGCCGAGATCACCGCGAGCTGGCCGGGGCCCCACACCTGGCTCCTGCCAGCGCGACCGGGGGTCCCCGACCTGCTGACCGGAGGGCGTCCTACGCTCGCCGTCCGGGTCACTGCCCATCCGTTGGCGCGGGCACTCGCCGAAGCAGTTGGTCCGCTGGTGTCGACCAGCGCAAACCCGACCTCGCGCCCGCCGGCAGCCAGTGCCCTTGCCGTGCGGCGCTATTTTCAGGGCGAGGATCTGCTCATCCTGGATGGGCCACTGGGGTCGCTGGGGCGTCCCACCAGCATCCGCGATGGTCGCGATGGCCGTTGGATCAGGGGAA
>DBNU01000197.1:0-25868 GCA_002299125.1 Proteobacteria bacterium UBA664
CGGCGGGTCCAGTCCGCGCGCGTGTGCGCCTTGTCGAGCTGGATGCCGAGCCGCCGTTCGACCAGGGCCGCGTAGCCCATCTGCTCCGGGAAACCGAGCAGCGGCGCGGCGAGTTGGGTGTCGAAGATGGGGCCTGGCACACGCCCCCAGAGATGGCCCAGCATTTCGAGGTCCTGACGACAGGCGTGCAGGACCTTGAGCAGGTCCGGGCGCATCAATGCGGTGACGAGCGGTGCGAGGTCAAGTCCGGCCAGCGGGTCCACACAGGCCAGGCCACCCGGCCAGCCCAGTTGCAGGAGGCAGAGCCTGGGGTAGTAGGTCTCCTCACGCAGGAACTCGGTATCCATGGCGACCCATGCAAGCGGCTCCAGCCGGCGGCAGAGGTCATGGAGGCCTGCGGAGGAATCGATGAGGTCGGGCGGCATCTCGGTTGACATGAGTGGGAGCCTAACAGCGCCGGCCTGGACCCGCGACGTCCGACCCGCCCTGGCCGGTTGCGACCGGACCGGAACGGTGCGCCGGAGGGAGCGTGTCGCCGCGTGCCCGCAGAACTCGCCGACCGTCTGCGTGTCTGCAGCAGCGTGTCACGGAGCACAACTCACCCTCAAGGCATCGACTAGACTTGACGCTCCCGAGGCGGCGTGGAAACCCGACAGGCCCCACGCAGCGGCACTCGAGCGACCCGAGGGCGGTCGCAAATCATGGTCCCAGGCAGGAGACGCCACACGCAATGAAGTCCCACCCGACCCTGCAGGCGCGGCTCTTCGCCGGCTCCCTGCTCTTCCTTGGCCTGCTATCCCCTGCCCTCGCTCTCGCCCCTGTCACCGATCCGGCGTCGCTGCGACCTACGCCGCTGCAGGCCCGTGCCACCGAGCTCATCACGCACTTCCTGACCAACTACCACTACCGGCGCATCCGGCTGGATGACGCGCTCGCCAGCCGCATCTTCGACAACTACATCGACGCGCTTGATCGCGGCCACAGCTTCTTCCTGAAGTCTGACCTCGAGCGCTTCGGTGCACTACGCACGCAGCTCGACGATCAGCTCCTGAGCGGCAGCCTCGACACGCCATTCGAGATCTTCCGCCTGTACCGGCAGCGGGTCGCCGAGCGGGTGGATTTCGCCCAGGGGCTGCTCCGCAACACCTTTGATTTCTCACTCGATGAGGACTTCCTCATCGACCGCAAAAACGCCCCTTGGCCAGGCAATGGCTCCGAAGTCGACGAGCTCTGGCGCAAGCGGGTCAAGAACGATCTGCTCAGTCTCCAGCTCGCCGGCAAGAGCCCCGGGGAGGCGGTCACCACACTCAAGCGTCGTTACGAGACGCTGCGCCGGCAGACCGAGCAGCTCACCAGTGATGACGTCTTCCAGCTCTTCGTGAACGCCTACACGACGGCCATCGAGCCGCATACGAGTTACTTCTCGCCACGCAGTTCGGAAAACTTCCGCATCCGCATGAGCCTGTCCCTGGAAGGCATCGGTGCGGTGCTGCAGACGGAGGACGAGCACACGCTGGTGCGCGAGGTGGTGCCGGGCGGGCCGGCCGATCTGGTCGGGCGCCTGCGCAAGGGAGACCGGATCGTCGGCATCGCCCAAGGCGACCGGGAGCCGTTCACCGACGTCGTCGGCTGGCGGCTGGATGACGTGGTGGACCTGGTGCGCGGACCGAAGGGGTCGGTCGTGCGCCTGCAGGTGCTGCCCAAGGCCGCTGGCGTCGATGCACGTCCGATCGAATTCCCGATCACCCGCAATCGCATCGCACTCGAGGAGCAGGCAGCCCAGAAGCGCATCGTCGAGGTCAGTGACGCCGCCGGGCAGAAGCGGCGCATGGGTGTGATCGACCTCGACACCTTCTACCTCGATTTCGACGCGCGCGCCCGAGGCGACAAGAACTACCGCAGTACGACCCGCGACGTTCGCCGACTGCTGACGGAGTTGCAGGTCGAGGGCGTGGATGGCGTAATCGTCGACCTGCGCGGCAATGGTGGTGGCTCGCTTACCGAGGCAACGGAACTGACGGGTCTGTTCATCCCCGATGGTCCGGTCGTGCAGGTGCGCGATGCCAGCGGCCGTATCGGTGTCGAGCGCGATCCCGATCCGGAGATCGTCTACGGTGGTCCGCTCGCCGTGCTGGTTGACCGTTACAGCGCTTCCGCATCGGAGATCTTCGCTGGTGCCATCCAGGATTACCGTCGCGGCATCGTCATCGGCGAGCCCACCTTCGGTAAGGGTACCGTGCAGAATCTGGTGGACCTCGACGAGTTCGACCCAAGTAACGCGGGCAAGCTCGGCCAGTTGAAGGCGACGATCGCACAATTCTTCCGCGTGGCTGGCGGCAGCACTCAACACAAGGGGGTCGTACCGGATGTGGCTTTCCCGTTGGGCGCTCCTGGCGAAGATGACGGTGAGCGCAGCTACGAGAACGCCTTGCCTTGGGATGAGGTTTCGCCTGCCAGCTTCCAGCCCACCTCGGCACCGGTCGAACTATTCGCCCAAGTGCGCGATCTGCACCAGCAGCGGGTGGCCTCGCGCAGCGAGTTCGGCGTCATCCACGAGATTGTAAAGGCGCGTGAAGAGGCCATGGCAACTCGCAGTGTCTCCCTCAATGAGTCCCAGCGCCGAGCCGATCAGCGTGCCAAGGAAGAACAGGCCCTGACCCTGGAGAACCGCCTGCGCACGGAACGCGGCCTGCCTCCGCTCAGCAAGCTCCCCGATGCCGAGGAGGAATTGCTGGAAGAGAACGACAAGGACGACATCCTTGCCGACGTGCTGCTCGATGAGAGCGCACGCATCCTCGGGGACCTCATCTCCATCCGTCTGGGCAGCGAACCGGTCATGGCGGCGGCGACCGCACCCGCCGCTCGCTGAAACGTGCGAAGCCGAGCGGCACCTTCAGCTGACTGCTGGACGGTGCCGCCTGGCGGGATGCTCTGTCCGTCGCCGGTCCGACTCGACTGAACCCAGGGCTGGAGTGGCTTTACTCGGGCGCCTCAGATCGCGCCCTGGCCGGCCTTCGCGTGGTGTGGGTCGAGAGACTCGACGACTGCAATGACCTCACGCGCGGCCAGGCGCAGCGCCGCACGAGCATCCACGCCTTTGTGCTCGATGAGTTCGGCCCAGGCGGGCGCTGCGAGCACCGGAGCCGGCGGCAGCCCCACCCCGGCGGTGAGGCGCGTGCGAATCATCCGCAGCGCCGTTTCCATCTGCTCGAGCTGCGGCGACTCCACACCGTTCTCCAGCAGCACCATCACGGCGACGGCATAGGGCAATTCCCCGTAGACGTCGGCGGCTGGGCACTGCCCCAGCGGCTGACGCGCCGACCGATGCAGTTCGGCAAGCCCTTCCACCAGCACGATGACCGCCAGCATGCTCGGCAGATCACCTTTGAGGGTTGGATCTCCTCGCTCGGCCGCCAAGGCAGCACAAGTCTCGAGTACCGGCGCGACGATGGTTAGGTATTCGTCCGGAGTGAGAAAATCAACGCTGCTCATATGCCATCTCCCTGACACGCGGTCGTTGCGGCCGTTGACTTCGACATCAGCCTGGCGAGCACGGCGGCCATGCGCTCGATGCCGAGCGCGAAGCGTGCGGGTTCTCCGGCAAAGGACACGCGCAGACATTGCGCAAGGTGTGATGGCGGGCTTGCGAGGCCTGGGCTGAAGTGTTCGCCGGGCACCACCAGCACGCCGGCTTCCTTGAGCAGCCCGTAGACCTCACGCGCCGGGCGTGCCAGTCGCGGGAACCAGAGCCAGAGGAAAAAGGCACCGCCCGATTCGTGGATGCGGCAATCGATCCCACGGGCAGCGAAGACCTCATCCACAATCCCCAGCGCAGCCTGACGCCGCTCGGCGTAGAAGGGCAGCAACCAGCGGCGACCGACGTCCAGCAGGGCGCCATCCTCGAGCCAGGGCCGCAGCAGGTTTGGCCCAAGGTTGCCCGGGGCGAGCGTCAGGCTGGCATTGAAGGCCGTGAGCGCCGCCGCCAGTTCCTCCGGTGCCACCACCACACCCGCGCGCACCCCGGGCAGTCCCAGCTTGGACAGGCTGAGGCAGAGGACACTGTCCGCTCGCCACCACGGCCTGCTGTCCTCGGCCGTGCCAAAACAGATCCCTGGGAAGGGCGCGCCATAGGCCGCATCGACGATGAGCGGCACGTCACGCGCCTGAGCCAGGTCGTGCAGTCGATCCAGATCGGCGCTGGCGAGCAATTGCCCAGAGGGATTGCCCGGATTGGACACGCACAGCGCGGCCATGTCAGCAATGTTCTCGAGTGCCTGCCAATCGATGGCATAACGGAAACGTCCGGCAGCCGTGACCTCCGGAAAGGCCGGCACACCCACCAAGGCATCGGCCTCACCACTGCCAAGCTCGGCGTAACCGAGATAGTCCGGGAGCCGCGGCAGGACCACCGGGCGCATCTGACCACCGGCGCAGATCCCTCCCAGCAGCTTGAAGAGTGCAAAGAAGCTCGCCTGACTACCGACTGTGAGCACCAGATTCGCCTGACCGACATCGAAGCCGCAGTGCTCCCGCAAGGCCGCCGCCAGATGAGTCAGGAAAACGGACTCGCCACGCGGGCTGGAGTAATCTCCTAGGCAACGCTGCCACGCAGATGGATCCGATACCAGACGCTGGCCCAGTTCGTGAAAAGCCGCAGCCAGAGCGGGTACGGTGGCGGGGTTTCCCCCGCCGAGCATGCAGAGATCCTTGCCCACAGCCAAGGCCTCACCGAGATCATCCATGAGCTCGAGGATGCCTGAGGGCCGGGCGAAACGTTCGCCATAGCGGGAGTAAAGCATGCAGGCTCCGTTGTCAGGTTGCAGGCGCGGGCATTGAACGGCGCGGCGGCGCGTTCCTCCGCCCTGAGCAGCCTATTGCCTCACATCCTCATGGGTCACCGCAAACGCCACAACACGGGAGCAGACGATGCTGCGATTGATTGGTTATCTCAGCCCGCTGCGAGCATTACTCATGCTCGCAACCATTTTGGTCATTGCCACCGGCCCCTTCTTTGGCGGCGAGCACGAGTCCACCTGGGGCTTCTACACCAACCTGATTGCACCCACGCTCGTCGTGCTGCTGCTCTTCGTGCTGCCACTCGACATGTTGATGACCGGCATCTTCATGAGTGAGGCCACGGCAAGGGACCGCCAGCGACTGCGGCATGCGCTGCTGGTCGAGATCCTGCTTTTTCTCGTGCTGATCGCGGTCTGGTTCCCGCTCCTGCGTTCACTGCTGCTGGCCAGGCCGGTGCTGTAGACCACTGCTCCCGCGGGCGCGGCTCAACGCACGATCCGGTAACAGGGGACGTAGGCCCCGGATCCGGTCTTCATGCGCCCTTCCGCCGAAAAGCGTGCCAGTAGATCATCGAGTGCACCGAGCAGGCGATCCTCACCGCGGATCTCCCACGGCCCACGCTCGGCCACCAGACGCTGCCCATCTGGCTTGACGTTGCCGGCAACGATCCCGGAAAACGCCCGCCGCAGATCGGCGGCCAGCTCGTGCAGCGGGGAATCCATGTGCAGTCTGAGGGCTCTCATCGTTTCGTGTGTGGGAACGAAGGGCAGCTGCATCACTTCCGGGATCCGCAGCCGCCAATTGAAGCTGAAGGAATCGTTGCGTGCCGCGCGCTGCGCTCGCACCTCGGTGACCGCTCGGCGCAGATACTGCCCGACCGAGCGCGGATCATCGATGATGATGCGATACAACGATTGCGCCCGCGCGCCCAGCGTGAGCCCGATGAATTCATGCAATTGCTCGAAGTAGTAGCGCGATGAGGCCGGCCCAGTCATCACCAGGGGCAGGATCGCGCCCTCGTTGGCTGGTTGCAGCATGGTCCCGATAAGGTAGAGCATCTCCTCTGCCGTCCCCACACCACCGGGGAAGATGATCACCCCGTGCCCCAGGCGCACGAAGGCCTCCAGCCGTTTCTCGATGTCGGGCATCACGACCAGCCGGTTCACCAGTGGGTTGGGCGGCTCTGCCGCGATGATCCCGGGCTCGGTGATGCCGACGTAGCGACCGATGGCACATCGCTGTTTGGCGTGCGCGATGGTCGCCCCTTTCATCGGCCCCTTCATCGCCCCCGGCCCGCAGCCGGTACAGATATCGAGCCCGCGCAATCCGAGTTCATAGCCCACCTGCTTGGAGTACTCGTACTCTTCGCGCGGGATTGAATGTCCACCCCAGCAGACCACCAATCCGGGTTGTTCCACGGTGCTCATCACCCGTGCATTACGCAGCATGGAGAAGACCACGTCGGTGATGCGGGCGGAGTCCGTGAGCGCTGCATCGAGCGCATCGGCGTACATGAGGTCACGCAGAACGGCGAAGAGATGCTCCTGTACTCCGCGGATGATGGTGCCGTCGACAAAAGCCGAAGAAGGGGCGTTACGCAACAACAGACGTATGCCGTACTCCTCTGCGGCAACTCGCAGATCGAATGAGCGGTAGCGCTCGGCGAGTACGGCGGGCGCATCGCTGCTGCCGGTATTGAGTACAGCCAGGGCGCAGCGCCGCAGCAGATCGTTCAGACCGTGTCGGCTGGCATCCTGCAGTCGCGCAATCTCGGCCTGCGACAGCGCCTCGAGTGCCCCGTCGGGTGTTACCGATGCGTGCAGACCCGGTGACTCGGCATGAAGGCGACTATCAAGGGCTTCCTGCATCGGCTTATCCGGACTCTGGCGAAGGGAGGTCAGTGGGAGGATTGCAGCAACGGCATCAGACCGGGGCTTGCGGTGGATCCGCAGCTGGAGAGACAGAAAGCGTGCGGCTGCGTCGGTCGATGAAGATCGAACAACCATCCTGACGTTTGGCTTGTGCCTTGGCCTCACTGGCGAGCTGCGCTACCTCGTGCTGGGAAAGCTCGCGATCCGGATACACCGGCACCGCCCCCGCCGAGACCGTGAGCAGCGGATAGAACACGGCATCACCCCGCCGATCCGTGGCTTGCACACCGCCGGCCGCGAGGTGCTGGGCAGTGAAGAAGCGCTCCCGGCCGGCGAGGAAGCGATTGAACACTGCATCCACCCGTGCCAACCAGTCGGCACTGCGGAACACGACAATGAAATCATCACCGCCAACGTGTCCGACGAAGTCGACCTCCGAGTCTACCTGTGCCACGAGGATGTCGGCCAGCATGCGGATCACCTCGTCGCCACGGTTGTAGCCGTAGAGATCGTTGTAGGGCTTGAAGTTGTCGATGTCGAAGTAGCACACGGTGAACTCGCCCCCTGCCGCCAGCAGGCGCTCGATGGTCTCGGCGATGGGCACGTTACCAGGCAGCAGGGTGAGCGGATTCGCGTAGCGGGCATTGCGGACCTTGAGATCGGTGATACGCCGGAGCAGGTTCAACACCGAGCCGATGCCGCGATACTGGTTGTCGCGGGTGATGATGAATCGATTCGCGGCCTCGAGATCACCGCTGGCAGTGATGAGTTCGCTCACCACTTCGAGCCGCTCGGTCTCCTCGACGACGATGGGCGAGGCGTTCATCAGCACGGCGATGGGCTGGCGCGAGAACAGATCCCGACCGTAGCGGCCGGCAAAGACCTGGAGCAGGCCGGATCGCTCCACCAGTCCGACCGGGCGGCCGCCGTCAACCACCACGATGGCGCTCGGCGCGGGTTCGGTGGCGAAGAGTTCAAGGACGCGCTCGGTCCGCTGCTGCGGCGAGACCGACGGGGCAGGCTCCAATAATGAGGCGATAGTCTCGCCGGGCAGAGGCGTGGTGCTGCGTTGCAGGCTATAGGCCGGCTCCCCCCAGCCCTGGCTGTCCATCGGCACGCTGAGGGGTGAGGCGTGTGGGCGGCCGAAGAAGTGCCCCTGCACGAAGCGGATCCCCATGTGATGGACCACCGCATACTCCTCGGCGGTCTCCACGCCTTCGGCGATCGTTTCACAGCCGAGACGTCCGGCCATCTCCTCCATGCTCTGCACGAACTGGCGCTTCACCGGGTCATCATCGATGCCCTTGATGAAGTGGATGTCGATCTTCACGAAGTCGGGTCGCAACTCGGACCACGACCTCAGGCCGGAATAGCCGGCACCCAGGTCATCGATGGCGATGAGACAACCGCCACGCCGCAGCCGGTCCAGGGTGGCACGCAGTTGGGCGTAGTCCCGCACCGGATAGCGCTCGGAGATCTCGAGCACGAGCCGTTCAAGCGGAAGTCCTGCCTCGTCCGCATCGGCAATCAACCGCTGCAGCCCCTCACCCTCGAGCAGCATCGGCGAGGTGTTGAGGAAGATCCGACCGGGCAAACCGAGCGCTTGCCATTCCGTCAGCGCACGCTGGCGTGCGCTGCGTTCCAGCAGCGCCAGTTGGCCAGTG
The DNA here is from genome assembly GCA_002299125.1 of Proteobacteria bacterium UBA664. Lineage (GTDB taxonomy): Bacteria > Pseudomonadota > Gammaproteobacteria > UBA7966 > UBA7966 > UBA7966. Next base: position 8,333 of record DBNU01000197.1, read on the forward strand.
CGCTCAGCATGACCAAAGAGCAGACCGGGATCGGCGAAGGGGGTGTCGGCTGGGCCACGCGTCAGGGCCTCGAAGCCATACAGACCCGAGCCAGCCAGATTGAGGATTGGCTGGAAGAGCGTCGTGAGCACCATGCCCTCAGGGAGCTGCTCGACACCCGGCTGGACCGTCGCCTCCATCATCGTCTCCCTGGCGCCATGGCCTGACGCATCGTGCATTGCCGCTGGAGCCACGTACCGTGGTGCACTACCGGGAACGTGTGAAGAAATCGCAGCCAGCGATGGAAGAACGGGCCGGGCTGCCACCGCGACGAGGCCCATCGCAAGGCTCAGACCACGGAGCGTACACCCCCGACCGGCCGCCCTTCCGGGCAAACGCCCAGGGCGTCATCGCAGTTGACCTGGACGCATTCCCGCGCGGCGCATTCGCAGTCGGCTCCGCCCCCACAGCGGCATCCGGAATACGGGCACAGAACTTGTATCGGAGTATTGCACACCCTTAGCAGATGCCGGACGGCGCATGACTCCCCGCAGCAGGAGAATCGGGTTGCCTGCCTCAGTACCCGGCGCGGTTGCTGGGGTGCGAGAGCCACCACCCACTCAGTTCATGTTGCCGCTCTGCGAGGTCACAGAGCAGCAATCTCTGGCTCAGGAGCCGCGCCTGCGCCGGTTGCTCGCGGTGGCGCGCCAGAACGAGCGGACCTGGCGTCGCTTTCAGGCCTTCCAGGTCGCGCTCATGGACAGCGAGGATCTCGACTGTCTGGGTCGCACGCTGGAACATCACGCCGTGCGCCACTTCGATTGGTCCGCAGTCACCCTGCATCTGGTGGCGCAGGCGGATCCGGGCGCCATCGCCAGTATCCGTGCGCGCCACCCTGCCCTCGCCTGGCTACCGCCGGAGCACGGTCTCGGGCAGATCTGGCCCCACCATCCGCTCCCGCGCCTCGAGCCGTGGGATCTGTCACGCCATTCCCGCTGGCTGCCGCGAGCGTCAGGAAACGGTGTCGGTTCGCTGGCACTGGTGCCATTGCTCCGACGCGGTCAGTGGCAGGGCACGCTCGCCATCGGTGCACGTTCCACCGGTCGTTTCCGTCCGGGCATGGCGACGGATTTCCTGGAGGCACTCGGTGCCACCCTGGCGGCCTGCGTCGATGCGGCGCGCACGCGCGAGTTGCTCCGCCGCATGGGCCACACGGATGCGTTGACCGGGGTAGCGAACCGCCGACTCTTCGATCGCCGCCTGGCCGAGGAAGTGGTGACGGCCGCGCGCCATCAGTCCACGCTCGGTTGCCTGCTCCTCGACCTCGACCACTTCAAGTCCATCAACGACCGCTTTGGCCACCCGGCGGGAGACGTCGTGCTTTGCGAGATCGGTGCCCGGCTGACGGCCGCCCTCGACGGGGACGCGCTGCTTGCCCGCTACGGCGGCGAGGAATTTGCCGTACTGGTGCCGGGGAGCGATCGTGCCGCATTGCTCCGGCTGGCGGAGCGGATCCGGGTCGCCGTCGCTGCCCGGCCGGTACTGCTGGAGGCAGGGCCGGTCGCGGTCACGACCTCGGTCGGCGCGGCCCTGCTGCCGTCGCACGCGGCACGTGGACTGCTCATTGGTGAACTCGGCGAACTCGGCGGTCGGCTCCTCGCCCGCGCCGACGCGGCCCTCTACGCCGCCAAGCGCAACGGGCGCAATCGCGTGGAGCTGGCTGAGGCCTAGACCGGCGCGGGTGGATACCCGGGCAATCGGGTTTGACCGACGGCAAGCACGTCACACAGGGACTTGCCGCAGGCGGCCCACTCGGGCGCAATGCTCCCGCACCCCCATCCCCGGTGATACATGCTCTTCTGGATCCTCGTCGGCCTCGCGCTCGTGTGTGTTTTCCTGCCCCGCCTACTCCGGCTGGACCCCAGCGGGCGGCGGCGTCTGGCCTGGATGCTGGCCGGCCTCGCGCTTATCCTCGTGCTCGTTTATGCGCGGCAGCTCGGTCTCGCAGCGGCGCTGGCGGCCCTGCTCGCATTGCTGCCGCGGGTCCTGCAGTTCGTCGGCCTTGCGGGCTGGCTTTCGCGCCTGCTCGGGATCGATATTCGCAAATCCGTGCTCGAAACCGTGTTGCGATCGACCCTCATCGAGCTGCAACTCGATCTACAGGGCGGACCGCTGGGCGGGCGGGTACGTGCCGGTCCTTTTGCCGGACGCAGCCTCGCCGACCTCGCTGAGGCCGAACTCGCCGAGCTCCGCCGGCAACTGCTGTCAGAGGACCCCAAGGGCCGCTATTTGCTCGATGCCTGGACCTGGCACCGCCGCCAGGGCAGCAGACGTCCCGATTCGACCGACGGCTCGGGTGCCCGCGGCAGCGCGCCCGGGCGTGGGCGCCTGACGGAAGCGGAGGCGCTGGCCATCCTGGGGCTGGAAGCCGGAGCCACGAAAGAGCAGGTGGTCGATGCCCACCGCCGACTGGTGCAGCGGCTGCACCCGGATCGCGGCGGCAGCGACTACCTCGCGAGTCTGCTCAACGATGCCCGCAAGGTGCTGGTGGACTCTCGCTCCTGAGACGTGCCAAAGCGCCTGTACCCCCATCAACGGGGCAGCCCGGCAATCCCCCGACCCGCGCGGGTCGGGGATCGCCACCGCCTCAGCGACGAGCGCGTGTGACCACCCGTGGCCCGAGTGCAAGCAAGCGCGCCACACGCTCACCGGCGGCCTCGAGATAGGCCGGGGCGCGGGCGAAGGCCTCTTCCAGACCCATGGGGCGGGCAACCGCCGCCTCGATGGCATCGATGCCGTGGGCGAATACCACCCGCGCATCGTCGGCGAGTCCGCCACCGATGCCGATGACCGGGATCCCGTGCAGGGCCGCGAGTTGACCGACCCCTGCCGGTGCCTTGCCATAGGGCGTCTGGGAATCCAGTCGGCCCTCGCCCGTGATCACCAGCCGGGCACCCTTCAAGTGGCGTTCCAGGCGCGTTGCCTCGATCACGATGTCCACGCCGCGCCTGAGCTCCGCCCCGCAGAAGGCCACCAGCCCACCACCGAGGCCACCGGCCGCGCCGGCCCCGGGCAGGCGCTCGATGGCGACGCCGAGCTCCGCTTTCACGACCCGACCGAACTGCTTCAGACCGGCATCGAGCGTGGCCACCATGGCCGCATCGGCACCCTTCTGCGGACCGAACACCTGGGCGGCACCACGGCGACCACTGAGCGGATTGTCGACATCGCAGGCCACGGTGACCGTGACCTTCGCCAGTTCGGGCAGTAGGCCCGAGGTGTCGATACGCGCGATATCCGCGAGATCGCCGCCGGACAACGGCCCCTTGATGAGGCTGCCGTCGGCACGCAGGAAGCGCACCCCGAGGGCCTGTGCCATGCCGCAACCGCCATCATTGGTCGCAGAGCCACCGAGACCGATGATGAGTCGGCGTGCACCGCGGCGCAGTGCATCCCGCATGAGCTCGCCGGTACCGAAGGTGCTGGTCTGCAGCGGATTGCGCTCCTCGCGTGCCACCAGCGGCAGACCTGAGGCCTCGGCCATCTCGATGACGGCCGTACGACCATCACCCAGCAGACCGTAGCGTGCCTTCACCGGCTGCCCCAGGGGGCCACTCACGCTGCGACGCACGAACTGCCCCGCGGTGGCATCCACCAGCGCCTGCACCGTCCCTTCGCCCCCATCGGCCATCGGCACCTTCACGATACGCGCCTTGGGGAAGACCTTGAGCCAGCCGCGCTCGATGGCGCTGGCGACCTGGAGGGCGGTGAGGCTTTCCTTGAACGAATCGGGGGCGATGACGACCTTCATGTGATGCGGGCTCCGGGTCCTCGGTGCGTTGCGGGAGGCTGGTGACGCCCCCGAGGCCCGGCATGTTAAGGGAAGCGGCTCACCTTTGCCTGCGCGCGCGGGGGACGCAGTGACGACGGCCGCTTTTCGGCGCCAGTGTCCGGGCGGGCTGTCTGCGCGGCAAACAGACCGCAGACACTGATCGGGTCGCGCGGATCCAGTGGGGGTGGCGAGCGTGGGGCACGCGCGCAATCGCGCAGCAGCATGAGCGCCTCCGGCAGCGCGTACTGCTCACCGACGAATCCCTGCACGAAGCGCCCCCCGCGTACCTCGCCACGCGCCTCCATACGGCGCAGGACCACCTGGAGTTCACGCCATGGCGGTGCCAGCACTTCGCGGGCCAGCACCCGCGGAAAGAGCACACCCCAGCGTGCCAGCAAGCGCCTGGCCATTGCTGCGGTCGGGCCCAGCGGATCTTCATCGCCAGCCATGGGCAAGGCAGCAGAGGACACTGCTGCGTGCCAGCGGCCGCCACTACCGAGCGTGGTCAGTGTCCAGGTGCGTGGGCCGGCAGCGAGTGAACGCAAACCGGCGAAGCCATCGGCTGCAGCCAATCCCCGCGCGACACACTCGGCGAGCGCGGAGGCCAGACGCTCGAGTGGCCAGCCGGTCAGCGCCGTGAGTTCGTCGATGAAGCTCGCGCCGGCGCGCAACAGACAGGCATGCAATTGCGCGGCATCCGGTCGCAGCGAGGTGACATCGACCGGGGGAGCCAGGTGCCAGAGCATGCGCTCGGTGCGGGTAAACCAGGCCACGGGCATGAGCCGCACTGCCACCTGTGCGTCACTCGCCGCCCCGCGCGCCCGTTGCCAGCAACACTGTCCGGTATGACTGAGTTCATCCAGCCAGCCGCTCGTGTAGTCGGCCACCCGCGCCGGGAGGATGACTGACTCCCAGGCACTGGCCGGGGCCACCCAGCCAGACAACTGCGTGAGCGTGGCGACCAGGCCTTCGCGGCCACTGCGGTCACCCGCCAGCGCCTGCCAGCGACAGAGAAAATCCAGCAGCACCGCCGGCGCCACCGGCCGTACCTCGGCCCGCAGGCGATCAAGCGTGCCGCGCTGGATGCGCGCGAGCAAGCGGCGGTCACACCATTGTTCCGTGGTCGCGGCGAGGCAGAAGTGACCGCGCAAGACCTGACCCGCGCACTCGAGCTGCGCCAACGTCGCCGCGATCTCGGCCTCATCGAGACCCAGAGCTGAGGCAAGCCCGGCAACCGTGACCGGCCCCATGACGGCGAGCCGATCGTTGAGCAGCGTTGCGCAGGCTTCTGCACGATCGAGTGGCGGCGGCAAGGCACCGCCTGCAGCAACGCGTTCAGCCAGGACTCTGGGCAGCGGCCAGTCGGCCGCAAAGGCCGCCGCCAGCTCGAACCAGCGCTCGACCGCAACCCACAGCACCAGCCCCGGTTGAGCTTCGACCCGCCGAGCCTCGATCCGAATGGCCCGACCCTCGAGTGCCAGCTCCTCCATCCACGCACTCCAGCCCGAGTCCTGCACCTCCAGATCGGTGAAAACGCCACACAGATGCAGCGCCTCATGCAATTCGACCGTTGTATCGGCCCGCGGCCAGACCTCATCACAGACGCGTGCGATCGCGGCATCGTCCAAGTGCGCGTAGTCGCGTGCCGTACGCGGATCGACGAAGCGCCGCGTATGCACGGCGAGCGTGCGCCGTTCCTCGAGCGGGGCATCGTCGAGAAAGGCGTAGGGACGCGCGCTCAGGATCTCTGCTGCCAATGGTGAGGGCTCGGGCAGATCACGCTCGCTGAGCGTGAGTTCACCGCTACGCACGGCGCGGATGAGCGCCTCGAAGCGTGGGAAATCCATGGCCTCGGTGAGGCAATCATGGATCGTCTGCTGCACGAGTGGGTGTTCCGGCACCACCCTGGGCCCGCTGAGATTCTCCAGGCAGGCGAGCTGATCGGGAAAGACGGCGGCAACCAGGTCTTCGGCCCGCATGCGCTGGATCCGCGGCGCGACCCGCTGTCCGCCCTGGCGGCGCGGCAGTGCCAGAGCGCATACCGCATTCCAACGCCAGCGGGTGGCGAACAGGGGCACATCGAGCAGGGCCTGCACCAGCACATCGCGCAGACTCGCAGGCTCAAGGAACTGCCAGATGGACGCGAGCGGAAAACTGTGCACCTCGGTCAGCGAGAGAATGACCGCATCCTCGGTCGCCGCCGCCTGCAACTCGAAGTTGAAGCTGCGGCAGAAGCGCTTGCGCAGGGCCAGCCCGAAGGCTCGATTCACCCGGCTGCCGTGCGGGCAGTGGATGACGAGCTGCATGCCGCCGGCCTCGTCGAAGAAGCGTTCCGCCAGCAGGGTATCGCCCGTGGGCAGATCGCCCAGCACGGCCAGTGCCGCCGCGTAGTAGTCGACCAGTTGCCGCGCCGCGGCCGTTCCCACGCCCGGTCGGGCACCGATACGCCGGGCCAGTGCCGCCAGTGCATCCTCCGCGAAGGGCCCGGGGCTGCTGCCAAGGGTCAGGACGATCTCCGTGCGCAGGCGCCAGACGGCCGCGGAGAGTTCTGGACTACGGGCAGGTGCCTCACCGAACCAGAAGGGGATGCTGGGCGGCTGTCCGGCGGCATCCTCGACGAACACGACACCATCCACGGCCCGGGTCACGCGCCAGGCCGTGGCGCCGAGCTGGAAGACATCGCCGATGGAAGTGTCGATGGCGAAGTCTTCGTCCAGCGTGCCGATGAGGAGGTCCTCCGGCAGGGCCCGCACCTCCCACTGGGCCGTATCGGGAATGGCACCACCACTGGCGATGGCCATCAGCCTTGTGCCGCGCCGGGCTCGCAACTCATCGGCAGTCAGATCGTGAAAGATCCAACTGCCACGCCGGCCACGTCGCGTGGTGAAACCCTCCACCAGCATGCCGAGCACAGCGTCGAACTGCTCACGTGTGAGTTCATGATAAGGGTCGGCCGCGCGCATGCGCTGGAACAGGGCCGCCGCAGTCATGGGCTCGCAGGCAATGGCCGCCACGCACTGCTGCGCGAGCACATCGATGGGTGCCTGCGGGATCTCGATGACATCGATCTCGGCAGCGTCGACGGCCGTGATGAGCGCGATGCATTCGGCGAGGTCGTCGCGCGAGAGCGGGAACAGACGCGCCTTGGACACCCCAGCCACGGCATGTCCGGCGCGGCCGGCGCGCTGCAGGAAGGCGCTCAACTGGCGGGTGGCACCGATCTGGCAGACGAGATCCACGTGGCCCACGTCGATCCCGAGCTCGAGTGACGCCGTGGCGACGACCGCACGCAGTGTCCCGTTCCTGAGCCCACACTCGGCTTCCAGACGCTGCTCACGCGCAAGACTGCCGTGATGGGCGGCCACCGCATCCGTCCCCATCCGCTCGGACAAGGCGTGCGCAATACGCTCCGCCTGACGGCGGGTGTTCACGAACACCAGCGTGGCCCGGTGATTCGCGATGAGCGACTCGAGCCGCGCGAAAACAGCATCCCAGCCCGCGCTCGACAGCACGGCTGCGAGCGCTTCAGCCGGCAACTCGATGGCGAGATCACGCGCCCGGACATGACCCAAATCGACGATCCGGCAGGGCCGGGGCTCACCATCGGGCCCGCGCCCGGCCAGCAAGCGCGCCATCGCCGTCAGCGGGCGCTGCGTGGCCGAGAGGCCGATGCGCACCGGTGGAACGGCGCAAAGGGCGTGCAGGCGCTCGAGCGAAAGGGCCAGGTGAGCACCGCGCTTGCTGCCTGCGGTAGCGTGCAGCTCATCGACGATCACGGTGTGGACCCCGGCCAGTGCCGCACGTCCCGAGTCACTCGTGAGCAGGATGTAGAGTGACTCGGGCGTCGTGACCAGCAGATGAGGCGGCTGCCGGCGCATGGCCGCCCGCGCGCGCGCGGGCGTGTCACCCGTGCGCACGGCGATGCGGATCCCTGGATCAGGCGCACCCGCGCTCGCCGCGCGCGCGGCGAGCGCGGCGAGCGGCCGCTCCAGGCCTTGACGGATATCGTTGCCGAGCGCGCGCAGCGGCGACACGTACAGCACACTGGTGGTCGCTGGCAGCTCACCACGTCCGGCCTCGCGCACGAGGCGATCGATGGCAACCAGAAAGGCCGCGAGGGTCTTGCCCGAGCCGGTCGGGGCCGCCACCAGCACGTGCCCGGCGGGCGTCGCCCTGAGGGCTTGCCAAGCCTCGACCTGGCATGGGGTCGGATTGCCGTGCGTCGCCTGAAACCACTCCGCCACCCAGGCGTGGAAACCCGCAAGTGCCGCCGGCAGCGGATGACTTGCTGCAGGTTCCAGCGGCAGGCTCAAGCTCATGGGGCATTGCATACTGGAAGCCTATACAGTATGCCGGAGGAAACCCAGCCAATCGGCGTGCGTGCCCCGGTCGAGCGTAATCTGGCGACGACAAGGCCCGGCTCGCAGGCCAACCTTCTCTACGCGGTGTGCGGTGCGTGGGTGCAACCCCTCACGGTGGACACCGGGCAGGCGCTATCCTCCGTCCATCTCGTTCTCCCCGGAATCACCCGTGTCGACCCCCATCCTGGAAAGCGTGCGACTGGTCAACCCACGTCGCCGGCCGAGTTCGGCCGGTCGCTGGCTGCTCCTCATCCTGCCGGCCATGGCCTCGCTGTTCTTCCTCATCGAACCGCTGGACCTGCCACGCCCCGTGCGCCCGCTGCTCGACCTGAGCCACGTACCCATCTTCGCCCTCGCCAGCGGCCTCCTCGTGCGCTGGCTGGCCCCCCTCGCGCGCCTCGGTGTGCGGCTGCAACTGGCAGTCGTACTGCTGCTGGCCTTTGTGGTCGGCGGGGGCATCGAACTGCTCCAGCCCTTCTTCGGGCGGAACGCCTCGCTTGACGACACCGTCTACGACCTCGCCGGTGCCGCCACCGGCGTATTGTTCTGCTCCAGGCGGCGGCGCGATTTCGGCTGGCACTGGCGGCGCGGTCTGCAGATCGCCATCCTCGCCGTGTTGCTGGTGGCCAGCCAGCGGGCCGTGGCCTGGTATCTCGCTTCCAGCGATGCAGCCGCACGCTTCCCGGTGCTGGCTGACTTCGAGGCCCCCTTCACCGCGCGACTGTGGTCGCTCGGTGAACGCAGCGATGCCATCAGCCGGAACGGTCTGCATTCGCTGTTTGTGTCGTTTCCGCCCGTGGGGTGGTCCGCCGTGACGCTGGAACCTACCCGCGAAGACTGGTCCGCCTTCCGTGAACTCAGGCTTGCCGTGTTCAACCCGAGGTCGGAATCTCAACCCTTGAGCGTGCTGATCGCGGACCGGGAGTTGCCCGACCGCCTAGGTAACCGGCGTCCCTGGTTCCGCCAGCGGGTTGCCCTCGAACCCGGCTGGAACGAACTCGCCGTACCCCTCGCGGAGGTGGTGATCGGTGCCGAAAATGGCCCCATCGACATCAGTCGCATCGGCTTCCTGACCCTCGAAGTCCCGCAGTCGGGAACCCCGGTGGATATCTACATCGATGACGTTCACCTCGTGCCTGCCTCCCTCGAGGCAACGACCACTGTGGCCCAGTCGCAACCGGCGACCCCAGCCACAGTGGTCCCCTCCCCCACGAGCCTGAGCGCCACTCCGCAGCCACCCCAGACCACCCCCGGCCCGGCAGTGACCCACTCCGCAGCAAGCGGGGGAGCTGGATCGCCGGGACCGGCAGTGACCCGTTGATGCAAGCCTGGATCGACTGGGGGCGACTCCCCGGGGCCCGGGGCAGCCAGCCAATCGGCTCTGGCGGCCAGCTCAGCGTTCGCTGCTGCTCCGCCCGCATATTCCTGTGGCTCGGCCTTACGCTGCATGCCGCCATCGCATCGGCGACCACCGAAAGCTTCGAGCATTGGTCGCTCGAATGCCACGACCCGGCACCCGGGCGCAGTGCCTGCAGCCTGTTCCAGAATGTCGTGCTCCCACCCGAGCAGGGTGGGGGTCGGGTCATGCGCGTGACCATCGGTCTCATCGACGGCGATCCCTTCCCGGTCGCACTATTCGTACTGCCACTCGGCATCTCGCTGCCACCGGGCGTGGAGCTCGAGGTCGAGGGGCTCGACCCCGTGCGTTTCCCGGTGGAACGATGCGAGCCATCGGGTTGCGGTGGCGGGCTCAGGCTCGATACCGAGCTCCTCGATACACTCGGCAGCGCAGAGTCGGCCCGTGTGCGCTTCCGCGACAGCTCCCGCCAGCCGGTCGAGCTCGCCCTGTCGCTGCGAGGATTTGGCCCGGGCATCGAGGCCCTGCGCGCGAGTGCCCGGCAGGAAAGGCCAGCCGACAGCGCCCGCTGAGTGTGGCTGCGCCGGGCAGGCAAACCGCGCGGACGCCCCCAGTGAATCACCGCAGCCGCACGCTGGCCGAGTCACCGTGATCGCAGGCTCTCGAGCTTGGGCGCGATCAAGCGGGCACCCGGCTGCAAGGACATCCGTTCAGCCTCGCCGGCTGGCAACTCGAGCACCGCGCGCACGGGCACGCGCGGGCCAATCAGGTGCTCGGAGAGCGGCTCGCAGCGCGGGACCACGCTGACCAGCAAACCCGTCGCGTCGAAAAAGAGCAGGTCGAGCGACAACAGGGTGTTGCGCATCCACATGCGCACCGGGGCCGTCCTCGGGAAAACGAACAGCATGCCTTCGCCCGGGTCGAGACGGCGGCGAAACATGAGTCCCCGGGCACGCGCCTGGACGTCGAGCGCCAGTTCAGCGTGCACGCTCCGCGAGCGACCGGCGTCATCGACCAGTTCCACCAGCACGCGCCCCAGGCCGGCAGGGTTCGTGGCCCGCTGCTCCGGCACCCCGAGTACCGCTTCGGTGGCGAGATCCGCGGCGGAAGGCATACTCCCGACCACGCCAAGGATGACGGCTACACACCGCACATGCCGGGCTTGCCGGTGGTTTCTCAAGTCATGCCTTCGCGACGACGGGCAGCGGTCATGCTGGAAAGGGCGGCGAGTGCCCGCGCACGCGCGGCCTCATGGTCAACCAGGGGCCGGGGATAATCGATACCCAGGCGCACGCCCGCTTGCGCGAGCACGGAGGCCGGTGCCTCCCAAGGGGCCTGGATGAAGGGCGATTCGAGCGCCGCAAGTTCCGGCACCCAGCGTCGCACGTAGTGGCCCTCGGCATCGAACTTCCGCGCTTGCGTCATCGGGTTGAAGATGCGGAAGTAGGGCGCGGCGTCGGCACCGCAGCCCGCGGTCCACTGCCAGCCCAGCGTATTGTTGGGCAGATCGGCATCAACCAAGGTATCCCAGAACCAAGCCGCCCCAACCCGCCAGTCGATGAGCAGATGTTTGACCAGGAACGAGGCGACGACCATGCGTACCCGATTGTGCATCCAGCCGGTCTGCCAGAGTTCACGCATACCGGCATCGACCAGCGGATAGCCGGTGCGCCCCTGCTGCCAGGCTGCCAGTGCCTCGGGCTCGGGCGGGCGCCAGGGAAACTCGCGGAACTCGCTTCGAAGCGGCTCACGATCCGTGTGCGGGAAGTGATAGAGCAGGTGGTGGGCGAACTCGCGCCAGATGAGCTGCCTCAGCCAGGGCAGGCCCGGATGCTCGGCGGCCGATCCGGCTGGGGCCAGTTCGCGCATGGCCCACCAGATCCGGCGCACGGACAATTCGCCGAAGTGCAGGTGCGGCGACAGCCTGGACACCCCGTCCACCCGCCCCGGCTCGTCACGCTGGGCCTTGTAGGCCCGCCACTCCCCGAGTAACCACCCTTCGAGCGCCGCTGCCGCACCGCTCGGGCCGGGCTGCCAGTGGCGAGGGAACGCGGCGGCCCAGGGGAGTCGGGGAAGCAGTCCCAGGGCCTCCAGCGGCAGAGAGTCTGGCCAGACCCTCGGAGCGGGAATGGATTGTGGGGCTGGGAGGGGCCGCTCCGGCTCCCCGAGTGCGAGGTAATGGCGAAAGAACGGAGTGAATACCTGAAACGGTCCACCGCTGCGGTTCTCCACTGCGCCAGGTTCGCGCAGGGTGCTGCCGGCGAAGCTGCGGACCTCAAAGCCCCGTGCACGCAGCACCTCCTCGACGTCGCGCTCGTGCCGCACGGCCACCGGGTCGTAGCGACGCGTCCAATAGACGCTCTTTGCGCCAATCTCCAGAGCAATGCGCAGCAGCACGGCCAACGGGTCACCCTGGGCGAAGCACAGACGCGAACCTGCCTTGGTCAGCGCGTCAGAGAGGTCGTCGAGGGCGTGATGCAGCCACCAGCGGGCAGCGCCCCCAGCGGGCCATGCCCCCTCCGCTGCCGGTGCAAAGATGTACAACGGCACCACGGGACGCCCGCTGGTCGCGGCTGCCACGAGTGCAGGGTGGTCGTCGAGACGCAGATCCTGGCGCAACCAGAGAAGAACGGGCGCCAGGTCAGGCATCGAAGAGCTCCATGACAAATCGTGGACAGGTGAGTTGCGCAGTCGCGTTCATGGCTCTAGCTTATAACAAAACCTGTACACCGGATGGTCGGCAGGAGACGACGAGGATTGCCCATGGAAAATCAGAACAGTCTGGACGACACGGCCGCTGAAACTCCCTCGGACGGGGCCAGCGAGCCCGGCTACCGCATCGGTGCCATTTCGCGACTCACCGGGGTCCAGCCCGACACGCTGCGAATGTGGGAGCGGCGCTATCGCGTGGTCACACCGCGGCGCACGGCGACAGCCAACCGGCTCTATTCCCACCACGACCTGGCGCGACTCTCGCTCATCAAGCAGTTGGTGGATGCCGGACAGGCCATCGGCACGGTGGCGCACCTGACGCTGGAGCAATTGCAGGGTCGCGTGGGGTATGCGCCGCAGGGTGTGTCCAGCGCGGCACCTGCCGGCCGGACACCACGAGTCGCGGTGCTCGGCGACAGCCTGCACGCGCAGTTCGCCGTCGCACCTCCTCGCAACGAGGGCATCGAATGGATCCTGAGCGGGCGCGACCGCGAGGCCTTCCCCGAGGCCGCCCGTGCGGCCGGGGCTGAAGTCGTGGTCATCGAACTGCCCTGTGTCCAGCCGGACAGTTATGGTCAGGTGCAACGCATCGTCGCGAGCTCAGGGGCCCGACACGCGGTGCTTGTGTATGGCTTCGGAACGCGCCGGCTGCTGCGACAGCTCGCCGCGTCCAATTGCACCATTCTGAGGGGCCCTGCAGGTCATGAGGAGCTGCGCCTCGCCTGTCTGCGCGCAACCGAAAAGGCTTCCTCAGGCACAGGTGATGACCTGTCTGCGGTAGAGCGTCTGCAGGCCCCCGCGCCGCGCCGTTTCCCCCCCGCTGTGCTGGCGCTGGCGTCCAGCCGGGCCGCCGCCGTGGAATGCGAGTGCCCCCGCCACCTCGCCGACATCATCCAGAGTCTGAACGCCTTCGAAGAGTATTCCGCCGCTTGCAACAGCAGGAATGAAGCCGACGCCGTCCTGCACACCTTCCTGCATCGCACCGCCTCGCACGCGCGCGCGTTGATGGAGGGCGCACTCGAGCACTTGTTGCGTGCCGAGGGTATCGACCTCGGATCGACCCTCGGGCCACCCTCGGCATCGGCTTGAGCGTGGGGAAAGACAACCGCTGCACGGCCCTGCTGGCCCGGAAAATCTCCCTCAGGTACAGCGCGCGGATCCCCCTGCCGGCTCATGCTTGTTAGCATGTGCCTGACGCACACGGCATCCGGTTCAGCACGGAAACCTTCCCGTTCTGCCGGAGTCGGTGGTCCCACAGTCGTGACCCCGATGACGTGCGCGCGCGCACGGCGGAGCGGACACCCATCGCCGGCCTCGAGCCGGCCGCCGCAACAGGGAGATCCACCTTGGATATGATTCGAAGCACGCTCACGCTGGCACTCGCGGCCAGTATCCCGTTTGCCGCCCATGCCCACGGCCCGAGCCGTCAGAAGGTCGAACTCGCGGTCGATGTTCAAGCCGATCCTGCCGCCACCTGGGCCGTCATCAGCGAGTTCTGCGCCATCGAGAAGTGGCATCCCGCCGTTGCCAAGTGCGAACAGCAAGGCGGCAACGAGGCGGGGGCCACACGTACTCTGACCCTTGAAGGCAGCGGTGCGATCGTCAAGAACGAACTGCTCAAGTACGACGCCGAAGGCATGTCGTACAAGTACAAGATCACCGAAAACGACGTGAAGAACTTCCCCGTCACCACCTATGCCGCCACCCTCAGCGTGGCACCCGGTGAGGGTGGAGGTTCGAAGCTCACGGTGAAGGCCGGCTTCTATCGTGGCTACACCAACAACGATCCGCCGCCCGAACTGAATGACGAGGCTGCCGTGAAGGCCGTAACCGGGTTGTACGAGGCAGGGCTTGCCGAGATCAAGAAGCTGGCCGAAGGCGGTCAGTGAGATCTCCGGGAGGCGGGTGCTGGCTCACCGGCCTCGCAGGACTTCTCCTCGCGAAGGGTGCCCTCGCGGCACCCTTCGCCTGGGTGAGCAACCAGACGGGCGAGAGCCTGACCATTGTCGATCTCGGGCGGCTTGAGCCCGTGCAGGAACTGCCCCTCAGCGGTGGCCCCGCGGGCGTCGCCGTCGCCCCCGATGGCACTGCCGTGTTCGTCACCACGCCCGCTTCCCACCGCCTGCACCGGATCGCTGCCGATACCCGTGCAGTAACGCATTCGCGCGAGGTCGGGCCAGCGCCGCTCGGTGTCTGTATCGACCCCGCTGGCCAGCGCATCTACGTCGCCGACTGGGACCTCGATCGGGTCGATATCCTGAGCGCGAGCGACCTCAGCCCGCTTGGGTCCATCGCCACGGGCGCTTCACCGTCGGGTATGGACATCACTCCCGATGGCCGCTTGCTGCTCATCGCCGAGCGTGATGACAACTCCCTCGCCGTTCACGCCCTGCCCTCGGGCGAACGTCTCGCCCGCATCCCGGTCGGTGAGGCACCCTTCGGAGTGACGGCCGCACCCGACAGTCGCCACGCTTACACGGCCAATGTGCGCAGTCACGATGTCAGCCGCGTGGACCTGGCGTCGCTGCGGGAGACCGCCCGGGTGCGTGTGGGGGCATCACCCTATGCGCTGGCCATTGACCCGGTGCGTGGCCGGGCCATCGTCTCCAATCAGCATGACGATTCGGTAGAGCTGCTGCTGCTGGAACCCTTCGGCGTACTCGGGCGCCACACCGTCGGGGAATATCCCGAAGGAGTGGCGCACGACCCGGCGACGGATGCCTTTCTCGTCGCCAACTGGTTCTCGAATTCCCTCATGGTCCTTGATGCCGGCAGTCTCGAAGTGCGCGCCGAGATCCCCACCGGCAATGGCCCGCGCGCCTTCGGCCGCTTCGTCGGCCCGCGCTGAGAGGCCAACGGGCAAAGGCGTGGCTGCGCCATCAGTCCCGTGAGGCCATTCCGGCCTCTGCCGCTGTCCCAGACCCAGACCCAGACCCAGACCCAGACCCACGGATACTGGCCGCGAGTCCGCTCTGCCAGTCCGGGTAGCGCGGGCGCCATCCGGTGCGACGGCAGGTCGGGCCGTTGTCGCAGCGACGGGAGGCGGCGCTGGCGGCGCGCGGGCCATCGGCGCGGGTCAGGCCGTCGAAGCGGGGTGGGGGCAGGCCGAGGGCGGCTGCGAGCCCCGCGTACCAGTCCCGGCGCTGCACCGGTGCATCGTCGCTCCCGAGTTCGATGCGCGCCGCACCCTCGGCCGCAGCCACCGCCACGAGCAGGGTGGCCGCATCCGCGACGTGAATGAGATTCAGCCAGCGCTCCGGATCGCCGAACAAAGGGCGGCCGCTTCTCAGATCGCCGGCCCCGATGAGCCGCCCGGGCCCGTAGAGCCCGGCCAGCCGCACGACTCGCACCGCCGGATGAGTCAACCAGGCCTGCTCGGCGGCCAGCAGACGCTGCCCGCGTTCATCATCTGCCCTGGCCGGCATATCGGCGCTCACCCAGGCACCGGCCCGGTCACCGTAAACCGCAGTCGAGGAGGCGAGCAGGATCCTCCTGGCGGTCGCGATCGCGGGGATCCCGAGCAAGCGGGTCGGACCTTCCAGCAGCACCCGTTCGGGTTCCGGCCCCGGCGGCACGAGCACATGGACCGCGTCAAAGGCATCGCCATCGAGCGCCGCTCTGAAGGCAGCGAGCGAGGCTGGGGCACACAGGTCCAACGCCAGACACCGCACGGCGCCCGATTTCTCACTGCCGCAGACCCACTCCCCGTGGTCTGAAGCCAACCGACCGCTGCGTGTCGTGGCCGTGACCACCCATCCACTCGCTTGGTAGCGTGCCAACAGTTCGCGTCCGACATAGCCACAGCCTATGATGAGGACCTGCGGAACATCGTCGGGAACAGACAGGAACTTGCTGTTTTCTTTCGCTGCACTGCACATTGCCGGGACCTTTTCCCTGTGCTTGAATCGTTACGTAGTTGTAACAAACATCGGTCGTGTCGAGGTGTGGTTCGCGCCCCTACCGGCGCAGACCGCAGACAAACGGAGTTGGTCCGGGCCGGCCCGCAGCGGCCCGGGTCTCGTACGGGCGTGTGGCCACAACCCATTGTTTGGCAAGCTTTCCACCCACAGGGAGGCCCGCCTCGGCAGTTAGGGTTACGAAGCACGCCGCGCCCATCTCACAGGGAGATCATGCGTCAATGAATATCTACGTGGGCAATCTTCCGTATTCGCTCCAAAGCGACGAACTCAAGGCAGTCTTCGAGCCATTCGGGCGGGTCAATTCCGCCGAGATTATCTTTGATCGCCGGACTCAGCGATCCCGCGGCTACGGCTTCGTACAGATGGAGGACGACGCCTCTGCACAACGCGCCATCGCCGAGCTCGATGGCGTCCAGTACAAGGGCCGCAACCTCCGTGTCGATGCGTCCAACAACCAACCAGACGGCAGTGTCGTCATCGAGCATCGCCGCGAGCCTCGGCATCACGCCCCCCGCCGCGGGTACGAGGTTGCCACGGCGGGTGGCGGGCGCATGGGGGGCCAGGGGGGCGGTCTTTTCGGCTTCCTGCGCCGGCTGTTCGGCTGAGGGCCCGGGGCCAGTCTGCACCAGGCCGTAATCGTCATCCCCGCCGCCCCACGTCATCCCCGCGCAGGCGGGGATCAGTGTCGTCGCGCCGTCACTGGGGAAGGACTGGATCCCCGGCCGCAGCCTGCCCCCGAGTGCTCTTGTCGGCGGCGGGGATGATGTGGGGCGGGGCGGACCCGATGTGATGCCCGCGCCGCGTCAGCCGCGCTCGAGCTGCTTGCGCAGAACCAGAAGCGAGCTGTTCGCGCGCGCGATGTGCGCCGCCATGACGAGCGAATGATTGGCGAAGATCCCGAAGCCGCTGCCATTCAGGATCATGGGGCTGCCCATCGGGCTTTGCGTACCTTCGAGCTCCCGGATGAGCTGGGCGAGCGTTGCATTTGCATTACGCTGCTCCAGCACCGGCGCGAAATCCACGGCCACGGCCCGCAATAGATGCAGCAGCGCCCAACTGCTGCCGCGCGCGACGTAGAAGTAGTCGTCGATGCGCACCCAGGGTGTGCGCATCTGTACCTGTCGTTCGGTCGGGGTGGCCTGCTCCGCCGCGACATCCCCGGCCAGCGTGGTGTCCACGACTTGCTCGCCCACGGCCGCACTGAGTTGTTGCGTGAGGGAGCCCAATCGGGTGGCTACCCGGCCAAGCCATTGGTTGAGGTTGTCGGCACGGGTGAAAAACTGCGCGTCGGTCGCGTCCGCATCGCCCAGCCGATCGAGATACTGCTTCAGATGATCGATGCCGGTGCGGTATTCGTCCTCTGCCGCCGGAAAGA
>DBNU01000197.1:25935-26110 GCA_002299125.1 Proteobacteria bacterium UBA664
CGCACCCAAGGTGTGCGCATCTGCACCTGCCCTTCGGTCGGGGTGGACTGCTCCGCCGCAACATCCCCGGCCAGAGTGGTGTCCACGACTTGCTCACCCACGGCCGCGCTGAGTTGTTGAGTGAGCGAGCCTAGTCGGGTCCCTACCCGGCCCAGCCATTGGTTGAGGTTGTCGG
>DBNU01000197.1:26534-26832 GCA_002299125.1 Proteobacteria bacterium UBA664
TCGTCCTCTGCCGCCGGAAAGAGCCAGTAGTGCTCCGGGATGTTGAACAGTGAGGCCGCGCGTTCGAGGTTCACGTCGGCCCTCGTCTGGACCGAGGAGCGGCTGAAATCGTTGCGCAGGGCCTCCAGGGCATCCCGCACGTTCATCAGCACGCCCTGCTCCCAGCGCGGCATGTTGTCCATCAGATAGGGCGTGACCGGCGGGAACATGTCGTTCAGGAGATAGCCGCCCGGCTTGTCGAGCAAGGTCTCGGTGATCTCGATCAGCGCAACCGTAGTGACGACGCCGGGCACGAGCC
>DBNU01000197.1:27244-27541 GCA_002299125.1 Proteobacteria bacterium UBA664
CAGTACCAGCCAAACCCGGCCAGCACCAATGCGACGCACACACCAGCGATCCCCCAGAGGCGCAGGTGGGCGAGGCGGTCACGGAGTGTCGTCGGTGTCATGAGGAAATCCAGGCAAGTGGGAGTTGCTGCAATCTAGCACAGCGGATCCACACCCCCGGTCTGCTGCGGGACGGCGGCAGGCCGGGGGCGGGCTGTATGGACCAGCAGCGGCCCAATCAGGCCAAGGTCTGGCGAGTCCGCAGGCAGCGGCCGAGCACAGCAAGCCCGGCGGGGAAACCCCACACCGCGCCGGGCA
>DBNU01000207.1 GCA_002299125.1 Proteobacteria bacterium UBA664
TCGACACCAAGCTGCAGAGCCAAGGCACTGTGGTTGCGGTCACCGATGGCATCGTGCGCATCCACGGGCTGACGGATGTCATGCAGGGCGAGATGCTCGCCTTCCCGAATGACACTTACGGCCTCGCGCTGAACCTCGAGCGTGATTCCGTCGGCGCCGTGATTCTCGGTGACTATGGCCACATCTCCGAGGGCGACGTGGTGCGCTGTACCCAGCGCATCCTCGATGTGCCGGTCGGCACCGAGCTCATCGGCCGGGTGGTGAATGCGCTCGGGCAACCCATCGACGGCAAGGGGCCGATCAACGCCCGCGAGACCGACATCATCGAGAAAGTGGCGCCCGGCGTCATCTACCGCAAGAGCGTGTCGCAGCCGGTGCAGACCGGCATCAAGTCCATCGATTCCATGGTGCCAATCGGTCGCGGCCAGCGCGAACTCATCATCGGCGATCGCCAGACCGGCAAGACTGCGGTGGCGATCGACACCATCATCAATCAGAAGGGCAAGGACCTCATCTGCATCTACGTGGCGATCGGGCAGAAGGCCTCCACCATCGCCAATGTGGTGCGCAAGCTGCAGGAATTCGGCGCGATGGATTACACCATCGTGGTCGCGGCAGCCGCCTCCGACTCCGCCGCGATGCAGTTCATTGCTCCTTACGCCGGTTGCACCATGGGTGAGTACTTCCGCGACCGCGGCCAGGATGCCCTCATCATTTACGACGACCTGACCAAGCAGGCCTACGCCTATCGGCAGATTTCGCTGCTGCTGCGTCGCCCGCCGGGCCGTGAGGCCTATCCGGGCGATGTGTTCTACCTGCACTCGCGCCTGCTGGAGCGCGCCGCGCGGGTCAACGAGGAGTACGTCGAGGCCTTCACCAAGGGTGCCGTGAAGGGCCGCACCGGCTCGCTGACGGCACTGCCCATCATCGAGACGCAGGCCGGCGACGTGTCCGCCTTCGTGCCAACCAACGTGATCTCGATCACCGACGGCCAGATCTTCCTCGAGACTGACCTCTTCAACGCCGGCGTGCGGCCTGCCATCAACGCCGGTGTGTCGGTTTCGCGTGTCGGTGGCGCGGCGCAGACGAAGGTCATCAAGAAGCTCTCCGGCGGTATCCGCACCGATCTCGCCCAGTATCGCGAGCTGGCCGCCTTCGCCCAGTTCGCGAGCGACCTCGACGACGCCACCCGCAAGCAGCTCGAGCGTGGCAAGCGGGTCGTGGAGCTGCTGAAGCAGCCGCAGTATGCCCCCCTCGCGGTGTGGCAGATGGCGGTCACCCTGTTCGCCGTTAACCGTGGTCATCTCGATCAGGTGGATGTGAATCGCATCCCGGCCTTCGAGCGCGGTCTGCACGGCTACGTGGATGCCCACCACAAGGCGCTCGTGGATCGCATCGAAACGAACAAGGATCTGTCGAAGGACGACGAGACCGAACTCACCGGCGCCATCGAGAGCTTCAGGAAGACCGGCACCTACTGAGGCGGCCGCTGCGCCTTCGGGCCGGCGACCTTCACCGAACACCCCGGCCCGCGTGCGGGCAAGCGTGGAGTCCCATGGCAGGCGTCAAAGAGATCCGCAACAAGATCAAGAGCGTGCAAAACACGCGCAAGATCACCAAGGCCATGGAAATGGTCGCCGCGTCGAAGATGCGCAAGGCCCAGGAGCGCATGCGACAGGGGCGGCCCTATGCCGACAAGGTGCGCAATATCGCCGCGCACATGTCGCGGGCCAACCCGGAGTACCGGCACCCCTTCATGCTGACCCGCGAGACGCTGCGGAAGGCGGCGTACATCGTGGTGACGACCGACAAGGGCCTCTGCGGCGCACTCAACACCAACCTGCTGCGGGCGCTGGTGTCGCGGCTGCGCGAGCAGGAGAAGGCCGGCGTCACCGTCAGCGCGACGGCGATCGGCAACAAGGGCTTTGGTTTCCTGTCGCGGCTCGGCACGCAGATCGACTCGCACGTCATCCATCTCGGCGACCGTCCGCACCTCGAGACGCTCATCGGTGCCATCAAGGTGCAGCTCGATGCCTTCGCCGCGGGCCAGACCGACGCGGTATTCCTGTGCTACACGCGCTTCGTGAACACCATGCGTCAGGAGCCGGTCATCGAGCAGCTCCTGCCGCTCACGGCGGAGCGTCTCGAGCAGACGGTCGAGGAGCGCGGCCGCTATGGCTGGGACTACATCTACGAGCCGGACGCCCAGAGCGTCGTCGATGATCTGCTCGTGCGCTATGTCGAGGCGCTCATCTACCAGGCCGTGGCCGAGAACATCGCCTCCGAGCAGTCAGCGCGCATGGTGGCCATGAAGGCCGCCTCGGACAACGCCAAGAAGGTCATCGACGAACTCAAGCTCGCCTACAACAAGACCCGGCAGGCGGCCATCACCAAGGAAATCGCGGAGATCGTCGGCGGCGCCGCTGCCATCGGCTGAACGATCCGGGGGGGTACTGCAACTGCATGCAGCCTCCGCCCCTCAAGCCCACCACTTCAATCCCATCAGCAGACGCAATCAAGCACTCATTCGGGGACAAGTCATGAACAACGGAACCATCGTCCAGTGCATCGGCGCGGTCGTCGACATCCAGTTTCCACGCGAGCACATGCCGAAGGTCTATGACGCCCTCGTGCTGGAGGCCCAGAGCGATAACAGCCTGGCCGAGCAGGGCCTGACCTTCGAGGTGCAGCAGCAGCTCGGCGACGGGGTCGTGCGCACCATCGCGATGGGCTCCTCCGACGGTCTGCGTCGTGGCATGGCGGTGCGCGGCACCGGTCGCGGCATCAGCGTACCGGTCGGACACGCCACCCTCGGCCGGATCATGGACGTCCTCGGCCGCCCCATCGACGAGGCGGGCGAGGTCAAGGGTGAAGAGGTCCGCGAGATCCATCAACCCGCCCCGCGCTTCGAGGAGCTCTCGCCTTCCGTCGATCTGCTCGAGACCGGTATCAAGGTCATCGATCTCATCTGCCCCTTCGCCAAGGGCGGCAAGGTGGGGTTGTTCGGCGGCGCCGGCGTCGGCAAGACCGTCAACATGATGGAGCTCATCAACAACATCGCGAAGCAGCACTCGGGGCTGTCGGTGTTTGCCGGCGTGGGTGAGCGCACCCGCGAGGGCAACGACTTCTACCACGAGATGAAGGAGTCCAACGTTCTCGACAAGGTGGCCATGGTGTTCGGCCAGATGAACGAGCCGCCGGGCAACCGTCTGCGCGTGGCGCTGACCGGTCTGACCATGGCCGAGAAGTTCCGCGACGAGGGTCGCGACGTCCTGCTCTTCGTCGACAACATCTACCGCTACACCCTGGCGGGCACCGAGGTCTCGGCGCTGCTCGGCCGCATGCCCTCCGCCGTGGGTTACCAGCCCACCCTCGCCGAGGAGATGGGCAAGCTGCAGGAGCGCATCGTCTCCACCCGCGTGGGCTCCATTACCTCCATTCAGGCGGTGTACGTGCCGGCGGACGACCTCACCGATCCGTCGCCGGCCACCACCTTCCAGCATCTCGACGCCACGGTCGTGCTCTCGCGTGACATCGCCTCACTCGGCATCTACCCGGCGGTGGATCCACTCGATTCCACCTCCCGTCAGGTCGATCCGAACGTGATCGGCGAGGAGCACTACTCGGTCGCCCGGGCCGTGCAATCCACGCTCCAGCGCTACAAGGAACTCCGCGACATCATCGCGATCCTGGGCATGGACGAACTCGCCCCCGAGGACAAACTCGCCGTGGCCCGTGCCCGCAAGATGCAGCGCTTCCTGTCTCAGCCCTTCCACGTGGCGGAGGTGTTCACCGGTGCGCCAGGCAAGTTCGTTCCGCTCAAGGAGACCATCCGCGGCTTCCGCATGATCTGCAACGGCGAGTGTGATCACCTGCCCGAACAGGCCTTCTACATGGTCGGCAGCATCGACGAGGCCTTCGAGAAGGCCAAGACGCTGCAATAAGTTCTCCGGTCGGGATTGGGTGAACAACGCAGAGTCGTACCGCACAGGAGCCGGCCACGCATGAACACGCTGCATCTGGATGTCGTCAGTGCCGAGGAGTCCATCTTCTCGGGCGCGGCACGCTTCGTCGCCCTGCCCGGCGAGACGGGTGAGCTCGGCATTCTGCCGGGGCACACGCCGCTCATCTCGCGGATCCGTCCGGGTGCCGTGCGCATCGAACTCGCGGATGGCAGCGAGGAGTTCGTCTTCGTGGCCGGTGGCTTTCTCGAGGTCCAGCCGGAGGGTGTGACGGTGCTGGCCGACACCGCCATCCGTGGTCACGACCTCGACGAGGCCAAGGCGGAGGACGCCCGGCGCCGCGCCGAGGATGCGCTCGCCAACCGTACGGCGGAACTCGACTATGCGCAAGCCCAGGCCGAACTGGTGCAGGCCATGGCGCAGCTCGCAGCACTGCGGCGCCTGCGTAGCCGCGGACGCGCCTGAGGGCCGAGCCAGCAGGCGAATGTCCGGGCGTCGTTGTTCCCGGCCGCATGTGAGGGGTGAGACATGAGCCTGTCCGTCGTCATCCTCGCAGCAGGTCAGGGCACCCGCATGCGGAGCACCCTGCCCAAGGTGTTGCATCCGCTTGCTGGTCGCCCACTGCTGGCGCATGTCGTCGCCACAGCAGAGGCGTTGTCTCCGGCGCGCATCGTGGTCGTCCATGGCCATGGGGGCGATCTGCTGCGCCAGCAACTGGCGGCATTGCCGGTGCTCTGGGCAGAGCAACGGGAGCAACTCGGCACGGCGCACGCCGTGCTTCAGGCGCTGCCGCTGTTGCCCGAGGGCGGCCCCGTGCTCGTGCTCTACGGCGATGTCCCCCTCATTCGGCCCACCCTGCTCGAACGGCTGCTCGCAGCCCGTGCGGAGACGGGCTTCTCCCTGCTGACGGTCTCTCTGCCCGATCCGAGCGGCTACGGTCGTATCCTGCGCGATGCGACCGGGGCGATCACCCGCATCGTCGAGCACAAGGACGCCAACGCGGCCGAGCGCGAAGTTCGCGAGGTGAATACCGGTGTGCTGGCCGTGGATGGCGAGCGTTTGCACGCGTGGCTGCCGCGGATCGGCAAGGCCAATGCGCAGGGCGAGTACTACCTGACGGATCTGGTCGGCCTCGCGGTGGCAGAGGGCGTGGCCGTCAAGGGTGTCTGTGCCCCGGAGCCGCTGGAAGTGGCCGGTGTGAACAATCGGCTCGAACTCGCACGTGTGGAACGGGCTTTTCAGCAGACGGCGGCCGAGGCGCTGATGCTGGCGGGGACTACCCTCGCAGATCCGGCGCGCTTTGATCTGCGGGGCGAGCTCCGCTGCGGGATTGACGTCAGTATCGACGTCGATGTTGTCATCGAAGGCCGCGTGTTACTTGGCGATGGCGTGCGCATCGGTCCCTTCTGCCTGTTGCGCGATTGCGAACTCGCGGCCGGGACGGAGGTGCTGGCGCACTCGACGCTCGATGGCGTGCAGTCGGGGCGCGACTGCCGTATCGGTCCGCATGCACGCCTGCGTCCCGGTACCCGGCTCGGCGACGAGGTGCACATCGGCAACTTCGTCGAGGTCAAGCAGAGCAGCATCGGGCCGAAGTCCAAGTTGAATCATCTGAGCTACGTGGGCGACACGCTGATGGGCAGCGGCTGCAACATCGGCGCGGGCACCATCACCTGCAACTACGATGGCGCGGCCAAGCATCAGACCGTGCTTGGAAACGAGGTATTCGTCGGTTCGGATGTCCAGTTCATCGCCCCGGTACGGGTCGGCGATGGCGCCACCATCGCGGCCGGGACCACCGTGGCCGAGGATGCCCCGGCCGGGCAACTGACCGTGGGCCGCATGCGCCAGCAGGTGATCCCCGGCTGGCGGCGGCCGCAGAAGTCGGGCAGTGACAACGGCAGCACCGATCGCTGAGATCGCTCACCGCTACGAGGAGGCCGACCCCGTCATGCCTGCCAGCCGCAGTCCCCGCCCTGCCGCCGCCGCCCGTGCGCCTTTCCGCGCCGGTTTCCTGCAGTTCGCGCCGCGCTTTGGTGACGTGGCCGGCAACTGCCGGCGGGTCCTGGAGCACCTGGAGGGTGCCGCGGCAGACCTCATCGTGCTGCCCGAACTGGCCTTCACCGGTTATCACTTCGCTGATCGCCGTGAGCTGCTCACCCTTGCCGAGGAGCCGGCCAACTCGCCCACCGTGGCGGCGTTGAGTGACTGGTGTCGCCGCCATCGCAGTCACCTGGTGACGGGTTTCGCCGAGCGTGCCGGGCGTGCCGTCTACAACTCGGCGCTGCTCATCGGGCCGCGCGGAGTGCTGCACACCTATCGCAAACTGCACCTGTTCAACGAGGAAAAGCGCTATTTCGACCCGGGTGATACGCCGCTCAGCGTGCAGAAGGTGCGGGGTGTGAAGCTCGGCCTCATCGTCTGCTTCGACTGGGCCTTCCCAGAGGTCGTGCGCGAACTGGCCCTGCAGGGTGCGGAGATCATCTGCCAGCCGGCCAATCTGGTGCTGCCCGGCTTCTGCCAGCAGGCCATGCTGACCCGCTGCATCGAGAACCGCGTCTATGCCATCACCGCCAACCGCCATGGCAAGGACGTGCGTCCCCATGGGGAGCTGCGCTTCACGGGGCTGAGCCAGGTCGTGGCACCAGGGGGCATGCTGCTGGCGAAGGCCACGCGCTCGGCCAATCGCCTCGAAGTGGTGGAACTGGAGCCGCGCCTCGCCCGCGACAAGGGCATCACGGCGCGTAACGACCTCTTCCGGGATCGTCGCCCCGACTTCTACCCACACCTGGCACACGCGGCGGCCGCGGGGCGCGCACGCGGCCGCAGGTGAGATGATCCGCGGCCCGGATCGCCAGCGGATCCTTGCCCCGATATCCGTCAATCACAGCCCAAGGGAGATCCCCCGCATGAGCCTCGCCACCGCCGATCTGACCGACGAGCACCCCGGCTTGCAGGTGCTGGAGCTGCCCCTGCGCGATTTTGGCGGCAGCAAGGCCTTCCACGGCCCGGTCACCACACTGAAGGTCTTCGAGGACAACTCACTGGTGCGCGCCGCCTTCGAGGAACCTGGTGCCGGACGCGTGCTGGTGGTGGACGGCGGCGGATCCCTGCGCTGTGCGCTGGTGGGCGATCTGCTGGCGGAGCTGGCGGCGAAGAACGGCTGGGCGGGTGCCGTCGTCTACGGTGCCATCCGCGATTCAGCCCCTATCGTCGGCATCGCGATCGGCCTCAAGGCGCTCGCCACCCACCCACGCAAGTCGGTCAAGCGGGGCGAGGGGCAGCGGGACATCCCGGTGAGTTTCGGCGGCCTGACCATCCGTCCGGGTGACTACCTCTACGCCGATGCGGACGGTGTGGTGGTGGGGGCCGCAGCGGTGCATACGGCCGGGTGAAGTCACACGGGGATGACGGCTCTCGTCGTCATTCCCGCGCAGGCGGGAATCCAGTGTCGTTCCGTCGTCGCTTGGGAAGGGACTGGATCTCAACCGCCGCCTGCCCCCGAGTGTCCTCGTCGAGGGCAGGGATGACGGTCTGAACAAGCCGATTGCACTTCCGAGGACGAATCGCCCCATGGCCCCTTTTCGTGTTGCCTTGATTCAGCATTGCGCCGAGGACGATCTCGACCGCAACCTTGCGCATCTTTCCGACGCCCTCGGGCGGGCCTGTGGTGCCGGGGCAGAATGGGTCTGTCTGCCGGAGTACTTCGGCCTCATGACCCCGACCGACGAGCAGGCGCGCGAACGTGCCTGCCCCGAGGACAGTCACCCCGTGCTGGCCTGGGCCAGGGCCGCCGCCCGTGAGCACGGGGTGTGGCTGCTGGCGGGCAGCGTCGCCGTGCGTCAGCCGAGCGGGCAGTTACGCAACCGCAGCCTGCTCATCTCGCCAATGGGCGCGGTGACGGCCCGCTAC
>DBNU01000092.1 GCA_002299125.1 Proteobacteria bacterium UBA664
AGGCGCGGCATCTGCGCATCCATGCCTGGGGTGTGCCGGTGTTCTACACCCCGTGGATGAGCTTTCCGCTCACCGAAAAGCGCCAGAGCGGCTTTCTCACACCCACCGTCGGCAGTTCGCGCAAGAACGACCTCGATCTCTCCGTCCCGTACTACTGGAACATCGCACCGGACCGCGACGCCACCGTCGGGCCGCGTCACCTCGGTGCCCGCGGTACCATGCTGACCGGTGAGTACCGCTACCTGTTGCCGACCGGTCGCGGCCTGATGAACGTCGAGGTGTTGCCGGGCGATCGGCTGCGTGATGGCGACGTCCGCTCGATGATCAACGTGAACCACCAGCAGAGCCTGCTCGATAACCGCCTGCAGGCCCTGCTCACCTACAGATCGGTATCCGACCCGTTCTACTTCGAGGACTTCGGCAACAGCCTCGCGGTCACCTCACAGCAGTTCCTCGAACAGCGACTGGACCTCTCGGGTACCGTGGGCGGCTGGGGTGGGCTGTTCCGGGTGCAGAACTTCCAGAGCGTGGACCCCTCGCTGGAAGCGGCCGGTCCCTACAAGCGCCTGCCCCAGATCATGCTGCACGGCAGCCCGCTGCGCGGGGGGAATCGTCGGCTCAACATGAACGTGGCGGTGGACGCCAATCACTTCTCGCGCGCGGCCAGCGTGAGTGGTGCCCGGCTGGACAGCACCGTAAACCTCAGTCTGCCGTGGGCCACGGCGAGTGGCTACGTCACACCGCGTGTCGGCGCGCGTGCAACCCAGTACTCGCTGCACGGCGACCCAGCCTTCGACGCCGCGCCCGGGCGCTTCATCCCGATCGCAAGCCTGGACTCGGGCCTGTTCCTGGAGCGTGACCTCGACTGGTTCGGCGGCCGCCAAGTGCAGACTCTCGAACCGCGCCTGTTCTATCTCTTCGTCGGCGAGCAGAACCAGGACCATCTGCCGGTCTTCGACACCAGCCTGCACGATTTCACCTTCGCGCAGCTCTTCCGCGATGATCGCTTCGTCGGTGGCGACCGGGTGGGTGACGCCAATCAGGCAACCTTCGCGCTCACCTCGCGCGTCTTCGATCGGCGTGGGGGACAAGAGCGGATACGCCTGAGTGCCGGCCAGATCGTCTACCTCGACCGGCAGGACGTAACCCTGCCGGGGACCCTGCGCGATACAGATCCGTCCTCCGAATTCGTGGGGGAGGTGTCCGTGCGACCGACACCGCATCTGCGCGTGGGCGGCAACCTGACCTGGGACCCACACATCCCGCAGACCCGTCGCGGCACCCTGGAGCTCCGCTATGCGCCCGACAACGACCACATCCTGAATCTGGGCTACCGTGTGCGCCGTGGCATCGCGCAGGTGCCGA
Organism: Proteobacteria bacterium UBA664; assembly: GCA_002299125.1. GTDB lineage: Bacteria > Pseudomonadota > Gammaproteobacteria > UBA7966 > UBA7966 > UBA7966. The sequence continues at coordinate 1,366 of DBNU01000092.1, forward strand.
CCCGGGCCACCATCGAACAGGTGGAAGGTTCCACGCGCTGGCCCATCTACGGGCCGGCGAGCTTCATCGGCCGCGTCGTGTACTCGATGCGCGACAGCCAGACCATCGAATCCATGGGTGGCTTCGAGTTCGACAGTTGCTGTTGGGCCGCGCGTGGGGTCGTCCGCCACTACGTGACCAACACGCTCAACCAGTTCGACACCGGTTATTTCTTCCTGCTGGAACTCAAAGGCCTGACGGGAATCGGTGCTGCAACGGAAACCTTCATCGAGCGCCAGATCCCAGGCTATGACACCACCTTCTAGTAGGTTGGGGTGACGTCAGGGACCGCAACGTCCAGTCATTCATTGCCCATGTTGGGGTTCGCAAGCTCACCCCAACCTACGTGCTGCACGAGGCCCATGGACAGACAGCAAACCGAACATCTCCATCATCGCCGTCGATTCCGGTGCCTGCCGGCCCTGGCGGGAACTCTCTGCCTGTTCACAGCGACGGCCGGGGTCGCAGCCATCGAGACGATGGACCACATCGTCGCCGTGGTGAACGAGGATGTCGTCCTCGCAAGTGAACTCCACCGCCTCATGGTGCGCGTGCGCGGCGAGATGCGTCAGGCGAACCAGCCGGTGCCAGCGGATCCGGAATTGCGCGAAAAAATGCTCGAGCAACTGGTGCTCATCCGCCTGCAACAGCAGATGGCCGAGCGTACCGGGATTCGGGTTGATGACGAGACCGTCAATCGTGCCATCGGCGACATCGCCCGCCGCAACAACGTGGACGTGGACCAGTTCCGCGACATCCTGGCGCGCGACGGCTACGACTTCTCCGCATTCCGCGAAGACATCCGCTCGGAGATCACCATCGCCCGCCTGCGGCAGCGCGACGTCGACAACCTCATCACCGTGACCGATCGCGAGATCGAGAACCACCTCGCGACCCGCGGCACTGAAGGCCCCGAGGAGGGGGAGTATCACGTGCAGCACATCTTGATCGCGGCCGGAGATGGGGCGAGCGAGGACGAGGTCGGAGCCGCGCGTGCGCGCGCCGAGGAGGCCCTGGCGCGGGCAAAGGCCGGCGAGGACTTCGTTGCGCTCATCAAGGAGTACTCCGATGCCGGCCGCGACGGTGGCGACCTCGGCTGGCGCAAACGCAGCGCCCTGCCCGGCCTCTTCGCCAGTGTCGTCTCGCGGCTCGGATCCGGTACCGTGAGCGAAATACTGCGATCCGGCAGCGGTTTCCACATCGTACGCGTCGCCGAGATCCGGGGGGCTGGCGAAGTCATCGTGCGCCAGACCCATGCGCGCCACATCCTTGTCCGCCCCTCCGAGATCGTCAGCACCGAGGAGGCCCGGCGACGTCTCTCGCAGCTCCGGATCCGGATCGAGAACGGCGAGGACTTCAGCGAACTCGCGCGTTCGCATTCTGACGACCGCGGTTCCTCGGTGAAGGGTGGCGACCTCGGCTGGTCTTCGCCCGGCGACATGGTGCCGGAGTTCGAGCGGGTCATGAACAGCCTCGAACCCGGTCAACTGAGTGAACCCTTCATCTCCCCCTTCGGCTGGCACCTGATGCAGGTGCTGGAGCGTCGTGACCACGACGGCACCGAGGAGGTCCGGCGCGCCAAGGCGCGCGAGGCCATCCGCCAGCGCAAGCTCGAGGAGGAGCGTGAGGCGTGGTTGCGAGAACTGCGCGAAGAGGCCTACGTCGAGTATCGGAGCGAGTGACAACGGCTCGCGAAGGCGGTGCACCAGCAACCGAAGGACTGCCGCCACCGCGCAAGCAATTCGGCCAGCACTTCCTGCACGACCGCAGTGTCATCGGCCGCATCGTGGCCGCTGTGGCACGCACCCCGGGCGATCGGCTGATCGAGATCGGGCCCGGCCGAGGTGCCATCACCCTACCCCTGCTCGAGCGACATGGCGCGCTCACCGCCGTCGAGTTCGATCGTGATCTGGCGCGCCACTGGCGTCTGCGGGCCGCCACGGATCTGCCTGATCTGACGCTCATCGAACAGGACGTGCTGACGGTGGACTGGTCCGCGCTGGCCGGAAACGATGCGCTCGTGGTCGTGGGCAACCTGCCCTACAACATCGCGACCCCCATCCTCTTCGCAATCCTGGCGAGCCCGGCCAACATCCGCGACATGATCTTCATGGTGCAACTCGAGGTTGCGGAGCGTATCGCGGCGTCGCCGGGCAGCGCCGCCTACGGCCGTCTGTCGGTGATGGTCCAGCAGCACTGCATGGTCGAGCGCGTTCTGCGTGTGGGACCCGGTGCCTTCCAGCCCCCGCCGAAGGTGGACTCCGCCGTACTGCAGATCACGCCGCGCCCACGCAGCGAGCGCAGCGCTACCCCCCCGTTGCTCGGCAGCGTGGTGGCGACGGCCTTCCAGGCCCGTCGCAAGACGCTGCGCAACGCCCTGCGCGGGCTGGTCACCCCGGCGATGATGGAGACCGTCGGCATCGACCCGGCGGCCCGTGCCGAGACCCTCACGGTGGCGGAGTTCGTGGCACTGGCGCGGCTGGCTGCTGCAGAGGCCCAGGCTTGAGTCTTCCAGAGCGGGCTTTCGCGGTGAGCCGGCCCCGCCGGATCACGGCAGCAGGGGGGTAGTCGACGACGCTCGACCCCTTGCGCGAGTTACCCACAATCCCTGTGGGCAACTCTGTGGGATACGCGCGGATGGGCGCCGCGAAGCCGCGCTGGGGCTGGCTTTCCGTTGCAACGGTCAAGTGTTGACCGCAGGACGTGCCGCACCATAAATCAGTAAGTTGCGATTGTCCGGCGCGCCATGCACGACATCCGGATCTACCGCAGCCCGACTTGCACCGATAGGCAGCCGAGGTGTGCACAAAGCCGTCAAGGCACACTCTGCAACCCAGCGCAATAGCTGCCGGAGAAACGCTGCGGCGGGCATCCCGTACCGGGAGCGTGACCTCCCTGACCGCCCCGCTGGATCGGCCGCCAGGCCCCGGATCAGCCGGCCCGCAGCTCGGCCAGGACCCGCGCCGTGTCTGGCCAGAGACCGCGCCAGAGCCAGAATGCCGCAGCGGCCTGCTCGACCAGCATGCCGAGACCATCACTGACCGCGAGCGCTCCGGCCGTCCGTGCGGCCGTCTGCCACGCCTCACCCTTCTGTCCGTAGAGCAGATCGTAACAGCGGGGCCGACGGTCACGGCCGAAGAGTCCCGGCGGCCATTCGGGCAGCGCCCCGGACAGCCCCGCGCTGGTGGCGTTCAGCACCAAGTCCACCGGTGCCGGCAATGGCTGATCGGGGGCGAGCACGGCAAGGCGCGAACCCGCCCGGGGAAAGGCCCGAGTCACGGTCAGAGCACGAGCGGGTGTCCGGTTCAGGATGTCGATGTGCGCGACACCCGCCTCCAGCAGGGGGCCGATGACCCCGCGCGCCGCCCCGCCGGCCCCGAGGAGCAGCACCCGCGCCCCCGCAATGCGCCAGCCCAGGTTCGCCGTGAGATCACGCAGGAGGCCGATGCCGTCGGTGTTGTCCGCACACCAGCGCCCGGCGACATCGCACCAGAGGGTGTTGGCGGCACCTGCGGCACGCGCGCGGGCCGAAACGAGGTCGGCGGCAGCCAGGGCCTCCTCCTTGAGCGGCAGGGTGAGGTTGCAGCCGCGGCCACCGGCTGCAGCGAAATCCTCAAGCCACCCGGAGAGATCGCCCGCGGCCACGCGCTCGCGACCGTAGGCCAGCCGCTGCCCGGTGCCGGCGGCGAAGGCCGCATGGATGCGGGGCGAGAGACTGTGTTCGATCGGATCGCCGATCACCGCGTAGCGATCCGGTGCTGACGAATCCAGCTTCACGCCTTGGGGCCGGCGACAGTGCCGGACAAGCCTGCGCCGATGAGGCCGCCCGCCAGCACGCTGGTGCGCAGACCACGCTCGGACAACAGGAAGGCAGCGGCGGACGAGCGGCGTCCCGTGTCGCAATAGCAGATGTACTCTGTGGCCGGGTCCAGGCTATCGGCCTTCAATCGCAGGGCGAACAAGGGGATGCAGAGACTCTCGGGCAGCCCCCCGGCGGCGTGCTCCGAATCGAGTCGCACATCCAGCCAACGCGCGCCCCCAGCGACGCGCCGCCGCGCCTCTTCCAGCGTCACGCGGCTCAGCATGGGCTCCTTCAGCAGGGAGTTGAAATCGGCCTTCGACAGGCGCATCAGCACGCCGTCCGTCAGCATGGTGATGGTCGCGTTGCGCTGAGCTTCGGAGAGCAGTGCCTCTTCGCCAAAGGCATCGCCCTCGGCGAGCTGCGCCAGCGTGATCTCGGATCCGGTACGGGCAAGCCGGGTGACCTTCGCCTTGCCGCTGCGGATGATGTAGTAGTAATCGCCTTCATCGCCTTGGCGGATGACCGTGGCACCCGCAGCCAGTGGCAGCTCCTGCATGCGCATGAACATCGCCTGAATATTCGCCGGCGGCACCTGCAGGAAGGCGCGTGACTGCAGGATGCGGGTCATCCAGTCGCCCTCGCGACTGCCGGTGTCGTCAGCGCGGATCTCCTCGACCTCGATCCCGGCGAGCTGATCCCAGGTGAGCAGGATGTCGAGGAGATCACTGTCGAGCCGCGTCACCCGGCAAGGGGTGCGCGCAATGGCTGTGTGTTGGCGCGGCTGCTGGTTGACCAGCGGATGGCGCGCCAGCTCCGTGCCCCCCTGAACGGTGGTCTTCACGCGTTGCGCGGAGGTGAGTTCAACCTCCCCCTCGAGCAGGTAGACCGTCTTGCGATCGAGTTCGCCGGCCCGGAAGAGCGTGCTGCCCGCCGCGACGGCCTCGATATAGGCCTTGCCGGCCAGTTCCTGGAAGTTGTCCGGGTTGAGGGCCGAGGGGGGTACGAGGGTGCGCAGCGTCGCCGCGTCGAGCAAGGCTTCGGGATTCATCACGTGGTCAACCTGGACGACCCGGGTGGCCAACCCCGGAGATTCGGATGCCACCAGGCGCAGAGCCAGCACCGGCACTACCCGGATCGGCAAGCCACGGCCACCGACAGCCGCTCAAAGGGCGTCGTCCCCCGTTTCCGCCGTGCGGATGCGCACTGCCTGCTCGAGCGTGAGCACGAAGACCTTGCCATCCCCGATGGTCCCGGTGCGAGCCGAGCGGACGATGGCCTCGACGACGGCGTCCACCTCGTCATCCCGCACGGCCACCTCGATCCGCACCTTGGGCAGGAAATCCACTACGTACTCCGCGCCACGATACAACTCCGTATGCCCCTTCTGGCGCCCGAAGCCCTTGACCTCGGTCGCGGTCAGACCACGCACACCGACCTCCATGAGCGCCTCGCGGACATCATCGAGGCGGAACGGCTTGATTACTGCCACCACGAGCTTCATGGGCTTTTCGTCCTCGGGCGCTGCGGCAGGCGGCAGGCGGCACCCCCCGTACCCGGTTGCGGGACAAGGCCTCTGGCCGACAAGGGGCAGGGGCCGGATCAGATCCCGATCCGGAAGGGCATTCTGCCGCAACGACGACCAGACGGAAACGCCGACCGGCGACAAAGAGCAAGGGCGGGGCCGCCTGCCGGGAGGCTCCCGCCCTTGTCACGCCTGCCCCGCCCCCTTGCCACCGGGGGGGGGCGAACGGCCGGGGATCAGCTCACGTAAGCACGCTCACCGTGCTCGGCCGTATCGAGGCCTTCGCGCTCGAAGTCCTCACCCACCCTGAGTCCGACCACCGCATCGGCGACCTTGTAGCCGATGAGGGATACCACTGCCGACCAGATGACCGTGATGACGACGCCGGTCGCCTGGATGGCCAGTTGGCTGTCGATGCGAAAATCATCGCCGCCCTGGCCGCCGAGGCCGGGGGCGTTCAGCACGGCGGTCGCGAGGGCGCCGAGGATGCCGCCGACACAGTGCACCCCGAACACGTCCAGCGAGTCGTCATAACCCAGGGCCGATTTCAGACTGGACACCGCCCACAGACACACGACGCCCGCGACGAGCCCCAGCAGAATCGCCCCCATGGGTCCGGCGGCACCGCAGGCCGGCGTGATGGCCACCAGGCCCGCGATCGCGCCGGAGGCGGCACCGAGCATGGTCGGCGTGCCACGCAACGCCCACTCCGCGAAGGTCCACGCGCAGACCGCAGCGGCCGTGGCCAGCATGGTGTTGACGAAGACGAGCCCGGCCAGGCTGTTTGCCTCGAGGTTGGAGCCGACATTGAAGCCGAACCAGCCGACCCAGAGGAGTGCCGCGCCCACCATCACCAGGGGCAGGTTGTGCGGCGGCATCATGGCCTGACCAAAGCCGAGTCGACGACCGACCATGATCGCGCCCACGAGTCCCGCAATCCCGGCGTTGATGTGCACCACCGTGCCGCCGGCGAAATCGAGCGCGCCGAGTCTGAACAAATAGCCCTCGGTGTACCAGACCATGCGCGCGATCGGCACATAGCTGAAGGTGAACCAGATCAAACTGAACAACAGCACGGCGGAAAAGCGCATCCGCTCGGCGAAGGCCCCTACGATCAGGCAGGGCGCGAGCGCCGCGAAGGTGCCCTGGAAGGCGACGAAGACGTACTCCGGGATCACCACGCCCTCACTGAAGGTGGCGGCGGTGGAGTCCACCGTGATACCGGCCAGGAACAGTCGCTCCGTGCCGCCGATCCAAGCGCCGGTCCCGGTGAAGGCGAGGCTGTAGCCATAAACGGCCCACAACAGCGTCATCAGCGAGAAGATCACGAAGACCTGCATCATGACCGACAGGGCGTTCTTCGCCCGGACCATGCCGCCATAGAACAGGGCGAGACCGGGCAATGCCATCAGCAGCACGAGGAGTGTGGAAACCAGCATCCATGCCGTGTCTGCCTTCTCGGGTGTTGGCGCGGGCTCACCGGCGATGCTGGGCGGCGCTGCGGCATAGGCCTGTGCGACCGTAGCAGCGACACCCCCGGCCGCCGCATCCATGGCCGTGCTGGCGGCCTCTTCCGCAGCAACCGCCACCGTAGCGACTGCACCCGCCAGCATGAGACCGGCCGCAAGAACCAGGCCCAGGGTCGCAACCTTCATTTGCATCTCCTTCTCGCGCTTCGTTCGATGATTGTCGTGGGCCTCAACGCCCTCGGGGGTCTGGTCTTGCGCTATGCGGTGGCTGGTCAAGCACGCGCTGCACCGGGCCCTCGGCCGCCTTGCCCTTGCTGCCCAGCAGGGATTCGGCGCTGCACCTCAAAGCGCATCGGAGCCGGTCTCGCCCGTACGGATGCGAACAACCTGACCAAGATCGAAGACAAAGATCTTGCCGTCGCCGATCTTGCCGGTGCTGGTTGCTCGGCTGATGGCCTCGATCACACGCTCGACATCGGCGTCGTCTACCGCCACTTCGAGCTTCACCTTCGGCAGAAAATCGACGACATACTCCGCCCCGCGATAGAGCTCGGTGTGCCCCTTCTGCCGACCGAAGCCCTTGACCTCCGTAACGGTGATGCCCTGTACGCCGACCTCCGAGAGCGCCTCCCGGGCATCGTCGAGCTTGAAGGGCTTGATGATCGCGGTCACCAGTTTCATCCGACCTTCCTCCTGCTGCTGAAATCGCTGAGATTGCATTTTGATGACTGCCCACGAGGCCACAACCGGTCCATTCGAACGTTGCGCTCCCCGGTGCATGCCGAGCGGTGCCACACGCAGTCTGTGCCCCTGGTCTGCTGCCGGGTGCAGACTCCATGCCACGGACTCGCGGCGAGACGAGCCGTCGCCGGCAAGTTTGCACGGATCGCGGCAGTCCGTTGCACCGGGGCGGATCGGCGTGCATCCCGGCCTCGTCGAGCGAGCTGCCCCGGGTCTCTTTGCACCGCCATGGTGCAGTCTGGCGCGCGTAAGCGCACCAGAGCGGGGCACCATCCCGAGAACCGCGCCGACGGCGCGGATTCCAGCGAGGCAATTGTCGCCGACCGTCGGGGCTGTCTACGCTTTGCCCACATGGAACGGCCCCCAACCCGGGCAGGGCCAGCCACCAGGAGACCAACCATGGAAGACACCCTTCGCCGACTCGGTGCCGCCCTCCCAGAGGGGCTCGAGCACTTCGCCCGCGATCTCCGCCGCAACGTGCATTCGACCATCGGGGCGGTGGCGCGGCGCGCGGAGCTGGTCACACGCGAGGAGTTCGAGGTGCAGTCCGCCGTGTTGAACCGGACCCGGGCCCGCCTCGAGGCCCTCGAGGCGCGCGTGGCGGCCCTGGAGGCGAGTGGTTCCAGCCACGCCCCCGCGGCGAGGACAAGCGGCGAACCGTCCTCCAGTTGACCGCCTGCGGGTGAGGTGCAGCGGGGTGGCGTGACGGGAGTCCGTGCCCCGCTGCCAGGCGTCCGCCTCTCTTGACGCCGCCACCCACGCCCGCCCACGCCCACGATGTCACTCGCCACCGTCCACAGCCGCGCCCAGATGGGGCTCGACGCGCCGGCCGTGAGCGTCGAGGTGCACCTGTCCGCCGGGCTGCCGGCGCTCAACATCGTCGGCCTACCCGAGACGGCCGTGCGCGAAAGCAAGGACCGCGTGCGCAGCGCCCTCATCACGGCGGGCTACGAATTCCCGCTCAAGCGGATCACCATCAACCTCGCGCCGGCCGATCTCCCCAAGGAGGGTGCCCGCTTCGATCTCCCGATTGCCCTCGGCATCCTCGCCGCGAGCGGTCAGCTTCCCGCCGGGGCGCTGGCCGCGATCGAGTGCGTCGGTGAACTGGCCCTGGATGGCCGTCTGCGCCCCATCCGGGGCGCGCTGCCCACCGCCTTGGCTGCGGCTGCGTCGGGACGCGACCTGCTGTTGCCCGAGGCCAGCGCGGACGAGGCGGCGCTGGCCTCGGAGGCCTGTGTCCGTGCGGCCAGCCACCTGCGCGAGATCTGCGGCCATCTGGCCGGCGAGGCGCGTCTCGCGCGCCGGGCCGCCCCAATGATCATGACCAACCACGGGGCCGGTGCCGAAGACCCCCGTCCCGCCGACCTCGCCGATGTGCGCGGGCAACCCTTCGCCCGCCGCGCCCTGGAGGTTGCGGCGGCGGGTGCCCATCATCTGCTCTTCCTCGGCGTGCCGGGCTCGGGCAAAAGCATGCTGGCCCACCGTCTCGCCCCGCTGCTGCCGCCGATGACGCCGGCCGAGGCGGCATCCTGTGCCGCCGTCGCCTCCCTGAGCCGCGGCGGCTTTCGGCTCGAAGACTGGGGTCGCCGCCCCTTCCGCGCGCCCCACCACACGGCATCGGCCGTCGCCCTGGTCGGCGGCGGCAATCCACCGCGACCGGGCGAGATCTCGCTGGCACACGGCGGGGTGCTCTTCCTCGACGAACTGCCGGAGTTCGAGCGCCGGGCGCTCGAGGTCCTGCGCGAGCCGCTCGAGCGGCGGAACATCACCCTCGCACGCGCCACCTGGCAGGCAGAGTATCCGGCCGGGTTCCAGTTGGTGGCGGCCATGAACCCCTGCCCCTGCGGTCATCTGGGCGACCCGGGCCGCGCCTGTCGCTGCACGCCGGAACAGGTGCAGCGCTATCGCGGCCGACTCTCCGGACCGCTGCTCGACCGCATCGACATCCAGGTGCAGGTGCCGCCGGTGGCCGCGTCCGCACTCTTCGCCCACGGGCCGGAGGCCGCACCGGAGTCCACCGCCATCGTTGCCGCACGCGTGGCGGCAGCACGGCAGATCGCCCTTGCCCGCCAGGGGGCACCGAACGGCGAGCTGCGCGGTGTGGACCTCATCGCACGCGGGGACCTCCTGCCCGAGGCCGAGGCGGAACTGCCCCGGATCGCGGCCCGCCGGGCTCTGTCCGCCCGGGCCGTGCATGCCGTCCTGCGCGTGGCCCGTACCCTGGCGGACCTCGGCGGCAGCGCGCATATCGATGCGTCGCGGCTGCTCGAGGCCACCGCCCTGCGCGACTTTGATCGCCGCCCGGCACCCGGCTGAGAGGGCATTTCGGGCCGCCCAGTGGGTCCCCGACCCGGAACGCCCTGCCCCCGGGCTTGCAGTCCACAGTCTCCATCGGCTGAAATCCACAACGTGAGCGAGCGTCTGCACGACATCCGGGTCACGGCGGAGACGCAATACCTGCCCGAGCAATCGGCCCCGGAACGGGGGCAGTACGTCTTCGCCTACACGATCACCATCACCAACGTCGGTGCGGTGGCGGCGCGTCTGCTGTCGCGTCACTGGGTGATCACGGATGCCAACGGCAAGATCCAGGAGGTGCGCGGCCTCGGCGTCGTGGGCGAGCAGCCACATCTCCGGTCAGGGGAGTCCTACCGCTACACCAGCGGTGCCAGCATCGAGACACCCTTCGGCACCATGCACGGCAGCTACCAGATGCTGGCCGACAACGGCATCCCATTCGACGCCCCCATCGCTGCCTTCCGTCTGGCCGCGCCTACCCACACCCTGCACTGAAGCCTGCCGCGGGTGGCCAGCTACGCCATCGGTGACGTGCAGGGATGCCTCGAACCCCTGCTGCGCCTGCTTGATGAGATCGGCTTCGATGCCACGCGGGATCGGCTGCTGTTCACGGGCGATCTGGTCAATCGGGGGCCCCAGTCGCTGGAGACCCTGCGCTTCGTGCGCGACCTGGGTGCCGCCGCCGTGACCGTACTCGGCAATCACGACCTGCATCTGCTCGTCCTGGCCCTGACCGCGAACGGCCGCCGTCTACCCGACGACACCCTGGGCGAGATCCTCGAGGCCCCGGATCGCGAACCACTCCTCGACTGGCTCCGCAGTTGCCCTCTGGCGTTCGTCGATGCATCGACCGGTTTCCTGCTGGTGCATGCGGGTGTGCATCGCGACTGGGATACGTCACGAACGCTGGCGCTCGCCAGCGAGGTGGCGGCCGCACTCGGCGGGCCGCGGGAGACCGCCCGGGTGCTGCTTGCCGACCTCTACGGCAACGAGCCGGCAGAGTGGCAGGAGGCGTTACGCGGTCAGGAGCGGCTGCGCTGCATCGTCAACGTGCTGACGCGCATGCGCTTCTGTCACACGGATGGCCAGCTCGACTTCCGCTGCAAGCGTGCGCCGGGGCAGCAGCCCGAGGGGCTGCTGCCGTGGTACGCCCTGCCCGGCCGCGCAAGTCGCGACACCCCGGTGGTCTTCGGCCACTGGTCCACCCTGCACCTCGGCGACGACGATCCGCTCACCCACGGCGTGTGGGGCATCGATACCGGCTGCCTGTGGGGTGGTCGGCTGACCGCGCTGCGTCTGGAGGACCGACTCAGCCTCTCCGTGCCCGGTCTCCCGAGGCGTCCACCGCCGGCGGGCAGCCCGGATCCGCGCCCCTGAGCCTGCCCCCACCCTTCACCTCGGCTGATCCCGTGTTTCAGGTCCCGCGAAGATCCGGCCGGCGCCGCCAGTCACGCAGCGTGAAGGCATGGGCGTGCTGCGCGTCGGCCGGATGGTGCCACTCGCCGACGCACTCGAAGGCGGCGAGGTCGACGGCGGGCAGCCAGACATCGCCCTCCACCTCGGCCTCCACCTCGGTGAGCAACAGACGTTCCGCGCGCGGCAGGGTGAGGGCATAGAGCGCCGCGCCGCCGATCACCATCACGGCCGCTTCGCCGGCACAGGCGTCAAGGGCGGCATCCAGATTGGAATGGACCTCCACGCCCGCGGCGCCACAGTAACCCGCTTGCCGGGAGAGAACGAGGTTGCGCCGCCCGGGCAGCGCGCGCCCGATGGACTCATGGGTGCTGCGCCCCATCAGGATGGGCCGGCCCCAGGTGAGCTCGCGGAAGCGACGAAGATCGTCGGGCAGGGACCACGGCAGGGTGCCCGCGCGGCCGATCACCTGATTGCGCGCGCGCGCCACCACCAGTTCCAGGGCCGGGCGGATCAGCGCACCAGTGACGTCTTCCTGACTCACGATCCATACCTGCCGCTGATCCCGCCGGCACCGGGCATCGGCAGTCGTTGGCCCACGCATTGCCGCCTGACTGCGGCGGGAATGACGACCACGGCCGCGTGCCCGGCCGCGTGCAGATCCGCAGCGCCTGCAAGCCCCTCTCCGTGGGGTTGGGGTGGGGGCCCGGTCCCCGCGCACCCCATCATCCCCGCGCACCCCGTCATCCCCGCGCAGGCGGGGATCCAGCGTCGTCGCGTCGTCGCCGTGGCAGGAGCGAATCCACGCTGGCGCGCGGATGACACGGCGGAAGGCAGACGGGGTCTCACGCTGGACCGAAGGGACTGGCAGCGACAGCCGTCGTCAGGCGCATCACACGGCCACCGGTGCCGGAATGGGCGGATGCGGATCGTAACCATCGAGCAGGATGTGCTCACTCTGGAAGGCATCGATGTCATGAATGTCCGGGGCCAGACGCAGACGTGGGGCGGGACGGGGTTCGCGCGTGAGCTGGGTGTCAGCCTGCACCAGATGGTTGCGATAGAGGTGGGTGTCACCCAGGGTGTGCACGAGGTCGCCCGGCGCGAGCCCCGTGACCTGCGCGACCAGGTGCGTGAGCAAGGCATAGCTCGCGATGTTGAAAGGCACACCGAGGAAGACATCCGCCGAGCGCTGATAGACCTGGCAGGAGAGCTCCCCCTCCGCGACGTGGAACTGGAACAGCACATGACAGGGAGCGAGGGCCATGCGATCAATCTCGCCCGCATTCCACGCCGACACCAGCAGCCGCCGCGAGTCCGGCTCGCGACGGATCCGCGCGATGACCTCCGCAAGCTGATCGTGCACCCGCCCGTCGGTCCCTTGCCAATGCCGCCATTGGTGTCCGTACACCGGCCCCAGCTCACCCTCGGCATCGGCCCACTCGTCCCAGATGCTGACGCCATCCGCCTGCAGACTGCGGATGTTGGTCTCACCGCGGATGAACCAGAGGAGTTCACCGACCACCGAGCGCCAGTGCACGCGCTTGGTGGTGAGCAGCGGGAAGCCCCCGCGCAGGTCATACCGCGCCTGGTGCCCGAACAGGGCCAGCGTACCAGTGCCGGTGCGGTCTTCTCGCGGACGCCCGCTCTCGCGCACCAGACGCAGCAGTTCGAGATAGCGCTGTTCGGCCTGCATGTGAGTCCTCCGGATCGGCGTTGGTAGATCAGTGTTTGTGGGGAGATCGTGACAAGCAGCCCGAGTGCCCAACGGGCGGCGCGCAGCGACGAGAGATAGCGCCCCCTGTCAATGCAATCGTCCGGGATGCCAGGGTGAGAGCATTATGAA
>DBNU01000165.1 GCA_002299125.1 Proteobacteria bacterium UBA664
GCGTGGAGAAGATCTCGGGGTGGTCCAGGGTCACGCGGATGCCGCGCCAGCCGAGGAAGGGGTTGTCCTCCTCGTAGCGGAAGTAGGGCAGGGGCTTGTCCCCGCCCACATCCAGGGTGCGCATATGCACCGGCTGGGGCGCGAAGGCCTCCAGCACCTGGCGATAGACCTCGACCTGCTCGTCCTCGTCCGGAAAGGCGTCCCGCACCAGAAAGGGCACTTCCGTGCGATAGAGGCCGACCCCGTCCGCGCCGCTGCCCAGTGTGGGCGAGATGTCCGACAGGAGGCCGGTGTTCACGTAGAGCTGGATGCGCCGACCATCGCGCGTGCGCCCGGGCAGGTCCTTCAGCTCGGCGAGTTCGCGCCCGATGGCCTCCTGTTCGCGCAGCGCCCGGCGGAACTCCTGCAGCACGCTGGCGGGTGGTGCGATGAAGAGTCGCGCCTGATTGGCGTCGATGACGGCCTCCTCGCCGTCCAGACGCCCCAGGGGGAGGTCGTCGAAGCCGAGCACGGCGGGGATGCCGAGGGCGCGGGCCAGCACCGCCGTGTGCGAATAGGCGGAACCGCGCACCGACACCAGGCCCACCAGGCGCTTGGAGGGCACCTCCGCCACCTGGGCGATGGAGATCTCCTCACCGACCAGGATGGTGCGGCGCGGATAGACCTTGGGCTCACTGCTCGCCCGTTGCAGCTTCTGCAACACGCGGCGACCGATGTCACGGATGTCCTCGGCGCGGGTGCGGATGTAGCCCTCGTCCATCTGTTCGAAAATGCGGGCATTCGCGGACCAGGTGTCACGCAGCGCGCCCTGGGCCCACTGACCGCCCCGGATGCGCTCCAGCGCCTCGGCGACCAGCCGGCCGTCGGCATGCAGCAGCATCGCATGCACGTTGAAGATGGCGAGCTCTTCCGGCTTGATGAGGGTGGTCATGCGCGAAGTGGCGTGCTCGATCTCGCCGCGCACGGCGGCCACCGCCTCCAGGAACAACCGCTCCTCATCCGCGATCGGCCCGCCCTCGCGGTCGGGTACGGCGTTCAGATCCGCCTCCGGGAAGGCCACCACCAGGGTGCCGATGGCGATCCCGGCCGTCCCGCACAGTGCCTCGGCGTAGCGCACGGCGCTGCCGCGGCGGGTGAGTTGCTGCTTCAGACCGCCGGTCGCGGCCGCATGCTGCAGGCCACCGGCCAACTGGGCGGCGATGGTGACGAGGAAGGCGGTGTCGTTCTTGCTGAACAACCGCTCGTCCTGCTGCTGGGTGACCAGCACCCCGAGCACCTGACCGAAGTGGATGATGGGCACGCCAAGGAAGGCCTGGCAGCGTTCTTCGCCGGTCAGCGGGAAGTACTTGTAGCGCGGGTGTTCGCTGGCGCGGGACAGGTGCACGGGCTCGCGCCGCTCGGCCACCAGACCGGTGACGCCCTCGGAGCGATGCAGGCGCACCCGACCCACGGCCGCGGGATTGAGCCCCTCGGTCGCCATGAGGACGAAGTTCTCGCCGTCCTCGGAGAGGTAGATCGAGCAGACCTCGGTGGTGAGTCCTTCGCGCACGCGCCGCACCACGATGCGCAGGGCCTCGTCGAGGCTGCGCGCGGCGGCGACCTCCGTCATGATCCGCTGCAGCAATTCCAGGCTGGGCGTACGGTGGTCGGCGGCCGATGGCTGCACGGTATGGCTCCGGTAGGGCGGGTGCGGGATGCGTGCCACGATGCAAGGACGCACATGCAAGTATTGGGGCAGGCCAGCAGTCGGGCAAGCGCCGCGGCAATGCGCCCTCAGTCGCGGCTGACGATAAGCCCGGGCCGGTAATCGGCGAAGCGCGCCAGGGCTTCTTCCATCTCTGCCGGCGTGAGCAGCACCGGTCCGCCGGCAGCGAGCGCAAACAGAAAATGCTGCGCCAGCACCTCCAGCTCGAGCGCGGTTGCGAGGGCCTCGGAGAGGTCACGCCCCAGCGCGATCTGACCGTGATTGGCGAGCAGACAGGCCCGCCGCCCGGCAAGGGCCGAGAGCGCCGCGTCCGAGAGCGCCTGGGTGCCGAAGGTCGCGTAACTGCCACAGCGCACGTCGCCCCCACCGAGGCGCGCGACCATGTAGTGAAAGGCCGGGATGTCCTGCCTGGTGCAGGCGACGCCGGTGGCGGCGGGGGAGTGCGTGTGGACGATGGCACCGACCTCCGGTCGCGCGGCGTAGATGTCGCGGTGCATGCGCCACTCGCTTGAGGGTCGCCCCCCCGCTGGTGCAAGGACTTCGCCCTGCTGGTCCAGATGCACCATGAGTTCGGGCGCGAGTCGCTCCGCGGGCACGGCGGAGGGGGTGACGAGCAATCCGTCCGGCAGGCGGATGGAGGCGTTGCCGGCCGCACCCACGTTCAGACCGCGCTCGGCCAGGATCCGCATGCTGCGCAGCAATTCCTCGGCGGCGGCGATCATCATGACGCGCGTCCTCGTGTGGCGGATGCTGGGGCAACGACTGTACGTGCTGCCCCGGTCTGGTGCACGGCGGGCAGCGCCTGCTGCGCTGGCCCGGGGGGTCAATACACCTCGAGATACTCGTTCCGCTCCCAGTCGGAGACGTGCTCCGCCAGACGGGTGAGTTCATGGCGCTTGACGGTACAGAAACTGTGGACGAAGGCGGGGCCCAAGGCCTCGACGAGCAGCGCGTCGGCCGCGAGCGCGGTCAGGGCCGAGGCGAGGTCGGCAGGCAGCGCGGGCAGGTCGGCGTTCATTTCGCAGAGACCTTCACTGGCCGGCGACAACTCCCGCCTCGCCGCAAGTCCCGCGAGACCGGCGGCCAGGACCGCTGCCGCCGACAGGTAGGGGTTCGACAGTCCCGACGCGGCCCGCAATTCCGGGCGTGCCGCCGGCGTCCCGAGTGCCTTCAGCCGCACGAAGGCCGAGCGATCCTCGATACCCCAACCCACCTTCGAGGGCGCGAAGGTGTGGGGGCGGAAGCGGCGGTAGCAGTTGGGGGTCGGTGCAGCGAGTGCGGTCACGGCTGCGGCGTGATCGAGCACGCCCTGCGTGAAGGCGGCGAGGGCGGCATTGGGACCGGGTCGCCGGGCGCGGGTATCGTGAAACACCGGTTTGCCGGTGCGCAGGTCCTTCAGCGAGACGTGCACGTGGCCGCCCGACCCGGCCAGGCCGGCGGCGGGCTTGGACATGAAACTTGCTAGGAGTCCGGCCCGATGGGCCAGTTCCTTGACCGCGTTCTTGAAGGTGAAGGCCTTGTCCGCGGCCGCCAGCCCTTCGGCCGGGGCGAAGTTCACCTCGAACTGCGAGGGTGCGTACTCGCAATTGTGGGTGGTGACGTCGATGCCCGCGGCCATCAACTGCTCGAGCAGGGTGTCAAGGAAGGGCACGTGGTGGTTGCGGGTCGCGTTGAAGATGTGCACGCCGCCGAAGAGGGGTTCGCGGGTGCGTGGATCGAGCAGGTAGAACTCGTACTCGTGGCCAAAGACGGCACTGACCCCCTGCGCGCGGGCGCTGGCCAGCACCCGCTTCAGCACCTGCCGGGGGGCTGCGTCGATGGCCTCCGTTGCGCTCCAGTGCGCATCGCAGATCACCTTCCAGGTGCCGGGCAGCCAGGGCACCGGGGCGAGGGTGTCGAGGTCGGCGAGGAGGATCTGGTCGCGATAGCAGACCTCTTCGTTCAGGCCGGTGCCGGGGACGATGGCGGAGGCCGTGTCGAGGGCCACCGTACCGCCATACATGTTCAGGCCCGCGCGCAGGAAGGCCTCGGCCTGATTCACCGGCACCACCTTGACCCGCGCGATGCCGTGGAGATCCGGCAGCTCAAAGCGCAGGAAGCGCGCCTCGCGCGCCGCCAGGCTTCGCAGGAAGGTACGGATGCGTTCGGTACTGGTGACCATGAGGCAGACTTCCGGAAGGC
The DNA here is from genome assembly GCA_002299125.1 of Proteobacteria bacterium UBA664. Lineage (GTDB taxonomy): Bacteria > Pseudomonadota > Gammaproteobacteria > UBA7966 > UBA7966 > UBA7966. Next base: position 3,887 of record DBNU01000165.1, read on the forward strand.
GAGCAGGCGCGCGAATGTAGGGGCGCGACGCGGGCGGCGCAATTCTCCTCCGCGCGGCCGCCCCGGCCGGGCAAGCGGCGGGGCGCGGCTATACTCGAGCCCATGCCCCCTGCCACCCTGCTTCCGCCACCGCGCTCAGGCCCTTGTGCCTTGTGGGCTGTGCTGCTCTGCCTCTCGAGTCCGGTCAGCGGCGAGCTCCTCTACCAGTGGCAGGACCCCCGCACCGGCACCACCCAGTTCTCGGGCCAGCCGCCGGGCTGGTATCGCTCGGATCGGGCGAGCGGCCCGCGCGTGCTCGTTTTTCATCGCGGGCAACTCGTGGACGATACGGCCGTGCCCGTTACCGAAGACCGGCGCGCAGCCCTGCGCGCTGAGGCGATCGCCGTCGCGGGTGGGGGCGGCCCGCAGGCCGCGGGGTCGCCGGCGGCAACGCCGGGACGCGCGGATGCGCCCGACACTGCGGTGGCAGCGGCCGCCGACGCCGCTCTGGCCGAGGCGGAGGCCACGGATGCCGCTGCCGGCGTCGCGGATGCCGGCGCAGGAGCAGCGACGCCCGTCGATGAGCGCGAGCGGGCGCGCGAGGTGCTGGAGCGCTTCGATGCCGCGCAGCTCGCGGCGGTGCGCGCCATGGTGGACGCCCTGCTGCCCGCGGCAGTCCCGGTGCCGGAGGCTCCCGGGTCGGTCACACCCCCCGCAGGGATTGCCACAGACGCCCCCACCGACACGCCCGCCCGCCCCGGGCCCTGAGCGACCGGCGCATCGCAGTTCCGCCACCGTGGGAGTGACGAATCTTCACTCCCTCCGTCTTGCCCGCGGAGGCGGGCATCCAGGGTCATCACGCTGTCGCTGCGAAAGGACTGGATCCCCGCCTGCGGCGGAGATGCCGGGATGGCGCGGGGATGCCGGGAGTGCGCGGGTTTCAGGCGGAGTTCAGCGCTGCCCGTCTGCCAGCCAGCCGAACCAGCCGTCGTTGGCCGTCGCCTCCAGGCGCTGGTGCAGCGTCACGAGGGCCGGGTTGCCCGGGTCCAGGTGCTCCGTGATGTTGAGATAGTCCTGTGCCAGGACGAAATTGCCATTGGCGATTTCGCGTTCGGCCAGGACGATGAAGCGCTCAGCCAGGCGCCGCATGCCGGCCAGCCCCTCCGGATGCTTGGGATCCAGATGCAGCAGGCGCGCAAAGTAGTGGTAGGCGTTGTCCTGGGGTGGGTCGGTCAGGCGATGTTCCAGGAGGCTTTTCTTGCCCAGCCAGACCAGTGCCTCGATGATCTCCGGTGGCGCCACGGTCCCCTGCGGTGGCGCGGGCGGATCGACGGGGAGGCTCGCCCTCACCGTGGCGCGCGCCAGTCGATCCGTGGACGGAGGCAGGAGTGCCCAGGCCGCGCCCTCGACCCCCAGAAAGAAGCCGAGCGACACCACCAGGCCAACGACCAGCACCCTTGGCAGGCGCCGTCCGGCCATGGCTCGTGACTGCGTGAGACTCAGGCTGTGCGGGCGGCGGGCACCTGCCGGCAGGCTCTGCGGCAGGGCCGTCAGGGTCGGGCTCTCGCGTCCCTGAATCTCGCGGATGTAGTGCACCATGCTGTCGCAGTCGCGAAAGCGCTGGTTGCGGTTCTTGGCCATCATGAGATCGAGCAGCGGTTGGTAGGCCGCGAGCTCGCCCGGCAGCCGCGGCACCGGCTCGTTGCGATGCTTCAGGATGACTTCCAGCACGGAGTCCGACTGGTAGGGTTTCGCGCCCGTCAGCATCTCGCAGAGCAGGACGCCCAGCGCGTAGATGTCCGCGCGTCCGTCCACTGCACCCTGTTGCGCCTGCTCCGGTGCCATGTAGTTCGGCGAACCGAGGAAGACGCCGGTGGAAGTCAGTTCCTGATCGACCGTCAGCCGCTTGGCGATGCCGAAATCGGAGAGGACCGGGGTGCCGTCCTTGCGGAAGAGGATGTTCGCCGGCTTCACGTCGCGATGCACGATGCCGGCGCGGTGGGCGACTTCGAGGCCCAGGGCCACCTGACGGATGATCTCCAGCGCCTCGCGCGGGGGCAGTGGCTGACCAAGACGCGCCTTCAGATCCCCGCCTTCGATGTACTCCATCGACAGGTACACGTGACCATCGGCGATGCCGACGTCGTAGACGTGGACGATGTTCGGATGTGACAGCGAGGCGACAAGGCGCCCCTCGTTAAGGAAGCGCTCGACGGTCTCCGAGCCGATGCTCGCGCGGGCGTCGAGCAGCTTCAACACCACCTTGCGCCCGAGCGATGTCTGCACGGCAAGCAGTGCCGTCGCCATGCCGCCCTGACCGATCGGCGCGATGATCTGGTAGCCGGGAATGTTCACGCCGGCAGTATAGCGACCGCATTCAAGCATCCTTTGGCTGCCCGCCGGCGCGCCCGGACCACACCGGCGCAGGCCGGGAGTGGCCATCCGCCGGCTGCTGCGGGTCATGACCCGGTCAAGAAACTGTGGAATCATCCGATGACAGAAGCGCGCCATCACGCGCGCCAGCCAGTCGCACGGGAGACACCCATGAGCGCTACCGAAACCGATCGTCGCGGCCAGACCCGCGAAGTCATCGAGCACATGCTGGCCGAGCGCCAGGAGATGCTGGTCCTGCTGTGTCGTGTCTCCGGGGTCGAGCCCTACCACACGCCTCCGGATCGTGCGGACTTCGAGGAGTTTCGGCAGGTGCTCACGGACTACATCGCCTCGGCGCACTTCGGTCTCTACGCCCGAGTGGCCGACGGCACCGAACGCCGGCGAAGTGTGCTCGAGGTCGCCCTGCGCAACTATCCGCGCATTGCCGAGATCACGAGCGAGGTGGTGGACTTCACCGAGCGCTACGACATGCGCGAGGATGAAGCCCTTCCTCCCGGACTACCGGCCGCGTTATCCGTGCTTGGTGAGCGGCTGGCCGAGCGCATCGAGCTCGAGGACCAACTCATCGCTGCCCTCGCCAATCAGCGCCCCGCGCTGGAGATCGTCTCCGGCGGCACCGTCTGAGCCGCAGTCATCGCCGGCGCGGTTACCACCGCTGGCAGACGGCCACGGTGTGGCAGATCTCTATTGCGCCAGCACCGAGTGACTCCCAAACCGACGCCCCGATAATTCCTGCGTCCCCGTTCCACCGCGCCCGAAGCTGCCGAGTGCATCGCGTCCATGCAGCCCGGTGAACCCAGCCCTGAAGCCGCGCACCCCATGCGTGCGGCAGCGGCGCTCCGCGCGCGCGACCTCGCCTGCCTGTGGCATCCCTGCACGCAGATGAAGGATCATGCGGGGGAAGTCCCGCTGGTGCCCATCGCCCGCGGCGAGGGCCCCTGGCTCATCGGTGTGGATGGCAGTCGCTATCTCGACGCCATCAGCAGTTGGTGGGTGAACCTCTTCGGTCACGCCAACCCGCGCATCTCCCGGGCCGTGGCCAGTCAGCTCACGCAAATCGAGCAGGTGATGTTCGCGGGTTTCACCCACGCCCCCGCGGTGGAACTCGCCGAACGTCTTGTCGCACTCACCCCGCCGGGCCTGGTGCGCTGCTTCTATGCGGACAACGGTTCATCCGGGATCGAAGTAGCGCTCAAGATGAGCTTCCACTACTGGCAGAACGCCGGCCGTCCCGGAAAGAAGCGCTTCCTTGCGCTCACTCACAGTTACCATGGCGAGACCCTGGGGGCGCTTGCCGTGGGCGGTGTGGACATCTATCGCGCGACCTACGCGCCGCTCCTGATGGCGGTGGATTTCCTGCCCTCGCCCGAGGCCTCGACTGCGGCACCGGGCCTGAACGCGGAACAGGCCGCGATCGCCGCCGCCGCCGCGCTCGAGGCCCGGCTCGCCGAGCGCGCGGAAGAATACGCCGCCCTCATCGTCGAACCACTGGTGCAGTGCGCCGGCGGCATGCGCATGCATCACCCACGCTATCTGGAACTGGCCGCGGCCGCCTGTCGTCGCTACGGCGTGCATCTCATCGCCGACGAGATCGCCGTCGGATTCGGGCGCACAGGTACGCTCTTCGCGTGTGAACAGGCCAGTATCACACCCGATTTCCTGTGTCTGTCGAAGGGGCTTACGGGCGGCTACCTGCCGCTCGCGGCGGTGCTCACCACCGATGCGGTCTACCAGGCCTTCTACGACGACTGGCGCGCGGGCCGCGCCTTCCTGCATTCCCACAGCTACACCGGTAATCCACTGGCCTGTGCGGCGGCTGTCGCCACCCTCGATATATTCGCGGCCGAGCCGGTGCTGGAGCGTAACCGCCTGCTCGCCCGACACCTCGCGCAGCGTCTGGCGCCGCTGGCGGATCATCCCCACGTGAGTGACGTACGGCAGACCGGACTCATCGCGGCCATCGATCTGGTACGAGACCGCAAGACGTGCGCACCTTATGACTGGCGTGAACGGCGGGGTCTGCGCATCTACCGGCATGCCCTCGCGCGTGGCGTGCTGCTGCGCCCGCTCGGGACGGTTGTCTATTTCATGCCGCCCTATGTGGTGAGCGAGGACGACATCGATCTGATGGTCGCGGTCGCCCGCGAGGGCATCGATCTCGCAACGGCCGACTGAGAGGTATTCCGTGCGCATCCCGCGAGTATTCGTTGATACGCCGCTCTTGCCAGAGGCTCAGGCGGATCTGCCCGATGAGGCAGCTCATCACGTGCATTCGGTGCTGAGGTTGAGGCCAGGTGCCGAGCTGCTGCTCTTCGATGGCCGAGGTGGCGAGTACCCTGCGCGTCTGCTGAGCGTCCATCGCAAGGGCGCTCGGGTAGAGGTGAACGCTCAGCGGGCCATCGAACGCGAAAGCCCGCTCGCTGTCACCCTGGTGCAGGGGATCTCACGCGGTGAACGCATGGACTACACCCTGCAGAAGGCCGTGGAACTGGGTGTGACGCGCATCGTGCCGGTGGTGGCCGAGCGCACGGTAATCAATCTGCGTGGTGGCGAGCATACCGAACGCCGCCTTGAGCACTGGCGCCGGATCGTGATCGCCGCCTGCGAACAATGCGGCCGGAACCACCTGCCGGAGGTGGTGCAGCCGATGCTGCTGCCCGCCTGGCTCGCCGGTCCGCGCCCCGCGTGTGGCCTGCTGCTGGCGCTCAGCACGCGCAATGGATTGCCGCCACTGGCTCGCCCGCTGCCCGCCATCACGCTCCTGGTGGGGCCGGAGGGCGGCTTCGCCGCGCATGAACTGGAGGCGGCCGGGAAGGCGGGTTACCAGACCGTCACGCTGGGGCCGCGCACCCTGCGCACCGAGACGGCTGCGCTCGCCGCCCTCGCCGCCTTGCAGGCCTTGTATGGCGACTTGGCCACGGCGACCTGAGTCGCCCGCCACCGGCCACCCGCCGGGACCCACGCCCGACCCCGCCGGCTCATCGTGCTATAAGGCCGGCCCAGTGACCCGGAGCATGCGTATGACCCTGTCCATCGACAGCCCCGTCCCGTCCCTGTGTACCGCTCAGGTCGGCCCACCCCATGCCGTGGAGTCGCATCTGCTGGAGCAGGCACCGGCCATCGAGGCCTGGTTGCGCGACCAATGGCGCAGCACGCCCGCACCCTTCTATTCCTCGGTCGATGTTCGCAACGCGAACTTCAAGATCGCACCGGTGGACACCAACCTCTTTCCCGCCGGCTTCAACAACCTGAATCCGGCCGGGAAGGCGCTCTGCGTGCAGGCGCTGCAGGCGGCCCTGGAACGCTACCCGCAGAGCATCCGCCGGGTGCTGCTGGTGCCGGAGAATCACAGCCGCAATCTGCTCTACTTCGAAAGCGTGGCTACGCTGGTCGAGTTGCTGGAGGCCAGCGGCTGCGAAGTGCGCGTGGCCTCGTTCTCGACCGAACTCGAGCTGCCGCTCACCGTGGAGCCGCCCTCGGGTCGACGGGTGATGATCGAACGTATCGAACGCCACGGTGATCGCCTGCGTGCAGGCACCTTCGAGCCCTGCCTGGTGCTGCTCAACAACGACCTCTCGGGCGGCCGCCCCCCGATCCTCGAGGGCCTTGCACAATACCTGGCCCCGGCGTTGGACCTCGGCTGGAGCAAGCGGCTGAAGTCCACGCATTTCCGCCACTATCTCAGTGTCGCCCAAGGCCTCGCGGCCCACATCGGCATGGACCCATGGCTCATCGATCCGCTCTTCCGCAACTGCGGCGAGGTGGATTTCCTCAAGAGCCACGGGCTGGATTGCCTGCAGACCAACGTTGCCGGCCTCATCAACGAGATCGCGGCCAAGTACCGCGAATATGGCATCGAGCGTGAGCCCTTCGTGTTCATCAAGGCGGATGCGGGTACCTACGGCATGGGCGTGATGACGGCGCGCAGCCCGGATGATGTGCTGGAGCTCAATCGCAAGCAGCGCACGCGCATGGCCGCCACCAAGGAAGGCCAGCCGATCCGCAACGTCATCATCCAGGAGGGCGTCTACACGGTGGAGCGCTGGGGGGCCGAGCAGGCGTCGGCGGAGCCGGTGGTCTACCTCATCGATCACCACGTGGTGGGTGGCTTCTACCGGGTGCACACCGAGCGCAGCGCCAGCGAGAACCTCAATGCCCCCGGCATGCGCTTCGAGCCGTTGGCCTTCGCCGATGCCTGCAACTGCCCCGATCCCGATGCCGGTGCCGAGGCCCGCATCAACCGCTTCTACGTGTACGGAGTGATCGGGCGCCTGGCGGCCCTGGCGGCGGCTCGGGAGGCCGCGGCCCTCGCGCCGGCGGCCTGAGTCGGGTGCCGGGTGCGGCTATCGGCTATCGGGCCGCGCAATCGGGCACCTTCGCGCCGTCGGTCTGTGCGCGCCGTCACAAAACTGCAACATTCGGGCTGTAGCCTTCGGGGCCTCTCGCCAGCAGGACCTCGCGCCGGGGGCGCCTGGCGGGCCACTTGCCAGATCCAGAATCCCGAGCCCGAGGACGACCACCCATGAACTCCCGCATCTTCACGCGCACCGTGTTCGCCGCCGCGATCACGCTGGCCGCCAGCACGGCCCACGCCGCCAGCCTCACCATCTTCCACAACAATGACGGCGAATCCCGCCTCATCAACAACACCGGTTTCGGCGGGGTGGCCTTTTTCCAGACCACGCTGAATGCCATGCGCGCGGCCAGCGCGGGTCGCGACCAGTTGACCATCTCCTCGGGCGACAACATCCTGCCCGGCCTCGCCTTCAACGCGAGTCTGTACTCCGGCCCGCTCGGCAGCCGCACTTACTTCGACGCCATCGCGCTGCGCGAGATCGGCTATGACGCCATCACCCTCGGCAACCACGATTTCGACTTCGGGCCGGCGGTGCTTGCAGACTTCATCAGCTTCTACAACAACTACACCCGGCCGGGCCTGACCACCACGCCGGCACCCTTCCTCGGGGCCAACCTCAACTTCAGCGGTGAGGCCAGCCTGCAGACGCTGCGTGACGCCGGCCGCATCGCCTCCAGCACCATCATCACTCGCGGCGCGCAGCAGTACGGCATCATTGGTCTGATGACCGAGACCCTGCCGCAGGTATCAAACCCGGGCAATGTCGTGGTCACGTCGGCGGTCGCTGCCGCCCAGGCCGAAATCGACGCCCTCAAAGGTGCCGGCATCACCAAGATCATCCTGTCCACCCACCTGCAGGCCATCGGCAACGAGATCAACCTCATCTCGCAGTTGCGCGGCGTGGACGTCGTCATCTCAGGTGGCGGCTCCGAGCTGCTCATCAACAGCGACAACGCCCGCAATACCGTGGCTCAGCGCCAGGGGCCCTACCCCGTGACGGCGCAGGACGCCGACGGGCGCAATGTGGCCGTGGTCACCACGGCCGGTGACTACCTCTACGTCGGCCAGCTCGATGTCGAGTTCGATGCCAACGGCGAGGTGGTGAATGTCTCCGGCAATCCGGTGCTGGTCGACCAGAGCACCCCGACCTCACCGGCGGGCGTGACGGCCGATCCGGTGCTGCAGAGCTCGGTCATCGCCCCCGTGCAGGCGGCCATCACGGCGGCCAATGCCCAGCAGATCGGCACCACGGAGGTCTTCCTCGAACACAGCCAGGGCAACACCAACGGCCCGCGCATCATCCGCCAGCAGGAGACCAATCTCGGCAATCTGGTGGCCGATGCCCAGCTCTGGGCCGTGCAGCGTGCGGGTGGTACTGCCCTCACGCCAGGCAATTTCCTCATCGGCCTGCAGAACAGCGGTGGCATCCGCGAGGACCTCGACAACAACCAGGACGGGATCATCACCCAGGGTGAGGCGGTCGCCGTGCTGCCCTTCGCGAACACCACGGCCGTGATCGGCAACGTCGATGTCGCCACGCTGGTCGCGGCCCTGGAGAACGGTGTTTCGCGCATCAACCCCGTCACCGGGGTCGGCGGCGATGGCCGTTTCCCGCAGATCTCAGGCTTCAGCTTCAGCTACGACCGGACCGCCGCCGCCGGCAGCCGCTTGCGCGAGATCCGTCTGGCCGACGGCACGCTGGTCTGGCGTCTTGGTGAAAACACCGACTTCACCGGCAACTTCGACATCGCCACCAACAGCTTCCTCGCCGGTGCCGGCACCCCCGATGGCTACAACTTCGGTACGGCCACCCGGCGGACGCTCAGCATGGGTTACGCCGATGCACTCATCGGCTTCATCACGTTGGAGCTGGGCGGCAACATCACTGCTGCCCGCTACGGTCAGACCGAGGGCCGCATCACCGTGGTCCCGGTCCCGGCCGCTGCCTGGCTGTTCGGTGGTGCCATGCTGAGCCTCATGCGGATGCGTCGCCGCGCGGCCTGAGAGGTCGCAGCCCGGGCTGATCCCGGGGCGTTCGGACCAAGCCCGGTCGGTGTTCGCAGCACCGGTCGGGCTCGGCCTTTGTTGATCCGGCTGGCGTTGGCCCGATTGCCGTTGGCCCGGTTGCCGTTGGCCCGGTTGCCGTCGGGTTGAGCGGCGGTTGGCCGCGGGCCTGCAGCCGCTGCACAATCTCCGCCCTGCCCAGTCCTGCGAGTTCCCCGCATGCAAGCCCCCGTCCGCGCGCGCTCCCTTGTCACCGTGTCTCTGCTGCTCGCTGGTAACGTATGCCCGGCCGCAGACGGCGAGGGTCGTTTCATGGTCAAGGGCGGCGGGCGGGCCAGTTGCCAGACCTTCCTCACGGCCCAGCAGGCGCGCAACCCGGAGTTCGTGAGCCTGGCCGGCTGGCTCGACGGCTACCTGACGGCGCTCAATCAGAGCGAGACCGCCACCTACGACATCGCGCCTTGGCAGGGTACCGAGTTGCTGCTCGCGGCCATCTCGAGTGAATGCCGTCGGGATCCGGCGCAGAGCTTCCACACCGCAGCCTTTCGCATCACCGAATCGCTGCGTGGGGCCCGTCTCGTCGAATCCTCGGAACTGGTCACTGCCACCGTCGGCGAGCAGAGCGTGGTGGTCTATCGCGAGGTGGTGAAGCGGATCCAGCAACGGCTACAACTGCGCGGTCACTACACGGGAGAACTCGGCGGTGACTACGACGCGGCGACCATCGAGGCGATGAAGGCCTTCCAGGCCGCGAAGAAACTCCCCGTGACCGGCCTGCCGGATCAGGTGACGCTGACCAATCTGCTCTGAGGCGCCTGAATCCGCACCACATGCAGCCTGCCCGCGAGTGTCCTTGTCGGGGACGGGGGCGAGGACGTTCGGGTGGGAGGAGGTGACGGCCGAGTCCTTGGTCATTCCCGCGCAGGCGGGAATCCAGTCCTTCCGCAGCGACGCCACAACGACACTGGATCCCCGCCTGCGCGGGGATGACGGGGTGCTGCGGGGATGACGGGGTGGTGCGGGGATGACGAGGTGATGCGGGCGCTGCGGTCCGCGGTGCGAATGGTTCAGACGATCCTGAGCCGCCGCCTCACCTCGGCCACCAGCCTGCGGCTCACGGGCAGTGGGGCTGGCATGTCGCGCAAGTGCAGCCAGCTATTGCCTTCGTCGTCGCGTGTGACGGAGCTGACATGCCGCATGCCGACCAGCGTGTGGCGGTGGATCCTGAGCAGCAGATCCGCGTACTCCCCCTCCAGGGCCTTCAGCGACTGTTCGATCAGCAGTTCGCCACCGGGCCAATGGGCGGTTACGTACTTGTTGTCAGCCTGCAGGTAGCGCACGTCGGCGATCGGTACCCGGCGCAGCGCGCCACGCAGCGTCGATGAGAGGTAACGCACTTCAGTGGTCGCCGCCAGCGCCGCACCCTGCCGCGTGAGCCAGCGTCGCTCGGCCCGCACCAGCGCCTCGGCCAGCCGTTCACGCCGGACCGGCTTCAGCAGGTAATCGACGGCGTCGCGATCGAAGGCGGCCACGGCGTGATTGGCGAAGGCCGTGACGAAAACGACTACGGGCGGCACCGCCAGCCGCTGGAGTTGCTCGCACACGTTGAGGCCGTCGCGTGCGGGCATGCGCACGTCGATGAGCACCACCTCCGGCATGAGCCGATTGGTCTCGGCGAGGGCGCTGTCGCCGTCCGCCGCCTCGCCAATCACTTCGTGACCGCCAAGTTCTCGCACCAGGCAGCAGAGTCGGCGCCTGGCCAGCGGTTCGTCATCGACGATCAGTACGCGCATGAATGGGCTCCGGTCCTCAACGTGCCCCCTCCCCGGCTGGCCACCAGACCGTGGCGCGGAATTGCCCCTCTAGGCGGACGGCCTCGAGCCCACCGCGAGCGCCGTAGTGGGCAGACAAGCGATCACGAATGTTCGTGAGCGCTATCCCGAGATGGGGGCGCGAGGTTGATGCGGATGGCCGGCGGTCCTCTGCCATGCCGGCCGCCGGTAGTTCCGCAACGCAGGGATTCTCGATGGTGAAGCGCACTCGCCCTCCGACGACCAGCCCCGTGATCTGCACCGTCCCGCCCGCCGGCAGTCCCTCGATCCCGTGATAGATGGCGTTCTCGAGCAGGGGCTGCAGGATGAGTGGCGGCACGGGCTCCTCCCGGGGCAGGTCTTCGGCCAGGGTCCACCGCACCTGCAGTCGTTCACCGAGCCTCAGGGCCTCGAGGGCGAGATAGCGCTCGCAGAGCAGCAGTTCGTCGGCCAGCGGGGCGAGGTCCTCGGGTGCCGCCAGGGCAGCACGGAAGAGATCCGCGAGATCCTCGACCGCGCCCTCCGCCCGCGTCGGCTCCGAGGTCACGAGGGCGGCGATGGTGTTGAGACTGTTGAAGAGGAAGTGTGGGCGGATACGCGCCTGCAGGGCCGCCATGCGCGACTCCGCGCCGGCGAGCACCTGTTGTCGCCATGCCTGCTGTACGTAGATGTAACGCAGCGAAATGGCCGCGATGAGGCCGGTGAGTCCCAGGTTCCGGAGCAGGAAGAAATCGCGGCCGCTGTCTGCCGCTGCGCTGCCCAGGAGCGGGTCGCCGGCGAGCAGCCAGGCGAGTTCGGACAGAACCCACGAGACCAACAGAATCCCGAGCCAGGCCAGCAGGAAGGTCGCGACCGCCCCGAAGTAAGCGAGGTGTCGCCCGAGCCAGCACAGGAGCGCACAGGAAAAGAGGGTCACCCAGAGCACGAAGAGCGAGTTGAGCGCGAGCGGCGTGAGCAGTGCGGCACCCGGGCGCCACTCGGCCAGTGTGACCATCACGGCGAGCAACTCGCCAAGCAGCACGGCACCGAAGACGGCATCTCGGGCGCAGAAGTCCGGCAGCAGCGCCAACACGGCCGGCCCGTCTGCCCGTGTTGGTGCAACCGGGTCCACCGCTCCCCCTTCGCTATAATCCGCGGCCCTCATGCGGGGCGCGCCCCCGCTCGCACACAGTCACCCCTCAGGAAGCCCGCAGCATGTCCGACCCCACCGGTCACCCCCCCGCATCCCCCTGGGGCGGGCGTTTCAACGAATCCACTGATGCCTTCGTGCAGGCCTTCACGGCCTCGGTCGGCTTCGATCGTCGGCTCTATGCCCAGGACATTCGCGGTTCCATCGCCCATGCGCGCATGCTCGCGCGCATCGGCGTGCTCGGCAATGAGGATCTGCTTGCCATCGAGGCCGGGTTGACCGCCATACGCCACGAGATCGAAAGCGGCCGCTTCGAGTGGTCCGTCGCCCTCGAAGACGTGCACATGAATATCGAGGCGCGACTCACCGAGCGCATCGGTGTGGCGGGCAAGCGGCTGCACACCGGGCGCTCGCGCAACGATCAGGTCGCCACCGACGTGCGCCTGTACCTCAAGGAGGCGGCGAGCGAACTGGATGCACGGCTCGTCACGCTGATGCACGGGCTGGTGGACCGTGCCGAGGCCGAGGCCGCGACCGTGATGCCCGGCTACACCCACCTGCAGGCCGCCCAGCCCGTGACCTTCGGTCATCATCTGCTCGCCTGGTTCGAGATGCTCGCGCGCGACCGCGCCCGCCTCGCGGACTGCATCGCGCGTGCGGACGAACTGCCGCTCGGTGCCGCCGCCCTGGCCGGCACGAGCTACCCCATCGATCGCGAAGCCGTGGCCGCAGAGCTCGGCTTCGCCCGGGTGGCCGCCAATTCCCTCGATGCCGTGAGCGATCGCGATTTCGTCATCGAGTTCACCGCCTTTGCGGCCATCCTGATGATGCACCTGTCGCGCTTCAGCGAGGAATTGGTGCTGTGGTCCTCGCAGGCCTTCGGCTTCATCGAACTGGCCGATGCCTTCTGCACCGGCTCGTCGATCATGCCGCAGAAAAAGAACCCCGATGTTCCGGAGCTGGTGCGCGGCAAGACCGGCCGTGTCTTCGGTCACCTGCTGGCGCTGCTGACGCTGATGAAGTCGCAGCCGCTCGCCTACAACAAGGACAATCAGGAGGACAAGGAGCCGCTGTTCGACACCATCGATACGCTGCATGGCTGTCTGCGCGCCTTCGCCGATCTTATTCCTGCCATCGGTGTGCGCCGTGAGCGCATGCGCGAGGCGGCCGTGGCCGGCTTCACCACGGCCACCGACCTCGCAGACTACCTCGTGCGTCGGGGGGTGCCCTTCCGCGATGCACATGCCATCGTGGGGCGTGCCGTGGCCATGGCGGAGGCCGAGCGGCTCGACCTCGCCGCCTTGCCGCTGGAGCGCCTGCGGGCGCTTTCGGCGGTCATCGACGAGGACGTGCGCGAGGTGCTCACGCTCGACGGCTCGGTGGCGGCGCGCGCCCACTACGGCGGGACGGCGCCGGTTCGGGTGCGGGAGGCGGCACTGGCCGCCCGCCGGCGCATCGCGGCCGGGGCGCGGTACCGCCCCGGCTAGCCGGTCACGGGATGCGGATGGCCCGGCTACAGTGCATGCTTGCACAATCGGCCACGGTGTCGCTGCCACTTCGCCCGGGCAGCCCGGGTCTACTGCGGAGAAGCCCATGCTCTGGTTGAAGCGCGTATTGCTGTTCGTGTCGGCCCTTGTCGCGCTGTTGGTGGTGGGGCTCGTGCTGTTCGTCGTCACCTTCGATCCGAACGCCCATCGTGAGCGCATCACCGCCGCGGTCGAACAGGGACTCGGCCGCAGCTTCAGGCTCACTGGCCAGGTCGAACTCAGCCTCTACCCGTGGGTGGGTGTGGTGGCCGATGGCATCGAGATCGGCAATGCCGCAGGCTTCGGCCCCGAGCCCTTCCTCAAGGCCAACCGGGTCGCGGTGCGGGCACGCCTGCTGCCGCTCCTGCGCTCCCGGCTCGAACTCGACACCGTGCGTCTGGATGGTGCGGTCATCAACCTCGCGGTCGATGAGGCTGGGGTCAGCAACTGGCAGGACCTCACCGGGGCGACGCCGGCGGCGGCATCCGGCGCCGGTGCGCCTGCTCCGACCCCGGCAGCCGCACCGACCCCGACCACCGGAGCCGCGCTGCCCTTCGCCGTGATCGCCATCGGTGGCGCCGAGATCACCAATCTCGAGCTCACCTTCGATGACCGTCAGCAGCAGCGCCGCTTCGTGCTGAGCGGCTTCGCTGTGCGCACCGGTGCGCTGGCCGCTGGCGAACCCGTTCCGCTCACCGCGGGTGGCCACATCGAGGCCTCGCAGCCGGCGCTATCGGGTGATTTCTCGCTGCAAGGCACCGTGCTGCACGATCTGGCCGCACAGCGCTTCGAGTTGCGGCCCCTGAACTTCGGGATCGATCTCGCGGGTGAGCAACTGCCGGAGGGGCGCGCTCGCATCGACGCCGAGGCGAATATCGTGGCGGCAGATGGCGGCCAGCGAATCGAGATCACGGGGCTCAAGGTCAGCGGTCTAGAGCACAGCCTCGATGCAGAGGTCACGGCGGGCCTGCGTGAGGGAGAGGCGCCGGCCGTTTCCGGGCGTCTCACGGCCGCTGGCCCCGATCTGGCCGTGCTCTTCCGCGCCTTCGCGGATCCAGAGCTTGCAGCCGACCTCGCGCGCCTGCCGGAGCGGGCCTTCGAGGCCCAACTCGCGGCCGATATCGATCCGCGTGCGGGTCGCTTCGATGTGCCGCAGTTCTCGCTCCGCATGCTGGGTGCCCGGATCGAGGGCAAGGCGGCCCAGACCGGGGCTGTAATCGGGGCAGATCTGAATGCCCAGGGTCCGGATCTGCCGGCCCTGTTGCGTGCCGTCGGCGCGGCCGGGCTGGCTGGTGAACTACCCGTCGCGGCCATCGGTGGCGTGCTGGCAAAGCAGGATGTCCCGCGTCCCTTCAACGTCGCTTCGCAGTTGTCCATCGAACGTAACGGCACCGCGCTGACCGTGCCGCATCTGAACGCCGAACTCCTCGGCGCGAAGTTCACTGTCAGCGACCTGGCGGTGGCGGGGCTCGATCGCGACGCGCCGGTCGTCAAGGGGGCGGTCAGCGCCGAAGGGTCACACCTCTCCGCGCTGCTCGCGGTCGCCGGGGCACTGTCGGGTCGGCCGGATGACCCCTTGGCCCAGGCTGCGGCGAGCCTCGCGGCGGGCGGTGACTCCCCTTTCGCTGCAAAGGGGATCCTCGATCTCGCGCCGGCCGAGGCGCGCTTCGGCGTGAAGGAACTCGACCTGCGGCTGCCCGGCATCAGCGCCGGCGGCAGCGTGACGGGCGACGATGACGCCCTGACGGGCACGCTAACGGTCACGGGTGAGCGGCCACAGCGCCTGCTCGCGGCCTTCGGTCAGGCGGAGCTCGGCGAGCGCCTGGAGCGTTTCACGCTGAACCTGCCGGTACAGCGGGAGGGTGCGCGCGTGCGCGTCTCGCCACTCAGACTCCAAGCCGGGCTCGCCGCCCCGCGGGCCGGACAAGGGCCTCTCGAACTCGGCCTGAGCGCGAATCTGGCGGCTGATACCGTGGCCGGCGATTACCAGATCGATGACCTCTCCCTGAGCGGTCTCGGCATGAACATCACGGGCGCGCTCGAGGCCGCGGGCGTGGGGCAGGGCACCTTGGGGCTCAAGTCCCTCGAGGCACGCCTGGATGCCCCCGTCTTCAACCTGCGCGAGGTGCTGGGCACGCTGGGACAGGGTCTGCCGCCGATGGCGGATGCCAAGGCCCTGACGGCGGTCGGGCTCAGCTTCGCCGCCCGTACCGTGGGCGAGTCCGTCGAGGTGACGGATCTCGCACTGTCACTGGATGGCGCGCGTATCACGGGGAACATGGCCCTGCGGCGGTTGCAGGGCCCGGATGCCAGCTTCAGGCTCGCGGCTGATCGCCTCGACGTGGATCGTTACCTGCCTCCAGGTGAGCGTGCGGCGGCAACCCCTGAGGCGGCGGCGGCGGGCGCGGCCACCGAGATCCCAATCGAGGACCTGCGCGGGCTCGTGCTCGATGGTGAGGCTCGCATCGGCCAGTTGCGCGTTTCGGGGCTCTCACTCAGCGAAGTGGTGCTCAGCATCAAGGCCGGCGATGGGCGCATCGTGGCCGAACCACTCACCGCGAAGCTCTACGAGGGTCGCTACGAGGGCAAGATTGCGATCGACGCCACCGGTGATGTCCCGGTGCTCGGCATCGACAGTCGTCTCACCGGGGTTCAGGCCGAGCCTCTGTTGCAGGACCTGCAGGGCAAGAGCCGCCTGCGTGGCCGCGGTGATGTGACGCTGGCGCTCACGGCGCGTGGGGCCACGACCGAGGCGCTCACGCGCTCGCTGACCGGCGAGATCCGGATCGACTTCCGCGACGGCGCCATCAAGGGCGTGAACATCGGCAAGCTGCTGCGGGCAGTCCAGAGCGGCACCTTCACCGGAGCGGCAGAGGAGAGCACCGACTTCGCCGCACTCGGCGGGACGATCCGCTGCACGCAGGGTGTGTGTGCGAACGATGACCTCACCCTGATGAGCCCGCTCTTGCGGCTTTCGGGCCAGGGGACGGTCATCAACCTCGTCAACGACACCATCGACTACCACCTCCGGGCCACTCTCGTCGGCACCGCACAAGGCCAGGGCGGCAAGGAACTCGCGCTGCTGGACGGCGTGCCCATCCCTATCCACGTGAAGGGCCGCCCGGCGGAGCCACGCTATGTGGTCGATTTCGGCAGCCTGCTCAAGGAAAAGGCGGCCGATGAACTGAAGCGCCGGCTTGGCATCGGCACCCTGGGCGGTGCTGCTGCCGCAGGAGCGGCCGCTGCGGGCGCCGCCGCGCTGCTCGGTCGTGACCGGCCGCCTGCCCCCGCTGTCGCTCCGGGCGAGGTCACGCCCGCGGCACCGCCTGCCGCAGGCGTTCCTGGGGTCGAGGCCGAGCCGGTGGCGGAGCCTGCTGCGGTGGTTCCGGCTGCGCCTGCGGTCGAGGCCGTGCCAGTGGTGGAGCCGGCTGCTGCTGCCGTTCCCGCTACGCCTGCGGTCGAGGCCGAGCCGGTGGCGGAGCCTGCTGCAGTGGTTCCGGTTGCGCCTGCGGTCGAGGCCGAGCCGGTTGCGGAGCCTGCTGCAGTGGTTCCGGCTGCGCCTGCGGCCGAGGCCGAGCCGGTGGCGGAGCCTGCCCCTGCTGCGGCACGAGCTGCCGAGGTCGTTCCCGCGGCGCCTGCACCGCCCGCTGACGAAGCCCCGGCTGCCGAGCCAGCGTCCCCGGTCGAGGATTCGGCTGCCCCCCCTCCCGCGCCCGAAACACCGGAGGAGGCCGCGAAGCGCGCCGTGGAAGAGGGGCTGCAGAAGTTGCTCGGCAACTGACCGGGCCTGAACCTTTGCTGCACGGGCGCGGAGGCCCTCTTGCCTCGTTCTCGCTCGGGACAACTGCCCCTCGCGTGACCTCAGCGCGACCGTCGATCGGCTTGTCGGTCCAGGTCGATGAATGTGATGTTCGGGACTGGCGTTCAGCCGCGGCTGCCTGACCGCGAGGTCAGCCATTTCTTGAACGAGGTTTGACTCTCTCCAGAGGCTCGGCCAGCCAGCAATCCTTCCACACTGATATCCTCGTCGAGAGCTTCCCAGTGGATGCCTCGGCCCCCTCCGATGAAACGCCACATCCCTCGTTCCCCAGGCGTGGCATGCAGCAGACGCGGGTACCATGCGAGTGGCGCCGTGATCGTCCGCCCGTCGGTGAGATCGACGTGCAGGGAGACTTGAGTGATCCTCACGGCTTGACCGAGGGGGATCTCCATCTCAATCGCGGAAGTAGTCATTCCAGGCCTCCATCAATTCCGACTGGTGCTTCCTGACGAGCTTCTCGATGCGGCCGATCTCGACTCGCGAGAAACCTCCGCTGCCTTGAAGACGAACCGGGTCGAGCCAGAACTTCGCGATCCGGTCTTCATGCTCCACGTGGATGTGCTCAGGTTCATGTCGATCACTGGCATAGAAGAAGAACCGATGCGCTCCAACACGGAAGACAGTGGGCATTCGCGTGGTCCTCGGAAGGCCCGGTGCCTCAGGCTGCAGTTCAGCGTGCCGGGGTGCCGCAACCTTTGGCCTGCCTCAGACGGTTCCGGATTGTGATCGCCGCGACCTGGGTCAGTTCACAACACCTGAGCCGCTTCTGACACGACTGAGGATAGTCAGCGCGGCGGGGCGAGTGCCCGGGGTGGGCTAGCTGGCTCCCAGTTGCAGGGCCACGAACCCAGCATAGGTCGCGAGCAGCAGCAGGCCACGTGCCCGTCCGAGCAGCCTGGATGGCCCCGGGATGAGCAGCAGCAGTGCAAGTATGGCCACGCCCACGGCAGGGGCCATCGCTGCCGGTGTCACGCTGATCGGGTGGATGGTGGCCGCCGTTCCGACGATGGCGAGCCCGTTGAACAGCACACTGCCGAGCGCGGTACCCACGCCGACGTCGTCCTGGCCACGCAGGCGGGCCAGGACCATGGTGACGAATTCAGGCATCGCGGTGCCCACGGCCACGACCGTGGCCCCGATGATGAAGGGTGCGATACCGAGGGCGCTGGCGATGCCGCTCGCGCCGGTCACGAACAGATGCCCGCTCAGCAGCAGCGAGGCGAGTCCGACGCCGCCATAGAGCAGGGCCATACCGGGTCCGGCCGTCACACTTGGGTTCGGATCCGCTGCGTGGACTCTGCGTCCTTCGGTCAGGGCATAACGAACCAGCAATGCCAACCATGCGGCGAAGAGCGTCAGCAGTATCAGGCCGTTACTCCGGTCGATCGATCCGTCGAGGGCGAGAACGACAGTGAGCAGCGGTATCCCGATCGCCAGCAGGAAGTCGCGGCCCAGGTCCGCAGGATTCAGCCGCAGCGGTGCGATGAGGAGCGCGATACCGAAGATCAGGGTCAGGTTCACCACGTTGGCACCCAGCACGTTGCCGAGGCCGATCTCCGGTTCGCCAGAGAGTGCCGCCAAGACGGACACGACCAACTCCGGGCAGGAGGTGGCGAAGGCGGCGAGGGTGGTCGCCACCAGCAGCTTCGGCAGCCGCAGCCAGGCCGCCACGCCGAGCACGCCCCGCAAGAAGGCCTCACCACCGGCCGCGGCCAGCAGCACCGCACCGCCCACGGAGGCTACATCCAGTAAAGACACGGCAGACATCAGGGAACCTCAGATCAGAAGGCCGCAGCCAAATGGGTACTTCGCCTCCCGCCCTTGCGGGGCAGAGGCGAACAGGGCCGAGGGACCGGACATCCCCGGTCCGGTCCCCGAGCCGATTCAGCTTTCAGATCCCGGCGCCAGAGCGCAGCGCGTCGACCTTGTCGGTGCGTTCCCAGCTAAGGCTCGCCTCGGTACGACCGAAGTGCCCGTAGGCTGCCACTTGGCGATAGATCGGGCGCAGCAGGTCCAGCATGGCGACGATGCCCCTGGGGCGGAGGTCGAAGGTGGATTCGACCAGCCTTGCCAACTGCTCGTCGGGCAGCTTGCCGGTGCCGTAGGTGGTGATCCACACGGAGGTGGGGCGCGCGACGCCGATGGCGTAGGAGAGCTGCACCAGACAGCGGCTGGCCAGCCCGGCGGCGACGACGTTCTTCGCGACGTAGCGGGCGGCGTAAGCGGCCGAGCGATCGACCTTGGTCGGGTCCTTGCCGGAGAAGGCGCCACCGCCATGCGGTGCGGAACCGCCGTAGGTATCGACGATGATCTTGCGCCCGGTCAGGCCGCAGTCGCCCTGCGGACCACCGACCACGAAGCGGCCAGTGGGGTTGATGAAGTACTTGATGTCGCCCTTCATCAACTCCTTCGGCAGCACTGGCTTCACGATCTCCTCGATCACGGCCTCCTTGATGCCCTGCAGGGACATCTCCGGCGCGTGCTGGGTGGACAGCACCACGGTATCCACGGAGTGTGGCCGGCCATCGACATAACGCAGGGTGACCTGGGACTTTGCATCGGGACGCAGCCAAGGCAGTTGGCCGCTCTTGCGCAGCTCCGCCTGGCGTCGCACGAGGCTGTGGGCGTAATGGATGGCGGCCGGCATGAGCACGTCGGTCTCGTCGCAGGCATAGCCGAACATCAGACCCTGGTCGCCGGCACCCTGATCGAGGGGATCGTCGTTCGCGCTGTTCACGCCCTGGGCGATATCGGGGCTCTGCTTGTCGTAGGCGACGAGTACGGCGCAACCCTTGTGATCGATGCCGAACTCGGTGTTGTCGTAGCCGATCTCCTCGATCGTGCGCCGGGCAATGCCGATGTAATCGATGGAGAGTTCCTCGGGGAAGGTGATTTCCCCGGCCAGCACGACCAGCCCCGTGTTCACGAGGGTCTCGGCCGCCACTCGACCGGCCGGGAATTTGGCGAGGATGGCGTCGAGGATGGCGTCGGAGATCTGGTCGGCGACCTTGTCCGGGTGGCCTTCGGACACGGACTCGGACGTGAAGAGGTATTCGGACATGGGATTTCCTCGTGGATCGGGTCTGATCGGTTCAGTGCCCATTCGCGGGCCGCTTGCATCTGTTCTTTCGGCCCCGGAGCCGGACCGCTGCAGCCCGGTCGGGATTTGGAGCTGGCTGGGTGGTGAGCAGCCGCACCCGCAGGCGCGGAGCGCGGCATCCTAACGCGAAACCGTGCCCGGCGTTCCCGGACTTCCACATCCCGAGAGAACGGCGGACAGCGATGCCACGGTCTCGCGAAGTTCTTGGCTTGCCGGGCGGACCCCCCGAGGTAGAATGCAAGGCTTGCGGTCCGTGACCCCACGTGCCCGCCCCCGAAGGGTCGGCAGGCAGCCGCAGCCTGCAGCGGCGTGCCAGTTCCGGCCTGTCCCGCCGCTGCCGTACGCAAGAACCGGTCGCGTCCGTGCTGGTGCCCGCCACCGTGCCTCCCGAGTGAGCCGTCCGAGCCGACAAACCGAGCGCCCCAATGTCCAGCCCACCGAACGCTTCCACAGCCACCGTGCCCGCACCTCGCCGACTCGCCGACGCCCTGCGTGTGCTCGCCATGGACGCCGTGCAGGCAGCGAACTCCGGTCATCCGGGGGCCCCGATGGGGCTTGCCGACCTTGCGCGCGTGCTCTGGTGCGAGGTCATGCGGCACGACCCCGCCCATCCTCGCTGGCCGGATCGTGATCGCTTCGTGCTGTCGAACGGGCATGCCTCGATGCTGCTGTACGGGCTGCTGCATCTGTCGGGCTACGACCTCGCCCTCGATGACATCCGTGGCTTCCGTCAGCTCGGTTCACGCACCCCGGGCCATCCCGAGCACGGCCTGACCCCGGGGGTGGAGACCACCACCGGTCCGCTCGGTCAGGGTCTGGCCAATGCCGTCGGCATGGCCATCGCCGAGCGGCGTCTGGCTGCCGATTTCAACCGCTCGGATCACACGATTGTCGACCATCGCACCTGGTGCATCGTCGGTGACGGCTGCCTGATGGAAGGCATCTCGCACGAGGCCGCGGCGCTCGCCGGCACCCTCGGTCTCGGGCGACTCACGGTGCTGTACGACGACAACGGCATCTCCATCGATGGCGATGTGCGTGGCTGGTTCACCGACGACACGGCCGCGCGGTTCCGGGCCTACGGCTGGGAGGTCATCGGCCCCATCGATGGTCACGATGCGGCTGCGGTGAGCGAGGCCCTCAGACAGGCGATCGCCGATGAGGATCGCCCCACGTTCATCATCTGCCGCACCACCATCGGTCACGGTTCACCGGGCAAGGCGGGTAGCGAGGCCGCACACGGGGCGCCGCTCGGCAGTGCGGAGGTGGCTGCCACCCGCGCCGCACTCGGCTGGACGCAACCGCCCTTCGAGATCCCCGCGGAGATCTACGCCGCCTTCGACTGCCGCCCACGTGGTGCACGAGCCGTCGCCGATTGGGAGGCCCGCTTCACTGCCTATCGCAGCGCGCATCCCGAACTGGCGATGGAGTTCGAACGGCGCGTGATGCGGGGCGAACTGCCCGCAGGCTTCACGGAGCAGGCCCGGAAGTTCGTAAGCGCCTGTCAGGCCAAGGCGTCCAAGGTGGCTACCCGCAAGGCCTCGCAGGACGCCATCGAGGCCTTCGCGCCGTTGCTGCCGGAATGGCTGGGCGGATCGGCCGACCTCAGCGGGTCCAACTGCACGCTCTGGCAGGGTGCGCGTGTGGTCGGCCCGGGGGCTGTCGCCGACGGCAACTATCTCCACTACGGCGTGCGCGAGTTCGGCATGGCCGCGCTCATGAACGGCCTCGCCCTGCACGGCGGGCTGCTGCCCTCGGGTGGCACCTTCCTCGTCTTCTCCGACTACTCCCGCAATGCCATCCGCCTGGCTGCCCTCATGGGGATCCAGGTCGTGCATGTCCTCACCCACGATTCCATCTGTCTGGGCGAGGATGGCCCTACTCACCAGCCGGTGGAGCACGCGCCCTCGCTCAGGCTCATCCCCGGCCTCCATCTGTGGCGTCCCAGCGATGCCGTGGAGACCGCCGTTGCCTGGCAGGCAGCCATCGAGCGGCGCGACGGCCCGACTGCGCTGGTGCTCAGCCGGCAGAACCTCGTTACCCAGCCGCGTGAGGACTCACGCTTGGGTGATCTGCGCCACGGCGGTTATGTGTTGCACGAACCCGCTGCGGCCCCGCAGGCCGTCATCATCGCGACGGGCTCGGAAGTGGAACTCGCCATGCAGGCGGCCCTGCGGCTGGACGCGGAAGGGGTCTTGGCGCGTGTGGTCTCGATGCCCTGTGTCGAGGCCTTCCGTGCAAGTCCCGCCGCTTGGCAGGAGGCGGTGCTGCCCGCGAGGCTCCGTGCGCGCGTGGCCGTGGAGGCGGCGAGCAGTGATGGCTGGCGTGGCTGGGTGGGGCTCGATGGCGTGGTGGTCGGCCTCGACCGCTTCGGCGAGTCGGCACCCGCGGAGGCCGTGTACGGGCACCTCGGCTTCACCGTGGATGCCGTCTGCGCGGCCGTGCGCCAGACCCTGGCCCGCCTCGCCGTCGCTGGCGGTTGAAGCGGTCATTCCCGCGGCCGCTATCGCGAAGGCTTCTACTCAAACTCGTATTCAGCCTTTCCCCACGCGCGAAGGACGAACCATGACGATCAAGGTTGGCATCAACGGATATGGACGCATCGGTCGCAATGTGCTGCGCGCCTTCTATGAGGGCCGCCGCCGCGACGAGGTCTCCATCGTCGCCATCAACGATTTGGGCGACGCCGCCACCAACGCCCATCTGACCCGTTACGACAGCGTACACGGCCGTTTCGGTCTGCCCGTGAGCGTGGATGGGGATCATCTGGTGGTCGGTTCCGACCGCATCCGGGTGCTGTCCGAGCGTGATCCGGGCCGCCTGCCCTGGGGCGATCTCGGCGTGGATGTCGTGCTCGAATGCACCGGGCTTTTCACCAGCAAGGCCCGTGCGGGTGCGCACATCGCTGGGGGCGCACGCAAGGTGGTGATCTCCGCGCCCGGCGAGGCGGACGTGGACGCCACCATCGTCTATGGCGTGAATCACCAGATACTGCGCGCCGAGCACAGCGTGATCTCCAACGCCTCCTGTACGACCAACTGCCTCGCGCCGCTGGTGCAGCCCCTGCACCAGGCCATCGGTGTGGAGCACGGCATCATGACCACCGTGCACGCCTACACCAACGATCAAGTGCTGACCGACGTTTACCACAAGGATCTGCGGCGCGCGCGCTCGGCCACCCAATCCATGATCCCGACCAAGACCGGTGCCGCGGCCGCGGTCGGCCTGGTGCTGCCGGAGCTGAACGGTCGCCTGGACGGCTTTGCCGTACGTGTGCCCACCATCAACGTTTCGCTGGTGGACCTCACCTTCACCGCCGCGCGTGAGACGTCCCAGCGCGAGGTTGACGCCGTTCTGCGTGCCGCCGCGCATGGTCCGCTTGCCGGCATCCTCGCGGTCAACGATGAGCCGCTGGTGTCGATGGACTTCAATCACGATCCGCATTCGTCCATCTACGAGTCCGCGCTCACCAAGGTGCTCGACGGGCGCCTGGTCAAGGTACTCGCCTGGTACGACAACGAATGGGGCTTCTCCAACCGTATGCTCGATACCACGGTCGCGCTCATGCGCGCCGGCTGAGTCCGGTAGCCCAAGGATGAAGGATCTCCTCATGCAGCGCATGGACGATTTCAACCTCGCGGGCAAGCGCGTGCTCATCCGCGAGGATCTCAACGTTCCCCTGAACGAGGACGGCAGCATCGGCGACGACTCGCGCCTGCGGGCCGCGCTACCCACCATCAGACGGGCGCAGAGTTCCGGGGCCCATGTCATGGTGATGTCCCATCTCGGTCGCCCGACCGAGGGCAGCCCGGATTCGACCCTCTCGCTTGCACCGGTTGCAAACTGGCTCACGCGCGAACTCGGCACACCAGTTCCGCTCATCGGCGAATGGATCGGCGGCGTGACGGTGGCTGCGGGTCAGGTCGTGCTGCTGGAGAACACGCGCTTTCTGGTCGGTGAAAAAAAGAACTCGGACGATCTCGCACGCCGCATGGCCGCCCTGTGTGATATCTACGTGAACGATGCCTTTGCCACGGCGCACCGGGCCGAGGCCTCCACGCACGGGATTGCCAAGTACGCGCCGCATGTGTGTGCCGGACCATTGCTCATTGCCGAGATCGAGGCCTTGGCGCGCGCCACGGCCAACCCGGCCCGTCCGCTCGTCGCTGTGGTCGGTGGATCCAAGGTCTCCACCAAGCTCGAGATCCTCGAGGCCCTGCGCGCGAAGGTGGATGTGTTGCTGGTCGGTGGCGGCATCGCCAACACATTCCTCAAGGCCGCCGGTCATCCCGTCGGCAAATCTCTCTGTGAGGATGATCTGCTGCCCACCGCGGTGCGCATGCTCGAATCGCGCACCGGTGCCAGGATCCCGCTGCCGGTGGACGTGGTCTGCGCGGAGCGCTTTGCCGCGGATGCGCCGGCCACGGTGAAGAGGGTGGCTGACGTCGGCCCGGAGGACATGATCCTCGATGTCGGCCCACAGACCCGGGGCGTCATCGCGCAGACACTCCGTCAGGCCGGTACCATCGTGTGGAATGGCCCGCTCGGGGTCTTCGAGATGGACGCCTTCGGTGGCGGCACCGAATCCCTGGCCAAGGTCATTGCGGAAGCACCAGCCTTTTCGCTCGCCGGCGGCGGCGACACCCTCGCCGCCATCGCCAAATACGGCGTCGCGGGCGGGATCTCCTACATCTCGACCGGCGGTGGTGCCTTTCTCGAGTATCTCGAGGGCAAGACACTACCGGCTGTAGCCATCCTCGAGGAACGTGCGCGCGCCACACCGGGTTACACGCATCCCTCCGAGGGATATTGATCCACTCCTTTCCCTGCCACGAGCCCCAATCATGACCCGCGTCGCCAAGCCGAGCCCTCTCTTGAGACGCAGCCAGCGTCGCACCAAGATCGTCGCCACCCTGGGACCTGCGACCAACGACCCGGCCACCCTGGCACGGGTGCTGGATGCCGGCTGCGATTGCGTGCGCCTGAACTACAGCCATGACACGGCCGAGGAACACGCCCGGCGCGTGGAGCAGATACGCGCCATCTCGGCCGAGACCGGGATAGAGGTGGGCATCATGGCCGACCTGCAAGGCCCGAAGATCCGCGTCGCGCGCTTTCGCGAAGGCCCGATTCAACTTGCGGAAGGGGACCACTTCAGCATTGATGCGGCGCTGGCCAACGATGCCGGCGATCAGACCCAGGTGGGCGTGACCTACAAGGAACTCCCGAACGATGTCGGTCCGGGCGACACCCTGCTCATCGACGATGGTCGCATCGTGCTGCGCGTGCAGAAGGTGGTGGACACCGCCGTGCGCTGCGAGGTCGTGGTCGGCGGCAAGCTCTCGAACAACAAGGGCATCAACCGGGAGGGTGGTGGGCTGTCCGCCAAGGCACTGACCCGCAAGGACCGCAACGATCTCCGCCACGCCGTGGAGCTGGGCGTGGATTACATCGCCGTTTCCTTCCCGCGCAGCGCCGAGGACATTCGTGAGGCACGTCGTCTCATCGAGCGGGCGGGTGGCAACTGCGCCATCATCGCCAAGATGGAGCGCGCCGAGGCCATCGAGGCGGCGGACAGCATCATCGAAGCCTCGGACGGCATCATGGTGGCACGCGGGGATCTCGGAGTGGAGATCGGTGACAGCGCCCTGCCTCCGGTCCAGAAGCGGCTCATCAAGCTCGCGCGTGAACTCAATCGTGTGGTCATCACTGCGACGCAGATGATGGAGTCCATGATCGAGAACCCCATCCCGACCCGGGCGGAGGTCTTCGACGTCGCCAATGCCGTGCTGGATGGCACCGATGCGGTGATGCTCTCGGCCGAGACCAGTGTCGGCAAGTATCCGGATCGAACGGTGGAGGCGATGGCGCGCGTGTGCATGGGCACGGAGCGCGAGTGGGATGCACAGGGGCCGGATTACCGCCTCGACACGGCCTTCGATCGCATCGACGAGGCCATTGCCATGTCGGCGATTTACGCGGCGAATCGTCTGGAAGCGCGCGCGATCCTCGCGCTGACCGAGAGCGGTGCCACCACGCTCTGGATGTCGCGCATGGATACCGGCATCCCGATCTACGCCTTCACCCGCCACCTCGCCACGCGGCGCCGGCTCTCGCTCTATCGTGGGGTCTATCCGATCAACTTCGACGTCACCTCCACCGACCATGCCAAGGTGAACAAGGAGATGATCGAACTACTGGAATCCCATGGCCTCCTGAAGACGGACGACATCGTCGTCGTGACCAAGGGCGATCTCTCCGGGCGCACGGGGGGCACCAACGCCATGAAGATCGCCCGCGTCGGTCACCTGGTGGAGCTCACCTTCTGAGGGGGTGCACGGTCTGAGGCGCGGCGCGACGGCCACTGGCTCTGAGCCCATGCCGGCGTGTCGCTCCCCGGCACCTTGTCTCGTTGCAGCGAAAGTTTTCGATTCCTGTCACAGAGGCCCGTTATTCTTCTGCGCCGGAGGTCAGGGCCCGCGCTGACCGCTGTCAGAATGTCGATGCTGCATCCCACCCCGCCAGCCGCAAACGAGGAACCACCGATGTCCGTGATCCAGGAACTCGCCGCAACCGTTGCCGTGATGGTCGCCCCGGGCAAGGGCATCCTTGCCATCGACGAAAGCTTCCCGAGCATCAAGAAGCGCTTCGACTCCATCGGCATCGAATCCACGGAAGAGAACCGCCGGGCCTACCGGGAACTCCTCATTACTGCTCCGGGCGGGGGAGAATTCGTGAGCGGGATGATCCTTTTCGATGAAACCATCCGGCAGTCCACCGCAGCCGGTGAGCGCTTCGTCGATGCGCTCGTGCGCCAAGGCATCATGCCGGGCATCAAGGTGGACACTGGCTCGAAGCCACTGGCCGGTTTTCCGGGCGAGGAAGTGACCGAGGGCTTGGACGGTCTGCGTGCCCGGCTGGCCGAGTACCGGCAGCTTGGGGCGCGCTTCGCCAAGTGGCGAGCCGTCATCAATATCGGCGAAGGCATCCCCACCCCAGGCGGGCTCGAGGCCAATTGCCATGCGCTCGCCCGCTACGCCGCGCTGTGCCAGGAGGCAGGCATCGTGCCGATGGTGGAGCCGGAGGTCATGATGGACGGCAGCCACACCATCGAACGTTGCTATGCCGTAACCGAACTCACCCTGCGCATGCTCTTCAGCGCGCTGCTGAGCCAGAACGTCCGGCTAGAACACACCATCCTCAAGACCAGCATGGTGATCGCCGGTGCGGACTGCCCGGTGCAGGCGAGCGTCGAACAGGTCGCAGCGGAGACGGTGCGCTGCCTGAAGAGCGCGGTGCCGGCCTCGGTGCCGGGGATCGTGTTCCTCTCCGGTGGCCAGAGCGCCCAGGTCGCCACCTTGCATCTCAACGCCATGAACGCCCACTTCCCGATCAAGCCGTGGCCGCTCAGTTACTCCTACGGGCGTGCTTTGCAGGCCCCGGCACTGAAGACCTGGGCCGGCAAGCCGGAAAACTTCGCTGCCGCTCAAGCGGCGCTGTGCTTGCGCGAGAAATGTAACAGCGCAGCGGCCCTTGGCCGCTACAGCGAGGCGATGGAAGCGGCCTGAGAGCTCACCAACCTGCCCGGAGTCGCGTGACTCCGGGCGGCGAGCAGACACCGCGCTGGCTGTGCGCTCGCGTATTTGCCATGGCCCCGCGTCGCCGCGGCCGCTGGTACCAGTTGGTGCAAGCAGTGGGGAACACTGCCGAGATGGGATTGTCTCTCCGCACGCGACGCTGATGTGACGCCAGCCTGGCTGACAGACAGGCCACCGGCAAACACACTCGCGCCTCCCGATGATGCCAACTGCGTCACGGGCTTCGTGCAGACGGTCGCCGAATCGACCGCTACACATCTTGAGCCCAGGCGGCGTGAGACCCGCGCCTCGGTGCCCCCGAACCACCTCTTCTCGGAGGCTCGAATGAGTAGCAGGCCCGAACTCAAGCTTGTAAGCAGCGATGTCACACCGGTCAGTCAGGCCGCGACGGAAATCGTACTGCGTGGCGTTACCCGCGATGGTCGCAAGTTCCGACCCTCAGACTGGGCCGAGCGCCTCTACT
>DBNU01000141.1 GCA_002299125.1 Proteobacteria bacterium UBA664
CGCTCGAGTCCACGTCGATCAGGCGGGCGAGCTCTCCGAGTCGGTAGAGCTGCGCCCCCGGCCCGGTGAGGATGTCGGCGCCGGCCACATTGCACCAGCCATCGAGACCTCCCAGCCAGTCCACAGCCTCCGCCACGAGGCGCGTCACAGCGTCCGGAACGGAGACGTCCGCTGCAATCGCCAGGGCCTCTGCACCGGTCGCCTGCACAAGGGCGAGGGTCTCCGCAGCGGCCGCACGGTTGGCCGCGAAGTTCACCACCACCCGCGCACCCTCGCGTGCGCAGGCCACAGCGACGGCGCGACCGATCCCGGTACTGGCCCCGGTCACCACGATGCGCCGCCCGGCCAGCCGTGTCCCCGTCGGACTCAAGTCACCAACCCCGACAGATCTAGCGCGGCAAGGCTTCGGTATTCAGCGCGGACCAACAGCGGCTCGATCATCATGGTGCGGGAGTCTGCCGCGGGGATGCAGCAAGGGCCAGATCGAGTGCCCGCGCGAGGGCCCGTCCGTCGGGGTCGAAACCACTGACCACACCACTGACACGACCCGCCGCGTCCACCACCACGCTGTGTGGCGTGGCGCGCGCCTGCCAGCGCTCGGCCGCGGCATCATCCGCACGCCGCAGTGGCCACGGGAATCCACCCCGCCCCACGTAGAGTCGGGCGGCCTCGGCATCGTCCCAGACATTGATCGGCACGATGCGTGGGCGCGCCGCGTGGTTTGCCGAGAGGGCGGTCAGCACCGGCCACCAGCGACGACACCAGGGACACCAACTCGCCCAGAACACCACCACCACGACCTCTCCCCGGAAGTCCTCGAGGCTCCCCCGCCCACCATCCGGTGTCTGCCATTCCAGGGTGGGGGCCGCGCTGCCGGGACGCAGGGCCGGCTGCTCCGCACCGGCACGGAACGGTG
Organism: Proteobacteria bacterium UBA664; assembly: GCA_002299125.1. Lineage (GTDB taxonomy): Bacteria > Pseudomonadota > Gammaproteobacteria > UBA7966 > UBA7966 > UBA7966. The sequence goes on from DBNU01000141.1 coordinate 917, forward strand.
GCAACAGCCAATCCGCCGGCTCGGCTGCCGTCACCGACGCGGATGAGAGCAGCATGGTCACGGCCAGAACAAACGGCCGGATAGGCGAGCGGAGTCGTGGAATGGTCGAGGACATCAGCGTGTGCCTGAAGGGTGCCCGAGGAACACGAGGCACGGAGCGAGAGTCGGCGCAAGATAACCCGACCGACGAGCGGTCGGACCCGCGCCCCGCTTCCTCACGCTCGCGAGGCCACCGCAAACCTTGCGCCCGGGGCGGCGACAGTCAGGATCTGGACTGGCCGCTACGCACGTTCCATGCTCGTGTGCAGCGAATTTCAACCAGCGCCCTGGTTTCGACCTACCCACCCAGGCGGGGAGCCGGAGGCGTAGCCTCGAGCACAGATGACCACCGAGTGCCGTAGCGGTTGCGGTGCCTGCTGCATCGCCCTCTCGATCACGACGCCCTTCCCCGGCATGCCATCCGGCAAACGCGCCGGCGAACGCTGCCCGCACCTGGATCCTGACTACCGCTGTCGCATCCATGGCGATCCAGCACGCCCGGCCTGCTGCCGGGGTCTACAACCTTCGCTCGAAATGTGCGGGACGGATCGCGCGCAGGCGCTGGCCTACCTAGACTGGCTGGAGGAGGTGACACGGCCCTAGGACGCGTGAGCCACCGTGTCGGGCTGCCGTCAGGCATGGGTCGCCAGATCAGAGCTGGCTACGCCCGAACGGCCTCGGCGACGGCCCACCGACAACGGGCAGGCCGTCAATCCAGCGCGGAAATCAGGGATTGCTTGCCATCGTGCGGCCGACGGCGGACAGGGCAACACGAGACTGTTCGTCCGGAACGCGACGGGCCCCGGCCCAGCTCCGCGCCCAGTAACGCTCGCCGAGGCTCGACACCATGACTCGACGGGTGCGCGAGCTGCTGGCGTGGATGAAACGATCACCGCCGAGGAAGAGCCCGACGTGAGAAATGCGTTTGCCGCGCCCGGTGCGGAAGTACACGAGATCGCCAGGCCGCAGCGCCCCACGCTCGATGCGTGGCAGCAGATCGAACTGGGCCGCCGAACTGTGCGGGAGCTCGATGCCCGCCCGCGCGTACACGTAGCTCACGAAGCCGCTGCAATCGAAGCCTTGAGCGGGATCCATGCCGCCCGGACGATAGCGAACGCCATCCAGACTGAGGGCGTGGCCGATGACGGCCAGCACGTCGGTCGCGGGAGATTCCTCGCCAGTGGCACGCGGGGCAGTGTCTTGCTCGCGGGCGCTGCGCCAGGTCGGTGCGTAATCTCGACCGCGCTGCCCAAAAGACGTGTCTGCTGACACTGACCTGGCGTGCGCCTCGGGAGGGCCATCCTGGCGCGCGAGACCGGGCCCGAGGGCAGTGCAGCCCGCGAGGAGCACAAGGACGAGGGGAAGGACGGCAGCGCGCAGAGGGGCCATCATGAGCGCCTGGAGCCTGTTCGGGTACCGCCGGGGGGACTTCCCGGCTAGCGGAATATCCGGTAACGACAAGAGCACGCCTCCTGCGGCCGAGTCCAAAACGAATAGGTGACCGTAGACCGCCTTCTGGTCCGGCCAATCCTCCCCATGGCCCTTACCCGGGCATCCGATAGTCAGAGGCTAACGATCTGGGGGTGCCGACGCAAGCGTCATGCCGAAGCCCTTGGCGCGACTGGAAGCCTGCCGTCTCGCGTCGGTCAGCAGTCGCTGGCACCAAACCGCTCCTGCTGGACTCGGCTGCCCGCACCACTCGGGGCTTCGCAACGCACCAGTCCCGTGCATTGGACGCAGTCGCTGCACCCGCCTGCTGCGATCTCCCGGCAACGGTCTTCGCGCTGACGTCAGCACCCCTCAGGCATTGGCCCAGGCCGCCATGAAGCCCTCGTCCTCCCAGCGGAAGTTGCTCCACAATCCATCCGGGATCACACGCGCCGCATCGGCTGGTGTCCCGTCTGCGGTACTGGCCTCGGCCAGCCAGGCCTCCAGCACCTGCCCGTCCAGACGTCGTGCCGACGTGGCGATCCGTTCGATGCGGCCTTCGCCTCCGGCAGTGAACCAGCCGGCGATCTCGGCCCGCAGGCCGTCATCTCCCCACAAGTGCAAGTCCCGACCCGACCTCTGCACGGTGAGGGTCCCGTTGGGATCCCCTATGAGCCAACGCAGCAGGTCGTTTCCCCCGGTGTCCTCGATGCGCACGACGCCCTCCCCGCGCAGTTCGTAAGTGTCGTTGCCGACACCGCCGTGCAGGCGGTCGTTGCCGCCATCGGCTACAAGCAGATCATGGCCCGCCCCGGACACCAGCCAGTCGTCGTCCGCGCCACCGTGCAGCCGATCATTACCGCTGCCGCTGAAAAGGATGTCGTCACCGGATCCACCGAAGACTTCGATGTCGCTCACCCATCCTTGCAAGGCGAGCAGATCGTTGCCACCACGCAGCACGAAGAACTCGACACTGTCGATGAGGAGTGTGCCCGCAGCATCGTGGCTGCGGATCGCGTCGTCTCCCTCGGTACCCTCCAGCAGATCCACATCCGCTCCGCCGTGGAAGATGTCATCGCTGAGCCAGCGGCCAGCAAGCGGGATGCTCTCGGGTCCGACCCCCGCGGGCGGCAACACACGATCAAACGGCCCCGCCAGCCGATCCGCACTGAAGAGCAGTCGATCACTGTCGGCGCCACCGTAGAGCCAGTCCCTGCCACTGCCACCCGCGAGCACATCATCGCGTGGTCCGCCGAACAGCCGGTCATCGCCCGCCAACCCATACAGCGCGGAGCGGCGACCCGGGAAGGCGTGCAGGGTGTCGGCGGCACCACTACCGAAGCGGATGTGGTCATCGAATACGAGCGCCTGCAGACGCACGCTGGCCGACTGACCGACCGGGTCTTGTGCCTCCACCTGCCACAGCCACACGCCCCCGTCGTTCTCCTCAGGACGGCCCTCGATCTGGCCGCGCACGGGGTCCAGCCGCAACCAGTCGAGCCGACCACTTGAGGCGGCCTCCAGCAGGGTGAGACGGTACTGCAGCGGATCGCCATCGTTGGCGTCGAAGAGCCGCGAGACATCATGCCGTGCGATCGGGACGTCGGTGGAGAAACGCATGTGGAAAATGTCCGCTCGTGCGCGCGGCGCGGCGTCTGCCCAGCCTTGATCACGCAGCAACTGCTGCAACGCACGTTGCTTGGTCGGTTCGGCTCCCGGCAAGGGGGCCCACAAGACCTCGTGGATGGTGTTCCCATCCAGACCACCCTCCAGCGTCACGCTGCCCCCGTCATCGAGATCGAGTCGGACGTCATGTCCCCGGAGTGAAAAGCCACTCACGCCGATCCCGTCAACCAGCCAGAGTTGATTGGCGCCCTCGCGATCACGGATCCGGTCGTGTCCTCCGCCGCTGGAGCGGACATAGTGGTCGTTACCAACGCCACCGATCAGGAGGTCGTCGCCAGTGCCACCACTCAGCCAGTCCGATCCGGCGCCGCCCTCGATGTGGTCATCGCCGGCCTCGCCGTAGAGGAGGTCGTCACCCGCGAGGCCAGTGAGCCGATCCGCACCATCGCCGCCGTAGAGCCGATCATGTGTCGGTGCCCCCACGAGCACGTCAACGGACGCCTCGCCGAGCAGGCGCAATCCGGGGTCTTCGGGCCGGTGCCGATAGGGTGAAATGGCTGCGGCCTGCGCGAGTGCCGCTGGCGATCCCGGGCGGGCGAACCAGTCAGGCCGGTAAGTTGTTTCCACGGGCTCGATGCCGAGCATCCAGTCGCTGAGCGCGAAGAGGTGCCACGGGGGACCGTGCACGGTGAGGTCTGGCAGCGTGTCTGCCAGCAGACGGGTCAGATGGTGCTCCTCGCCGTCGATCAGCCGCACCTCGCGCGTGAACAACCCATGAAAATCGAGGCCGAGTCCCTCCGTGATCCGTAGTTGCAGGATGGGGACTCCCACCGAGTCACGACCCCGTGCGAGCTCCATCCACCCGAACGGAATACCCGGAGCGAAGTCGATGCGCGGCCGAGTGTTCGGGTAGAGCACCAGGCTGTCGATGCCGTCATCGGGCCCCATGATGTAGAGATCGTCGCCACCACCACCATCGATCCAGTCGTCTCCGGCACCACCTCGCAGGATGTCATCCCCGCGGGATCCTACGATGTGGTCGCGGCCTGGTGTGCCGGAGAGGTGGCTGCCTCGACCGGGGTCCGTGCCTGGCGTCGGTGTCACCGGGTCGGCGAGAGGCGCGAGAACGGTGATTTGCCAGGGCGCATCGGCCACCAGTCCGTCACGATCAGTCAGACGCACGGTGAGCCGGTGCGTGCCGAGGTCGAACAGGCCAGGACGCACACTCACGCCTTCCGGTGTGACAGTTGCCCAGGTACTCGGCAGACCCCGCTCATCGAGCAACTGCACCCGGGAGATGTCCCCCATATTCGGGTCGAGGGTTCGCCATGGCGCAGGCATACGCAGACCGGGGCCGCTGACGATCAGGCTGAGTGACTGGGGCAGATCCACAAAGCGGGGTGCCACCGGCATGCCGACATTCAATTCGAATCGCCGACTGGCCTGTTCACCGGCGAGATCAGTGGCCTGTAGCTCCAGAGCGAAGAGGCCTCGGTCCCCGGCGCCGGGCGACGCCAGCAGGGTGGCGGAGATCGGGTCAAGGCTGAGCCATGCAGGCAGGTTGCGGCCGTCGGCGGTACGCAGGCTGTAAGTCAGGAGGTCGTGCGGATCGGTGACGAAGGCCCCCTCAGGGACTCGCCACTCGAGCCGGCCACCTGGTTCGACGTAGGGATCAAGCGCGCTGGTACCGACCACAGGCGCACCGTCAGGCATACCGACCACGACATCGTCGAGCGCGATGACATCCACCCGGGTCGCCGAGTCGAACCAGCCCTCGAGCTCGAGCGTGAACATCCGCAGCCGTGGCGCGGACGCGCCCGGTGGCATCTCTGTGGAGTCACCGGGTCCGGATGCCGCGCCATCGGCACCGCTGCGGGCCTCCACATCCAGTATCAGGTCCATGCCCGAACGCCGCGCCTGGAGGAGGGAGGTCCGCCCGCGACCCAGGGAGATACCGGCCTCGTCGAGGAGGTCGACGTTACGGGCGTCGATGGCATCGAAATCCGCACTGCCCCGAGCGCGGAAGCTGTCATCCTCGACATTCAGCGCTTCCAACCGGCCGAGTGTCTTGTCCAGACCAAAGACGACGAGATCGCCAAACCTTGGCAGGATGTGCCACTCCCGCAGGGCCGCGATCTGATCGGCCAGGCGCCAATGCGTGCCGTCCTCGAAGTCGATCAGCTCGATACGACCGGCGGCGTTCGACACGTAGCCGTTGCGGACGTAAACCATGGACAGCCCCTGGTAGGACAGCCACTCCTGCGGCAGCAGGACCAGGGCGTCGGGTTCAGCGAAGAAAACATCCCGCATGAAGACCCATTCCTCAGGCCCTCCCGCGAGCAGGAGCCGGTCATGTCCACCGCTGTCATCGATGATGTCCAGACCCCAGCCGACGCGATAGACGTAGGTGTCGTCACCCAGGCCCCCGCGCAGTTCATCGTTGCCGCGCCCGCCCTCGAGCCAGTCATCACCCGGCGGGGCGTCGGGTCCGCCCCGCTCGCGGAGATAGAAGCGCGCGCGGTTGCCGAAGTAGCCTGGTGCAAAGATGTAGGGCGTTGCGGTCTCGTCCCGCTCGCGCAGCTCCGGCAGATCGTCGCCGATGAGCAGGTCATTGCCGTCGCCGCCCATCAGCCGGTCGTCGCCGCCCTCGCCCAACAGCAAGTCATCGCCCGCATCGCCCTCGAGATGGTCGTCGCCCCCACCACCGAACAGCCGATCCTTGCCATCGCCCCCACTCAACCAGTCGGCACCCTGCTGGCCCGCCGGGGCATCCCGCATGAAGGGGAAGCCGTCAGGAAAGGGGGGCATGAGGTCGAGATCGAAATAGTGGAAGCCATAGAGGGGCACGACCAGACCGTCGATGAAACCGAAGGGGCCGAAAGTCGTGTCACCGTAGAGATGATCATCGCCCACCCCGCCGGAGAGGGTGTCCGACCCGGCCCCACCGAGCAGCCAGTCCGCTCCGGCACCGCCGGAGAGTCGATCCGCACCCCCTCCTCCGCACAGCAGATCAACATCTGCCTCTCCCGCAAGAAAGTCATTGCCATTCAGGCCGGCCAGATGATCGACACCGTCACCGCCGCGGACCAGATCCACACCAGGTGAGCCCTGGAAACGGTCCGGACCACTACCGAGGTCAACGCGCAGGAACAGCTCCGGCAGATCCCGCAAATCGCGATCGGTCCAGACGAAGAAATCCTGACCAGAGCCCGTCTCCAGCCACAACGTGGACAGGGAATAATCGAGGATTTCGACGAACTGATTGCCCGCATCGAAGATGAGATGGCTCACTGGTGAAGCCAACTCGTGTGTGCTTATCGGCCATGGTTGCTCCAGCCAGAAATGTCTCGCCGCATCCGGATGCCCCGGAATGGGGCCGCTGTCGATCCGCCGGCCACCGCTCCTGATGGTCACACCCAGGTGCCCGCTACTGTCCTGGAACAGGTTTCCAGGCATCGGCGTGTCGAACAGGCGGATCCCCAGCTCGCCCGGCTGCCAGCCCTCGATGAAGAGATGCGGTCGATTCGCCCCCGTCAACCAGGACCAGGTCGTGCTCCGACCGAGCACCCGCAGCCCGCCCAGCTCCCGGCGGTATTCCAGCGCGTTGTCCCAACTGACCCAGCTCTCTGGTTCCGGGCCCATGAAGCCGGGGCCGAGCCAGTGGTCACCGAAGTCCACGCGCCCGCGGCCGTCCGCGTCCACGATCACGTCGCCCGAATCGGCGACGTAGACATCGAAGCCGGGGCCACCGATCAGGCGATCGGCGCCGGGGCCTCCCTCCAGGCGATCATCGCCAAGGCCGCCTTCGAGATAATCGTTCCCGGCATGCCCCAGCAGATGATCGGCACCATCATCCCCGAACAGCCGGTCGGCCTCTGCGCTGCCCGTGAGCACATCCGCACGGATCGAACCGAACACCGTCCGCGGGGCCAGCTGCTCCGACGAGAGGTCGCGATTCAAGCCAAGGTTGCGATCAATGCCGATGTAGCGGGGGTGGTAGAGGTCGTGACGACCACCGAGGTCGCTGTAACGCAGCGTGATGTCACTGGTATCCGGACTTCCGGGCGTGCTGGCGACCTGCCAGAAGCGATGGGCGAACTCCGCCCGCGCCTGCAGATAGCTCGGCGTGAGCGCAGCGAGTCGCTCGGCCCGTCCATCGAGGGCAAACAGGCTGTCGTCGCCGGCGACGACGAAGGGGCTCAGTGACCACAAGGCGTAGCGGTGGGCGGCGGAACCCGACAGCGCTGCGGTGAGGATCTCCGTCAAGTCGAATGACGACCGCACATCGATGATGGACACGTTCAGCTCGGGAGCCCGGGCGCGCAACTCCAGGAGTTCTTCGATGGCTGCGTGCAAGGCTGAGCGGGCAGTGAGGTCGCCATAGCCGGTGAGTCCCGCGCTCCACGGCAACGGTTCGATCACATCACCAAGGATGAGGCGCCGCCAGGCGTCGATGCTGCGCTCCAGCGTATCGCCCTCGACCTGTGTCCGGTGGGTTGCCCCGTAGAAGGCCTCCGGTCGCCTGAGCGAGGCGGCCGCGAGCAGATAGGTGATCTCTTGGCCTCCGAGCCCTGGGGCGAGGCGCGCGATGGCGTCGTACACCAACAGCGAGTCGATGAGCAGGGTGAGCGAGTGGGTGTGACCGGCACCTCCGAAAAAGCCCATCCCCATACCGGTGACGGCGGGCTGACCCTCGATGAGCACCGACAGGCGGGGGACGGCGGCACCACGACCGCTGATTATCGAGAGATCACCATGCCTGGCGTGACCATGGACGAGCTCAAAACGATCCTGCACGAAGTCCGGCAGTTCGGCCTCGCTCCAACTGGAGCCCACCAGACCCTTCAGCCCGAAGGTTTCATCGGTGAGTCGCGCCGCGCGCCCAGTCGCCGGGTCCCGGTAAACGTTGAGGTTGCCATCAGCCAGACGTGCGTCGTCCCTGTCGCGATTGGCGAGCAGCAGCAAGGCGGGGATGCGCGCATCGTGGCGAGTGAGCAACTCGGCCTGGTCGGGAAAGCGCAGCAACAACTGATGGAAATCGAGGATCTCGCCCAGGGTCGCGCCCGGTTCGGTCCAGATCCCACGCGTCGGGCTGTTGAAGCCCACGGCCTCGAGCACCGCGTGTGGGTAGAGCTCGCTGAAGCCCACCGCCAGATGCCCCCCGAGCGAGTAGCCGCTGACCTCGAGGCGCTCACCCGCGAGTCCGAAGCGCTGCGACCAGTCCGAGAAAACCCGACGCATCTGCACCAACTGGGTCAGGGCAAGTCCGTGCTTCATCATCTCGCCGTCGGCACCACCGATGGCATCACGTTCCCAGTCGCCACCCTCGGCCAGACTCAGAAATTCCGTGCCGCGGAAGGCGATGTGCCACTGGTTGCTCGCACGGTCACGCATGAGCGTGGCCGAGAAACCCGTGGCGTCATTCTCGTGCTGGGCGATGACCTCCGTCTCGGCCACGAAGCGCTCGGCCTGGGCCCGCGTGAGGCGGAGGGTATTCGTCATCAGATCGGCACCCGGCGGATTCGCACCGCGCACCAGACCCTCGATGAGGCCTCTGCCCGTCAGGAAGTAACCCGGCAGGGAGAGATAGGACTCCGCCGCCACCTGACGCAGGGCGAGCGCCGCGAAGTTGCCCCACATCGTCCTCATGGCGCGATCCTCCGCTCAGTCGGGAACGTGTGTGGTTGCGGCGGGGGCGCCGATGCGGGCCTGTCATCACTCGCCGGTGGAGGCGGAACCCGATAACCCAGACAGAGCGCCGCCACACCCTCGCCGTACGCGACGAAGCGGACCTCGCGGCATCCCAGCGTGCGCATGTCCACGGGACAGGCCCAGTGAGGCACACAGTTGACCACGAGCAACGCCTCGTCGGGCTGCGGCAGGGGTAGGGGCATCATCCGCGCTTCTGCCTTCGCGACCGTCTGCATCGTCGCAGAGTCGGAATCCTCGCCCAGCACGGGCGGCTTCCCGGCGACAGCCGGGACCGATGGCGCCCGCGGGGCTGCACCTGCGCCCGCGGGCGACCCCATGGGCGGGGCTTCGATCTTCCCGGTGCGGGGATCGAAGAATCCGTAGGCGTCGATCGGGTCGTGGTACGGATCGACGGCTGATCGAGGTGCCGCCGATTCGGTCAATGCCCCCGGTGGACGCCGTGACGATGGTGGTGCCGAATCGAGCCAGTGTGGTGGCGTCCGCTCCATGCGGGGAGGCGGAATCACCATCTCCCAAAGGGCGATGAAGAGGTTGCCGATGTTCGCGAGGATCGAGTCATCCGGACCGAGCGGCCAGGGCCAGCGCGCAACCGCAGGAACCGCATCAGGCTCAGGCGGGCGAGGCAACCGCCATTCACCGAAGGCCGCCAGCGGCGGTCGCGACCGCCAGGGCTCCCCGCCCATCGACGATGCGGGCGACTCGTCCTTGAGACTCGCTTCCTTCCGGACCACAAGCGGCGGGGCATCGATCCAGGGGTCGATCACCGGCTGGGGTTCATCGAAGACCTGCATCAGTGGCCGATCACTCGCACCAGACCGCACCGGGTGCCCGGTCACCAGCACGCGATGCACGAAATCCGCGAGGGCACCACGCCCCTGTGCCTCGTACGGACAGACGGCCGGCTCGCCTCCGGCATTCGCCCTGAAATGGCGGGCATCCGCGCCGGCGTCGTCGCGGGCATCTGCGCTGGCGTCTCGGGCATTCGCAAGGGGGAAACGCACGTAGGCGCGCTGGACGGCCAGCACCTCCCCCGTTTCCAGATCGACCACCACGATGTCACGCCCCGCGATGCCGAGTTCCCGGTCACCCGGATGGCGCACACCCACGCGGTAGTAGCCGTAGCGCGAATGGATCCCCGTGCGCAACGCCGGTCCGTAGACCATGGGCAGACCGAAAAGGGTGATCCCGGGAACCCAGGTCGCCTGCGCGAGGTCGGTTGCTCGCGCCGGCCAGCCCCACAGGAAGAACGGCAGGCGGTAGAAGGACATCGACGGCAGGGCCGGGCGTTTCCATCCTCCGTGGGCAACGAATTCCGGCGGCTCACCCAGCCAGGGTGCCTCGAAGGCACGAAATCGGCGCGAGCGAACGAACTGATACCCCAGGTTCAAGACGTGCTCGCCGTTCAGGGCGGCGAGCGGGTCCTCGAGTAGCCAGGGTTCGAAACCCATCACCTCCGATGCGTTGAAGTGCGCACCGTCGTCCCGGTCAAGTTGCATCTCCACCAGTGGGTGGTCAAACAGCAGCCAGGGTGCCGGGAAGGGTCGCATGTCGACGACGCTCTCCACCCCACGGACACTGCGGTGGACGAATTCCCCGGCCTCCTCGCGGCACAGGCGGGCGAAGGCGGCATCGGCCTGCATGCCGGTCAATATCGGTGCCCGCAGGGGCCGCCAGGCGAGCTGCGGATCGGGGAATTGCAGGGGGCGATCCGGCAACACGGACAGCGGAAACTCCGGGCGTTTGCCGTAAACGCTGCGACAACGCATCCACGGACGCGGCAGTGGCCAGGCACATTGGATGGGTGGCGGGCGATAGCCCAGCACAGGGCGCGGCGGGGGCTCGAGCCAGCCGCCCAGGACGCCCGCATTGTCGGCGACTGACCATTCGAGCGGGACCGTCTGGCCCGGGTCTTCGAGGGTGTTCGCCGCGACGGGCGGGACGGCCAGCGCCACGAGCAAAGCGAGGGCGCGCCCGCGCGTTTCAGCCGCGAGCGCTCGTAAGGTCACACAGGGTCGCTTCATGCGGGCCGCTCCCGATTGCTCGCCGCCAGCGGGCGGCCCGCCTCCAGACTGGCCTCCGTGCGATCCCACAGCGTGGGATCCAGATCGAGTTCGAACAACGCCCGGTAGGCGCGCTGGCGCGTCTGCCCATCGACGCCGAGATGGCGGTAGGCGGCGTGGGGTTCGAGGCAGGCATCCTGCTCCCCGCCTGCATTCGCGGCGTGACTGGACCAACGCCAGCTCCAGGGCCACAGCGTGAGGCCGCGACGCACCGGCAGCCTTTCGATGTAGAGATGGCTCACGAACAGATGCGTATCCACCGCCACCGGCACGGCGCGCCAGCCGACGAAGGCCGCGGCGCGACTGCCGCCCATTGCCTCGGTCACACGGGCCTCGAGTTCGGCGAAGAAGGTGGGCAACTGGCGCGCGGGGGCCGCGAGCGACAGACAGAGTTGCAGCGAATCTGGCACCAGGACCCAGGCATGCACACGGGCCGCAGCGGCGCGCGCGGCCGGTGCCAGTGCCTCCCGGACACTCTGGTAGGCTTCCGCCTCCGCTGCGCCTGCCGAACGCACGGCCACGACATGACAGACACCGGGCGGTGTCCTTGCCAACAGCGACGACGACGGGGCTTCGACGGAAAGAATGGCTGCCATGGGCCTGCTCCACACTGAACGGAGGGGACCACCGGTGTCTGACCGGCGGCATGCCCATATTCCGACGACACACCTCGCGCTGCCCAGTGATGCGCTGGTGTTTCCGGCTCAATCGCGTCGCTGGCGCAAGATTCGGGAGTTAATCCCGCTGCGCTCGCCGGCTTCCTCCCCATGATCCCGCTCTACGACGACAACCCCACGCGTAACCGGACCTGGGTGACCTGGCTGCTCATCGCCGGCTGCGCGCTCGTTTTCCTCGGTCAGGCCCAACTGGGTGCGGAGGCCGGCCAACGTGCCGTGCTCGCACTGGGTGTGATCCCGAGCGTGCTGTGGGGCACGGCGGAACTTGCATCGGAGCTCTACGCCATCCCGCCGGTGCTCACGTTGCTGTCGGCCATGTTCCTGCACGGCAGCCTGTTGCATCTGGGCTCGAACCTGTTGTTCCTGTGGGTCTTCGGCAACAACGTCGAGGATCGCCTCGGTTCGGGCCGCTTTCTGCTCTTCTACCTCGTCTGTGGCGTGGCTGCCTCACTCGCCCACGCGCTCATCGAGGCCGAATCCGAGATCCCGATGATCGGGGCGAGCGGCGCCATCTCGGGCTGCCTCGGCGCCTATCTGCTGCTCTTTCCCGGTGCGGCAGTGACGGTGCTGCTCCCGATTGGCCCGCTGCTGTGGACGACCCGTGTGGCCGCCCGCTGGGTCGTGGGCGTGTGGTTCATCGGCCAGATCGCCAATTCCCTCGCTGCGGGCGAGGGTCCCGGCGTCGCCTGGTTCGCCCATCTGGGTGGTTTCGCCGCCGGACTCCTGCTGCTGCCGATCTTCCTGCCCGCGCAGAGACCCCTGCCCCGTTGACGTCTGGCGGATGCACTTTTCCACGAAGCGGCCGGGGTCAGTGCGTGCTGCGGCACTGCAGCGACTACGACTTGACATGCACCCCCGTGGCTTACGTGCCAATATCCTCAACTGCGAGGCAAGCAGCCGGACGGGAAGCCCCTGAGATGAACCAAGCCGAACTGCGTGAAGGCGTGCTGATTCGCCTCGCGGAGACCATCCACGACAACCTTCGTCCCTTGTGTCTCATTGGCCTCGGGTGCGCTGCCGGCGTGCTTCTGGCCACCTGGAGCGCGCCCTCGCCCGGCATCCTGCTGTCCTGGCTGGGCGGCATGCTGCTCGTCTACGGCGGGCTCTTTGCCCTGGTGATGTCGCCGGC
>DBNU01000140.1:0-4587 GCA_002299125.1 Proteobacteria bacterium UBA664
GCGCGCACTATATCGACAAGCGTGGGTGGAGTCATCCTCTCGCCTTGTCCAACGACACATGAGCCTGGACGGGGTGCCGCTCCCTGCCCCAGCGACTGGTCAGCCGGGGCCCGAACTCCCGACGCCGAACTCCCTCCGGGAGCCCGTATCCAACAGCCCCCACAAGCCTATCGCACCGAGTGGCAGGAACAACGTCGGCAAGTAGATGGCGAAGATGCACAGCCCCGCGATCCAGGCCCAGAACTTCCGCCGCCGTAATCCTGAGGCCACGAACTCGACCCCCGCAATGAGCGCAAGGCAGAGTACCAGGAGGCCGATCGACAAGGCGATCCCCAAGGTGGCCTCAGCGCCCGACGTGTCCTCCGAGAGGAAGAAGAACAACAGGGGCAGTATGCCGACCAGCAGATACAGCACGGCGCTGATATGCAGGCAGACAACCGCCATTCCGATGCGATGACTCACGGGCTTTCCTCCACCGGCTAACGATCAATGGAATCAATCGCTCTGACCCCTTTGATCGACCGTGACCCCTTTGATCTGACCGACCCCTTTGATCTGACCCAGAACCGCGATCAAGGATCTGAGGCCGCCGACGCGCTGCATACAACCCCCTGCGCTTGCGCTGCCTTGCGCCGGAGGTGGCGCAGGGTCACTGCGCCGGAGGCTACGTGCCGATTGTTACAGGTCGGTTACGCCAACATGACGGTTTTGTGAATCCACGCGGAGAGGCGCAGATCGGGACGATCTCCCAGGGGCCCTGGCGAAGCCAACCCCAACCGTCAGGGTGGTGACAGCGGCGAACCGCGACCCACCGTGGCCGAACGGCCGTGCCGCAGGTGGAACGCTTCGTGAGGCCGCTCGGGGGAGCTGCGCGGCACCCGCGTAGGTGGGGGTGACGCCGGGAACTCCAAAACGCAGCGACAGCCATCCTCGTTGGGGTTCGCAAGCTCACCCCAACCTACGCGGGCTCCCACGTGGCATCCTTGCGAAGGCAAGGAAAGGCGTTGGGGTTCGCAAGCTCACCCCAACCTACGTGGACTCCCACAGCACCAGCAACCTGAGGCCAAGCGTAGGCGAACAGCAGTCCCCTCAGGGACCGCTGGGCGGAGTGCTGCCGGAGCCACCCGACGCCGGTGCAGCCGGTCCGGGGGGCGGCAGGGCCCGGAGCTCCGGCCCCTCGGGGGCGGCCGGGGCAGCATCCGGGACCACGTCAGTCGCCGCCGCCGGTGCCTCTCCCGGCAGTGCGGGCAGGTCATCCGGCGGAGCGACCACGGTCGCGCCGTTCGCGGGCGGTGCAGCCGGCCCTTCGGCAGCGCTGATCGGTGGCACCCCCTCTCCGGCCCGCAGCGCCTGCTCGACGACGCTGCGCGCCTCGGCACGGTGCGCCGAGAGATAGGACATGTAGAAGCTCACCGAAAAGAAGATGACGGCGAGGATGGTGGTCAGCCGGGTGAGCACCGAGCCGGCACCACGGGCACCAAAGACCGTGGCCGAGGCACCGGCACCGAAGGCCGCGCCCATGCTGGCCCCCTTGCCCTGCTGGATGAGGATGATGCCGATGAGGGCGAGGGCGCTCAGTACCTGCACCACGTGGAGAATGGTCGAGAACATGGAGTCTTCCGGGTTGGCTTAAGGGTTCAGCGTGAGCTGCGCGGAGGGCGGCTTGCCACGCGGCAATCTGCACGAGCCTTCACTCAGGGCACGTGAGCCGCGCTGCAGATGCGGGCGAAGTCTGTCGCCTTCAGCGAGGCACCGCCCACCAGCGCCCCGTCGATGTCCGGCATGGCGAAGAGTGCCTCGGCCACGGTGGTGTTGACGCTGCCCCCGTAGAGGATGCGCAGCGCCGGGGCGGCTTCCGGCCAGGCCGCTGCCACCTGCGCGCGGATGTGCGCGTGCACCTCCTCGGCCTGCTCGGCACTCGCCGTGAGACCGGTCCCGATGGCCCAGATCGGCTCGTAGGCCACGACGAAGCGACCCGGGTAGCTGGCACAGAGATCAATGAGCGGGCGCATCTGCGCCGTCACCACCTCAGCCCAGCGGCCGGCCTCCCGCTCGGCGAGCGACTCGCCCACACAGGCGATGACACAGAGCCCGGCCGCAAGCCCGGCCGCTGCCTTGCGGCCGACCAGTGCATCCGACTCCGCGCAGTCGCTGCGCCGTTCGGAATGACCGACGATGACCCAGCGGCAGCCGATGTCGAGCAGCATCGAGGCGGCGATCTGGCCGGTCCAGGCACCCAAGGCATGGGCCGACACATCCTGCGCCCCCACCGCGACCGGACTGCCCGCGACCGCGTGGCTTACGGCATCCAGATGCACTGCCGGCGGGCAGATCACGACCTCGGCCGCCACGCCTGCGGTCGCGTCCCGCACCGCCGCAGCGAGCGCGACGGCAGCGGCACGATCACCGTACATCTTCCAGTTGCCCGCCACGAGCGCGCGCCGCGCACTACCCACGATTGGATCTCCACCGGCTGCAGGAAAGGGCCGTCAAAAAGGCCGAGGAGCATAAGCGAGCCCGCCCCGCCGGGCAAACGCGCTGACAACGCACTGCGGCGCGCCGACCCTCAGCCCAGAACCGCGTATGGCCACGAGGATAGACCCATGTCGCGTCCCACCCGCTACCGGCTCGTGCCCCCGAACGCAGCTTCCTGGGTAGGGGCTTCTGGGTCGTGCTGCGAGCCGTGCTGCAGCAGACCCGCCCCGTTGGGGACCGGAGACCCCACTGATGGACTCTCGGCCAAGCCGCCAGGGCGGACATGATATTCCGGAGGACACAATCCGTCGGCGTTTTGCCGCCGGCCGCCAGAACTTCGAGCGTTTGTATGCGCCTCTGGTGGATGCCTGGGCGCTGTACGACAACGCCGGCACCCTGCCGGTGCTGCTGGACTGGAGCAAGAAGCCATGAACGAGCGACCCATCGAGACGGCCCGGGATACCGATCTGCGCCTGTCGATGGCGGCAATGCTGCGCGCCGCGCAACGCGCACGCGCGCTGGCGCGGCAGACCGGCACGGCGCTGGTCATCAGCCGCGACGGGGTCCTGGAGCAGATCGAGCCGACTGCGGCACCGTCGCCGGCCGCCCCGGAGCCATCGACGCCCGATGACAGCGAGCCATGACCCTTCCCGCCTGATACCAGGTCCATCAAGCGCGATTCTGTCCCGAACGCTCAGGCCTCCGGGTCGCCCGTGACCACTTTCTCCATCCAGGTATCGAGGCCGATGGTGCCGGTGGCTGTGGCCTGTGCAGTGACCGCCGCGGGCAGCACGTCCTGCAGGATATCCACCCGTTTCCAGGTGGCGAGCGGGGTTTCACAGCCGCTGCGCGGCACATAGCGCGAGGCCTGCACCTTCTCGTAGCGATGCACGTAGCGCGGGCAGTTCGGCCAGATCTGGCTGACCTCCACCCGGACCACGAGTTCGGCCTCCGGGAAGAGCGCGAGGTCGGCGGCCTCCCGGGACAGGCACGCCCGACCCTGTACCCGCAGGCGATAGGGCCGGTCGAAGGCGATGAACAGCATCCCGATCTCCGGCGCCTGCGACAGATTGCCCATGGAGAGGTACATGCCGTTGCCGTCGTAGCTCGGGAAGACGAGCGTGGAGGCGTCCTGTACCCGCACGAAACCCGGATCGCCGCCCTTGTAGGACACGGTGGGGCGACCTTCGGCGTCCACCGTGGCGAGGAAGAACATGTCGCGCGACTCGATGAAGGCGCGGGAGAAATCATCGAAGGCGCTGGCCACGGCCAGCTCCTCGATGCGATCGGCGAGCGCGCGCGTGCCGAAGGCGTCCTGCAGGCTGCGATGGGATTCGGCGAACAGTTGGCTCATGGTCAGATCCTCCGAAGGGCCTCACGGCAGCATGCCGGTGCGGCGGGGGCGGCTTGCGGGGCGACGCGTGCGCGCGATTGTGGTGAGCCGCAGCACCTCTGAATAGTCGGGCCCGGGGCGCGGGGCAAGGTCGGAGGACCGACAGCACCCGACGCAGCACGCCTCAGTCCCCAGCCGCCACCCCCAACCGCGGGCATGTGGCCAAGAGCGGGCATTCCCCGCAGCGCGGCCGCGGGCGGCAATGGTTCTTGCAGAGCTCGACGATGCGGGCATGCAACTGACCGAGGGCGGGCACATCGGGGCCGAGCACGCCCTCCACCCAGCCACGCAGCAGATCGTAGGCGGCGTCATGCTGCGGCAGACCGAAACGGCCGAACAGACGCCGGGTATAGGCATCCACGACGAATACCGGGCGCTCGAAGGCGTAGAGCAGGATGTCATCGGCCGTTTCGGGCCCGATGCCATGCACCGCCAGCAGGGAGCGCCGGAGCGATGCCGTGTCCTGCGAGGCGGCCGTGGCTGCTTCCGCAAGCCACCAGCGACAGGCGGCCCGGAGCCGCACGGCCTTCACGTTGAAGTAGCCCGCCGGGCGGATGAGGCTGGCGATCTCGGCCTCGGGTCGGGCGAGCAGTTCGACCGCAGTGAGCGCACCCGCCGCGCGCAGGCGATCGATGGCGCGCTCCACGTTCACCCAGGCCGTGTTCTGTGTCAGCACCGCGCCGACCAGCACCTCGAAGGGCGATTCGGCCGGCCACCAG
>DBNU01000140.1:4905-5145 GCA_002299125.1 Proteobacteria bacterium UBA664
GGGCGATTCGGCCGGCCACCAGGCCATTTGACCGAAGGCGTCCGCGAGCGCGGCGTGCAGGTGGACGAGCCGCCGCGCGGCGGCGCGCGCGGGGCCGGGTCGGGTTTCCGGTGGTGCGGGCGACGGCCGCGACACGGCGGATCTTCCGCAGCAACCGGGCACCCGACGGGATCGTCAGCGCCGGCCCTTGCCGCCGGGCCGCCCCCCGGACGGCCCAGTGGATGGCCCTCTGGATGGCCC
>DBNU01000139.1 GCA_002299125.1 Proteobacteria bacterium UBA664
TCACCGCCGGTGTCGGCGCAAGTTCGCGCAGAGCCAGCGTCAGTCGATCGAGGCCGCCGTCGATGGCGGTGTCGATGGTTGCTCCGCTGGCGGTCCAGCGGGTGATGGCGCCCGGTGTGCGCAGGCGCCAGCCGACTGCGGCGCTGCCGTCGGCTCCCTGCTCGACCACACCGACGAGGACCACGTCCGCCGATCGCTCCGCGGCCAGGGCATCCAGTTGCGGCGCGAGCAAGTCATCGCCTGCCGTGATGAGCGCCGTATCGGGTGGCACCAGTGGTAGTCGCAGGGGCAGGGCCCGGCGGGTGGCTGTGGCTCGCAACCCATCCGCGTAGCCGGCCGCGTCCTCTTCCGTCACCCATTCGAAGCCGCCCCCGCGCCCGATCCCGAGCGCCACCAGCGTGACCGGCCTGATCGGTGACCACACCACCTGGCCGGCAGATCCCAGCGCCGCGTGCAGTGCCTCCGGATCGAAGCGCAGTCGCAGGGCGGTGCGCGCCGGCTCGAGTTCACCCCGCGGGTTGATGCGCCCGGGGAGGTTCACGTAGCCACGTTCCAGTATCAGGGTGTCGATCTGCCCGCCCAGGCGCGCGGCGAGGGCATCGCCCGGCGCGGGCGCTGCACCCGTCAGGCGGAGCAGCACCTCGGCGAGGCCCGCCTGCGCTGCGGCAGCGGCGGCCTCCGGCGTGGTGTCCGTGACCGGCACGCTGACGCGGTAGAGGTCCACGCGCTCGAGGGCGTGGAGCGGAAGCGATACGAAGAACGCGCATGCAGCGAGCAGGCGGGTGAGCAGACAGAGCAGGTGGTGACGCATGGCTGCACGCTAGGTGGGCAGGGCTCTGGCGGTCAAGCGGGGCGGTGACGGCCGGCTACCGCATGCAGCCCGGCTGTCGGTGCCAGGCCTCGCGCGCAGCAGGGGGCTGAGGGATTCAAGAGGCGGTACAGCAGACTTCACTCACTACTCCCGCAAGCGGCTGCCGCGGCTGTAGATCAAGAGCACGCAGGTTGGGGTGAGCTTGCGAACCCCAACTATTGTCGATGAATGCCTGGGCGTTGGGGCTCCTGACAGCCCCCGGTGTCAACGTAGTCGTCGCCTCGACTTGATGGGGGCCTGAAGAACGGTGGGGCTGTTGCGGGACGGATGAGCCGGCGAGTCCATCGCCCAGGCGTGAAACAAGCGGCGGTTGCACATCCGCCTGTGCGCAGGCCGTGGCGAGCGCTGGCGGCACCCACGGCAGCACGTAGGTTGGGGTGAGCTTGCGAACCCCGACACGGGCAGTGAATGACTGGACGTTGGGGTTTCTGGCTGAGACGCCTGACGGTCGCCGGGCCATGGGGGTGCCTGCCTGGGGCCGGATGCCTGAATGCGGGCGGGAAAAGCTCTAGGAAGGGGGGCGCGGGTGCGGCTGTCACACGCCTGTCATCTGGCCGTGGCAGTGTTCGAAGCGACAGCACCGACACGAGGGCCGGCTGATGCGCATGTCCCCTGCTGGCCGACTGCCGGTCGGCCGACTCGCGTCGGCGTCGCGGCCCCCGACCGGCACGCGCAGCGGCCTCGGTCGGGTCGTGATGTTTGCGGCCCTGCTGCTTGCGGGGCTGGTGGTTGAGGTGGGGAGTGCGAGGGCGGCGACGCGGTTCGGTCCGCCGTTCAGGTTCCTCTTCAACTGGACTCTCGAACACCAGCGCTTTCCCACCATCGCGGCGGTAGATGAAGCTGCTTGGGCGGAAGTGAGACGCAACTATCCTAATCGCTCCTGCTGGCGGAGGGTCTCCCTCCGGCCGGACGGCCTAACCACCGGCACTGTTGCCGATTGGACCACTCACGGCGAATGCTGGGGACGGGGCTGGATTGCAGGCACACCCTACCGCGAAGACCCCTTCAAGAACCCCGGTCCGCCCCAATGCGGTGCGGGCAACCCCATCCACCCCGGCACCGGCAACAAATACCAGCAGGAGCGCGACTGGGCAGAGCCGGGCGGCGGGCTCCTCTCTTTCGTCCGCCACTACAACAGCTCGGCGGCGGTGGCGGGCGCGGATCTGGGTGCGCGCTGGCGTCACACATTCGCGCGCAGCGTCTATGCACCCAATGGACTCACCGATGCGCTGGTGATGGTCTACCGCGCCGATGGCCGGGTGCTGCTCTTTCGCCAGAGCGGTGTGAGCTATGTCCCGGATGCCGACATCCCCGAGCGGCTCACGGCGCTCACGGGGGTCGGTGGGGTGCATATGGGTTGGCGGCTGGTGACCGGGGAGGAGACCGAGACCTTCGATGCCGGTGGTCGGCTCACTGGCATCACGACCCTGGCGGGCCGCAGCCTGAGCTTGAGTCATGACGCGGGCGGGCGGCTCACGCGGGTCGAGGCGCAGGACGGGCGCGCGCTGACCTTCACCCACGATGCCAACGGCCGCCTGGCGACCCTCACCACGCCGGATCTGCGGGTCATTCGCTACGGCTACGACGACGGCGGGCGTCTGGCGACGGTCGCACACCCGGACGCCACCGGCACCGGCAGCGTGACCCGCCGCTACCACTACGAGCTCACCGCCCTGCCGCAGGCGCTCACCGGGATCAGCGACGAGAATGGTGCTCGCCATGCCACCTGGGCCTACGACGCCCAGGGTCGCGGGGTACTGAGCGAACATGCCGGTCAGGCCGGCAAGGTCACCCTGCGCTACCTCGCCGATGGCAGCACGGAGATCGCGGAGTTCCAGGACGAGACCGCCCCGAACACGCCCACGGTCACGCGCCGGCAGATCTACACCCAGGTGCTTGGGGTGGTGCGCACGGCCTCGAACAGCCGTCAGTGTGCCGCCTGCGGTACGACCACGGCGGCGTCCACCTATGACGCCAACGGCAACGTGGCCTCGACCACCGACTTCGTCGGCAACCGCAGTTGCTACGCCTATGACCTCACGCGCAATCTGGAGACGCGGCGGCTGGAGGGGCTCCGCTCCAGCGAGAGTTGTGCCACGGCGCTGGCGACGCCGCCCGCGCGGGAGGACGTGCGCAATATCAGCACCACTTGGCATGCGCTCTTCCGCAAGCCAGTGTCGCGGGTGGAGCCCGGGCGGACGACCACCTGGGTCTACGATGCGGCGGGCCGGGAGCTTTCGCGCACGCTGACCGACACCACGGTGGTGCCCCACGTCGCGCGCACCGTCACCACCGAGTGGCATGTAGAGGGTGCGCTGGCCGGACGGGTGCGCTCTGTGGACGGTCCGCGGACTGACGTGAATGACGTCACCACCTATGCCTACTACGGCGACGCCACGGCCGAGCATGCCCCGGGGGACCTCGCCGCCGTCACCAATGCCGCCGGGCACGTGACCCGGTTCACCCGCTATGACGGGGCCGGTCGGGTACTGGAAGCCATCGATGCCAATGGGGTGGTGACGCACTACACCTGGCACCCGCGCGGCTGGCTGGCCTCGCTCACCGTGGCCGGTGCCACCACCACCTTCGTTTATGACGGCGTGGGGCAGCTCATCGAGCTGCGGCTGCCGACCGGCGAGGCGGTGCGTTACCGCTATGACGCCGCGCATCGGCTGACGGGCCTTACGGATGCGCTGGGCCATGAGGTGGGCTTCGAGCTGGATCTGGCCGGCAACCGGCGCGCGGTGACGGTGCGGGAGTCGGTGGGGGGTCTGCTGGTGCAGCGGGAGACGCGTCGTTACGACACGCTGGGTCGGCTCGCCGAGGTGCTGTCTGCGGCGGGGGTCAAGACCACCTGGACGCACGATCCTGCGGGCCGGCCGACCGCGATGACGGTGGGTGAGGGGGCGCAGGCGGTCAGCACGAGCTTTGGTCATGACGCGCTGGATCGTCTGACGCGGGTGACGGATGCGCTGGCAGGGGTGACGACCACGGCCTACGACGCTCAGGATGCGGTGACGCGGGTGGTGACGCCGAACGGGGCGGCGACCGGCTTCACGGTGAACGGCTTTGGCGAGGCGCGGGAAGAGCGCTCGCCGGATCGCGGCACGCTGACGCGGGCCTTCGATCTGGCCGGCAACCGAGTGGTGGAGACGGATGCGCGCGGCATCACCACCCGGTATGCCTACGATGTGCTCAATCGGCTGACGGCCATCGATCGGCCCGGTGTGGCGGAGGACGTGGCGTACACCTGGGATGCGGCTACTGGCTGCACGCATGGGGTGGGTCGGCTGTGTGCGGTGACGGACGCGAGCGGCACGCACCGCTTTGCCTATGATGCGCGCGGCAACCGGGTGCGGCACGCGCACACGGTGCTGGGGGTGAGCTACGTGCAGGAGCGGGTGTTCGATGCCGCAGAT
>DBNU01000138.1 GCA_002299125.1 Proteobacteria bacterium UBA664
TGTTCACGCGGCTGCCGGCGGGGGCGCGCATCACCCGCCATATCGATCCGCTGGCCTGTTCACTCAGGCTGCACCTGGGACTCAGCACGCCGAGCGATCCGCGCTGCTCGATCGAGGTGGATGGCGAGGTACACACTTGGCGTGACGGTGAGGGTTTCGTCTTCGACGAGACCTACCTGCACCATGCCCGTAACGACACGGAGCGGGAGCGCATCATCCTGATGTGTGATCTCGAGCGCCCGCTGAATCTCCCCGGACGCATCGTCAATCGGCTGCTGCGCGCGCTGGTGGCGCATACGGTGGTGCCCAACCTGCCGGGCGATCATCGTGGGATCGTCAACCGGATCTTCACCTGGGTTGCCCCATGGTTGGGCGGGCTCCGGCGCTTGAAGCCGCACCATCCCGCCGCCTATCGGTTGGGCAAGGTGCTGTTCAATACCTTGCTGATCGTCGGCCTGCTCGCTGGTCTTAACGCCCTGCTGATGGCCACCGTGCAGTTCGTCGATCGGCTGATGAGTGTCGTGCTGTGAGGCGAGGCTGACGGCTCTCTCCACCACCGGGCGCCGAGGCCTCCATGCCCCGCGCGCCCGGCGCCGAGGCCTCCATGCCCCGCGCGCCCGGATGGCTTGTACCGATCAGCCGCGCCGACGGCCGAACAGGCCCGTTGCCGCCAGGGCGGAGCCCAGCATCCACACGGCCGCCGGTACCGGCACCACCTGGATCCCCACCGTGTAAGTGAGGTTGGTGTCGTGGGGTGGCTCCAGATGGAGTTCCGGATCGTAGGGCGAGCCGCTTACGCCGAGGAAGAAGGGGCCGGTGAGATCCACCAGGAAGGAGATGAAACTGCCGGTGCTCACGAGGTTGGGCGAGGCGAGTAGATTGAAGCCGCCGAAACCATCGTCGAGGTAGAGGTCCATCCGTGGTGGGGTTCTGGAGAGTTCGATGTCGTCCGGGGAGATCTCGAGGTCAAGCAGCAGGACCAGCCCCTCGGCGATGAAATCGAAGCGGTAGAAGTCGATGCTCTCGTCATCGAAGAGGCTGCCACCGCGGCGACCGATGATGAGGTTGTCTTGGGCGAGGATCCCCTCGGCACCGGCGAGCGTGTTGTTCTCGACGTTGAAGGTCTCGTTGTATGTGACTGCTTGTGCAGGGGCGATGGCAGCGGTGGAGAGCACGAACAGGCAGGCGAGCCAGCAGGACTTGAGGGCCATGGGATGGGGCTCCGGTTGGGCGTTCGCAGCGCGGGAGCAACCACGCGGGGACGGACGCCCCCGCGTGGTCACGGTTACGGCTCAGGTCTCGGGATCTCAGGTGGCTGGTACCGCCACCACGCGGACAATCGGCAACTGGGTACGGGCCGCGGTGTTGATGCAGGTGGGCTGCTCGAAGCCGTCGGTCACGGCGTTGTTGTCACCGCCCTGGTCGTCGTAGACGATGTTGTCGGGGCGGGTGTTGTCGCCGGACACGCCGCCCGGCACGAAGTCGAGCGTCAGATTATTGCGGGCACGCCAACCGATGTGGTGGTCGGCACAGGACGTGTCACCGGACACACCGATGGCACCGATCACATCACCGGCGCTGTTGTACAGCGCCAGACCGCCGCCGAAGACGTTCACACCGCCGATGCGGCGACCGACCATCGGATCGCGGGCCTGGCCGTAAAGGGCGGGGTTGCCGCCGTAGGCGACGGCCGGGTCGACCGGGTTGGAGTGTTGCAGGCCGTAAAGGCTGCCACCGAGCTGGGTGGCCTGCGAGGTCCCCTGCACCGGGCCATAGAGGTTGGCGGTGGACAGGGCGAGGCCATCGAGGCTGAAGGCGTTGGCGGTGTTGGCCTTCTGCGCCGAGATCACCCGGCTGCCGGGCCACTGGGCACCGCGATCAGCGCCGGTGAAGGCGACGGCACAGACGACACCGTCACGATTCACGACCGTGCCCCACATCTGCAGGTCGAGCCCGCTGGTCTCGGTCGCGGTGGCAGCCGTGAGCGCGGCCTTGAGCTGGGCGTGGTTCGGCAGGCCGGCACAAGGCGCACCGGGCACAGGACCGGTCGCCCAGGCGGTTGTGCCGAAAAGCAAGGACAGAGCAGAAGACAGCAGGACGCGCGATGCATTCATGAGTTTCTTCCTTGGCTATCAATTAGGTGGATGCAGAGGGCTTGAAGCGGTCGCAGAACCAGCCGGCTCGCAGGCGACACCGACGGTGGGCGACCCTAACACCGCGTGACCTTCCGGCTACAGCGTGTGTGTGAACGGGTTCACGCAGTCACACAATCTTCACGAAGCCGTCTTGCGGTCGTCATGGTCGAGGTGCCGCCTTGCCGAGGCGCGGCGGCCTGGTCCAGTACCGGCTGGTCATGCGCCAGGGGGGCGCCAGCCCGCGCACTCCGTCATCCCCGCGCAGGCGGGGATCCAGTTCTTCAGCACGTAGGTTGGGGTGAGCTTGCGAACCCCGACATGGGCAATGAATGTCTGGACGTTGGGGTTCCTGACGTCACCCCAACCCACGCTGGCTGGTCATGCGCCAGGGGGGGCGTCATCCCGCGTACCCCGTCATCCCCGCGCAGGCGGGGATCCAGTTCTTCCAGCCAGCGACCGCCGGGCCGGGCGCAGAGAGCAGGCCGGGCCCGGAAACGGCCCTGCTGCAGGCCGATCAGCGCAGCGCCTGCTCCACCGATGCAGCGAGCGGTCGCGCCACTGGCTCGGAGGCCCTGACGACCGCGGCCGGGCGACAGAGGCGTGCCTCGAGCGCTTCGGCCTCCTCGATGAGCCGGCGTGGTACGCGCTGGCCGAATTGGCGGTAGAAGTCGCGGATCGAACGTGATTCCGCGCGCCAGCCCTCCGCATCCACCGCGAGCAGGGTGTCGAGGGCGGCGGGGTCGATGTCGAGGCCCTCGAGCGGGAGCGCGTCCCGCGGTGGCAGGCAGCCGATCGGCGTTTCCGTGGCCTCGGCGCTGCCGTCGCAGCGCCCGAAGATCCAAGCGAGCACGCGGGCGTTGTCGCCGAAGCCGGGCCACAGGAAACGCCCCTGCGCATCCTTGCGAAACCAGTTCACGTAAAACACGCGCGGGAGTTTGGCACCGGGTCGAGCGGCGAGCGAGAGCCAGTGCGACCAGTAATCGGCCATGTTGTAGCCGCAGAAGGGCAGCATGGCCATCGGGTCGCGACGCAGGGCGCCGATCTCGCCTTCGGCTGCTGCGGTCTGCTCGGAAACCACGCTGGAGCCGAGGAATACACCATGCGCCCAGTCCCGCGCCTCGTTCACCAGGGGCACCACGCCGGCACGCCGACCGCCGAACAGGATGGCCGAGATGGGCACGCCATGCGGGTCATCCCACTCGGGGGCGATGACCGGGCACTGATTCGCCGGGGCCGTGAAGCGGGCGTTGGGGTGCGCCGCCGGCTCACCGGTGCCCGGGGCCCAGGGTCGGCCTTGCCAGTCGCTGAGCCCCTCGGGTGCGGGCTTCGACTTGCCCTCCCACCAGACATCGCCGTCGGCGGTAGTCGCGACGTTGGTGTAGATGATGTTGCCGCCCAGGGTGTCCATGGCGTTCGGATTGGAGGTCCGCCCGGTGCCGGGCGCCACGCCGAAAAAGCCGGCCTCGGGGTTGATCGCCCGCAAGTGACCGTCTGCACCGAAGCCGAGCCAGGCGATGTCGTCGCCGATGGTCTCCACGCGCCAGCCCGGCAGCGTGGGGGTGAGCATGGCGAGGTTGGTCTTGCCACAGGCGCTGGGGAAGGCACCGGCGAAATAGCGCACGCGCCCCTCTGGATTCGTCACCTTGATGATGAACATGTGCTCGGCCAGCCAGCCTTCGTCACGGGCCATCACCGAAGCGATGCGCAGTGCAAGGCACTTCTTGCCGAGCAGGGCGTTGCCACCGTAGCCGGATCCGTAGGACCAGATCTCGCGGGTCTCCGGGAAATGCACGATATGCCGATTGGCCGGGTCACAGGGCCAGGCGACATCCGCGCGACCGTTGGTCAGGGGAGCGCCGACCGAATGCAGGCAGGGCACGAACTGGCCCTCGGTGCCCAGACGTTCCAGCACCTCGGCACCCACGCGTGCCATGATGTGCATGTTGGCCACCACATAGGGCGAGTCGCTGAGTTCCACGCCGATGCGGGCGGCCGGTGCATCCACGGGACCCATGCAGAAGGGGATGACGTACAGGGTGCGTCCCTGCATGCAGCCATTGAACAGGCCGCGCAGGCGGCTG
>DBNU01000234.1 GCA_002299125.1 Proteobacteria bacterium UBA664
ATCCTCGCTGCCAACCGTGCCCGGGCCGCCGTGCCTTTCGGAGGCATCTACCGGGTCATCGATTTCCCCCTCACCAACTGCCTGCACTCGGGTTTGCGTCGGGTGCTGGTGCTCACGCAATACAACGCGCATTCGCTGCTGAAGCATCTGCGCGATGGCTGGTCGATCTTCAATCCCGAGATCGGTGAATACGTCACGGCGGTGCCGCCGCAGATGAGTCCGGGGCGCTACGGCTACAGCGGCGCCCTGGATGCCCTGCGTCAGAACCGTTACCTCATCGAACGGAACCACGCCGAGGTCGTGCTGGTGCTGGGGGCGAGTCAGGTCTACCGTATGGACTACGCGGCCATGGTCGCCGCCCATCTCGAGAGCGGGGCTGCCCTCACGGTTGCGGTCAGGGCGGTGACCGACACCCGTGGACTCGACGGGCAGTGCGAACTCACGCTGGGCCCTGAGGATGTGGTGACCGCCGCCCGTACCATCCCCGGTAAGTCGATCGATCCGGAGCCGAGCCCCGAGTCGTCGGCGAGCGGCGAGCGCTACGCCAGCATGGGCGCGCTGCTGTACTCACGTCAGGCCTTGCTGGATCTGCTCGATTCGGCTAACGAGGAGGATCACTGTGCGGGGCTTGCCACGCTGCTTTCGCTGCCGGGCGGGCGCTCGGGCCGGGTGCGCGCCTATCGCTTCGGCGGGGAAGTCGGGCGGGTCACGCCGGATCGCTACTGGCGTCAGCTCACCAGCCTCGACGACTACTACGACGCCCACATGGACCTGCTGCGGCACACCTCACCGCTCGACCTGCATCAGGCCGACTGGCCTATCCGCACCTATCAGACCCAGAATCCACCGGCACGCACCGTCCCCGGGCGCTCCTCCAACGAGGGGGTGTTCGTCAACTCCATCATCGCCGGTGGCAGCGTCATCGCCGGTGGTGGCGTGAACCACAGCATCCTGTTCTCGCGCGTGATGGTCGATGATTCGGCCACGGTGGAGGATTCCATCCTGCTGTCCGGGGTCGTGGTCGGCGAGGGCGCGTCCCTGCATCGCTGCATCGTCGACAAGGATGCGCGCATCGCACCGGGTGAGCGCATCGGTTTCGACCGCAAGGCGGATGCCGAACGGTTCGAGGTGACGCCTGCGGGGGTGGTGATCGTGCCGCGCGGGCCACGCGAGGCCGGCACGGAAGGCTGGGCGGCGGGTTAGCCGGCCCGGACATTCGTCTGACCCCGATCACCGCCGATGAACGCTTCGCTCCCCGCCGAACCCGATTTCATCGCCCGCCTGCGCACGGTCCTGCCTGCGGACGGGTTGATACTCGACGAGACCGGTCGTCGTACCTACGAATGCGACGGGCTACCGGCCTATCGGGCGCTGCCGCGTGCCGTCGCCCTGCCTGCGGACGCAGCCGAGGCGGCAGAGGTGCTCGCCATCTGCCACGCCGCCGGGGTGCCGGTAGTCACCCGGGGTGCCGGCACCGGTCTCTCGGGCGGTGCCCTGCCACATCCCGAGGGCGTGCTGCTGGTGCTCTCACGCCTCAACCGCGTATTGGACATCGATCCGGTGGCACGCACGGCCCGGGTCGAGCCAGGGGTGCGCAATCTGGCCATCAGCGAGGCCGCGGCGGTGCATGGGCTCTACTACGCGCCGGATCCCTCGTCGCAGATCGCCTGCACCATCGGCGGCAACATCGCCGAGAATGCGGGCGGCGTGCATTGCCTCAAGCACGGTCTGACCCTGCACAATCTGGTCGCTCTCGACCTGCTCACGGCCAGTGGCGAGCGCATCCGCATCGGTGGCGCGGCTGCGGTCGAAGGGGGAGCTGATCTGCGGGCGCTGCTGTGCGGTTCCGAGGGGCTGCTCGGGGTCGTGGTGGAGGCAACCGTGCGGCTCCTGCCCGAGCCGCCGGCGGTGTCGGTCTGGCTCGCGGCCTTTGCCAGCGTCGCTGCGGCTGCCGAGGCCGTGCGGCGCATCATCGCCGAAGGTCTCGTCCCCGCGGGTCTGGAAATGATGGATCACCTCGCGCTCACGGCGGCCGAGGACTTCGCCAACGTGGGCTATCCGCGCACGGCGGCGGCGATCCTGCTTTGCGAACTGGATGGTGCAGAGCTCGCGGTCGAGGCCGATGGGCGGCGCGTGCGTGCAATCCTGGAGGCGGTCGGTGCCACCGACATCCGGTTCGCACGCGACCCCGACACACGGCGGCAGTTCTGGCGTGGACGGAAGTCCGCCTTCCCGGCCATCGGACGCATCGCACCGGAGTACCTCTGCATGGACGGCACCATCCCGCGCCGACACCTGGGCGACCTGCTCGCGCACATCGCGGCGCTGTCTGAGGAGTACCAGTTGCCGGTCGCCAACGTCTTCCACGCCGGCGACGGCAATCTGCACCCGCTCATCGCCTACGACAGCCGGCGTCCCGGGGAACTGGCGCGGGCGGAGGCCATCGGTCAGGCCATCCTGGCCGCCTGTGTGGCGGCCGGGGGCACGGTGACGGGTGAACATGGGGTCGGGGTGGAGAAGCTCGATGCCATGTGCATCCAGTTCAACGCCGGGGAGTTGGCGGTGTTCGAGGCGGTGAAACGCGCCTGTGATCCGGCCGGTGTGCTCAATCCGGGCAAGGCCATCCCGACACTCAACCGCTGCGCCGAGTATGGAAACATGCATCGGCGGGCGGACGCACCCGAGCCACTGGGGCTGGCGCGTTATTGAGCCCGCCGCCGGATGTCCCCCGGTCCGCGATGAAGGGCTACTGCCCGGCAGTGCGGGCAGCGACTGTCTGGACACTCCAGGAAAACACCGGCCAACTGTCGATCACTGCCTTGGGCCACAGCCCCCCCGCAACGAGCAGGAAGGCACAGCCACCGAGGGCGATGCGTTCGCGCAGCAGCAGGTCCGGGAACCAGGGAATTCGCGCCGCGGGTGCACCCAGATACAGCATGCAGTAGAGGCGCATCAGATGCAGCGCGTTGAGCGCGGTAGCGAGCAGCAGGGCGACCGGTAGCATGAACGACCGGTTCATGGTGGCGTGTACCAGCACGTCTTCGGCCCAGAAGCCGATGGTGCCTGGCAGACCGACCAGCGCGAGTGCGCAGGTGAGGAACATGGCCGCGAGGCGTGGTGTGCGCACGGCCAGACCGAGGTCCGCAACACCGTCGCGGGCCGTCGGGCAGCGCGACTCGGTTGCCACGTAGCTGCCGACGAGGCCGGTCGAGGCGATCACCACCAGACCCCAGTACAGGAGTCCCGCTGCCGGATCGCCGGCGGCGATCACGGAGAGCACGAAGGCTGCCTGGCTGCTCATCACGTAGGCGAGCAGGCGTCGCGGACGGCGTTCAGCGATGCCCAGGATGGAAACGTACAACGACGAGATCAGCGCCAACCCGCCCAGCAGTGGGAACACCCAATCGGCGAGTGGCAGCGCGTCTCCGTTCAGATGCCGCAGGAGCAGCAAGGCACCGAGATGGCCGTTGTAGAAAAGGGCGATCGGGAGCAGGGATCCCATGTCGCAGGCCTTCGTGAGCAGGACGTGTGCGGGGTAGATGCCTTTGTGCAGGACCACGGCGAGTACCGTCAGCACCGACATGGCCGCGATGGCAAGGGTCGAGGCGGGTAGCAGCGCGTCCACGAGCGCCGCGAGGCTGAAGGCCACGGTGCCCGCCAGCACGTAGCTGTGTGCGGACCGCTCGCGCGTACCCGGTCGGGCAAACCAGCCGAGCAGGAAAGGCAGGGCGGCGAGCCACCAGCCGAGCGCCATCCCGATCGCCTCGGTGTGGCCGTAATAGAGCAGCATGCCGGCGTGCATGAGCAGCAGGCCCGAACCGGCGTTCGCGTCGCTGTGTCGTGCGGGCAGCAGGAGCAGCGTCATCAGCCAGCCAAGCGTGTACACGCAGAGTGGGATGGCGCTCACACGGTCGATTCGCGTCCACGGCTGTGCCAGCCCTTCGCTGCTTGGCGGGGGCAAGGTGAAGAGCAGCGCCGCCGCGAGCAGCAGGGCGGAGAGCCCGGCCCACCACAGGCAGCGGTGCCGGCACGGACCGCTGCCGCGGAAGCGGCGGAGGTCGAGACAACCTGCCAGATTCACCAGCAGGGCGAGATCGAGCAGGTCGACCCCGGTGCCTGCGGGACTTGCCATCCATGCGGGCAGGTTCACGGCGGACCGCCCAGTCGCGCACGTGCCGACCCACGCGCAAGGTATCCGTCCAGCCAGGCTAACGCACGCGCAAGGCGTCCCAGCGGGGCGATGAGGAAACGGTCCACGCAAGCGTCATAGTTCAGCTGAAAGAGGGCGGGAGCGTAGGCCCTCCGGCTGGCCGCCGCCGAGGCCTGCGCTGCATGCGCGGCGGCAACGCCGAGCGCATTGCGCCACTCATCGAAATCGCGCAGCGCAGACGGCGCGCGCAGGAACTCGGCGGTGCGCCAGCACGCATGGCCGACGATGTGCAGAGTGGCGAGGGTGGTCAGGCCGAGCGAGACCTCCACGAACATCAGCCCGAGCTGCGCCAGCGTCGCGTAAGCGAGGGCGGACTTCACATCCGTCTGCGCACGCCCGATCCAGGTGGCTGCCAGCGCCGAGCCCAGACCGAGCAGGAAGAGCAACGCCGTCGCGGCTGGCGAGGCCGCGATCGCCGCGGCGCTGCGGATGAGCAGGTACACGCCCGCATGCACCGAGATGGCACCGTAGAAGACGGCCGTCGAGGGTGTCGGGCCCTCCAGCGCACGCGGCAGCCAGCCGAAGAAGGGGCCGACCGACGACTTTCCACAGGCGGCCAGCACCAGCAGGCAGGGTAAAAGCAGGGCCAGCGCACCCTCGTCCGCCGGGAGTCGGTCGAGTTCACTCCAGCGTGCCTCACCACCCTGGTGGAGGACCAGAGCGACCGCGAGCAGGAGCGCAATGTCCGCAAACCGGTAGCTTGCGAACACGCGCAGCGCATTGCGCACGGGTGCCGGGCGCTGGTGAAAGAAGGCGATGAGGAGCACTGAGGTGAGGCCCACGAGCTCCCAACCCGCAAGCAACAGGTCGAGCGAACCGGCGAGAAAGACAGTCAGGCTGCCCAGCGCATAGAGCTGGGTCAGCAGGAAGAAGCGGAAGAAGCCCGCGTCCTTGTGCAGGTAGCGCAGGGCGAACAGCCGAACAGTGGCGATGAGCGTGGTGGTGAGCAACACCATCGTGGTCGAGAGCGTGTCCACGACGAGCCAGGCCCGGTAGGGATGCCCGTGCATCTCGAACCATTCGCCGACCAGTAGTTCGCCGGTGGGACCAAGCCCTGCCTGCACCTGCACGAAGAGTAGCAGCGCAAGCGCCAGGGAAGTGCCGTCGCTGAGCAGGGTGAAGGGGCGCAATGTCGCCTCGGCAGGTGTACGTCCGATGAGCCACAGCGAGGCAAGCAGCAGGAAGCCGGCCGCCTGCAACCCGGGGAGCATCGCGGCGAGCAGCAGATTCATGCCAGGCGAAGCTCTGCGGGCGGTGGGAAGCGCGCCGGCTGCACACGTGCGAGCGGCAGATGTTCGGAACGGCCCAGCGCCCAGGACAGTGAATCCTGCACATGCGGCAGGGCGGTCGTTCCGTCTGCCATGAAGGGAACGAAGTGACCACCTTGCCAGCGCTGCATGGCATGGGTGCACGGATCGAGTGTCACCACGCGGATCCAGTCGTTCTGCATGAACTCCGCCAGTGCCGGCCGTTCGCGCAGGACCGCCAGCAATCGGTCGGGGGTGGAGTGGATCACGAAGAGCATGCGCATGGCCTCGTGCAGTTCCACCGTCTGCAGCGGCAACCCGGTGCGCAGGTCGCCCAGGCAGCCGTTCATCACGCCGACGAGACCGCTCAGGTTGTGCGGTAGCTTGGTGCCGCAGCCAAAGCGCTCGTTGTCTACGGTGGAGAAGTAGTACTCGAGGCTGATGCCACCGCACACCGGGAAGGCGGCGGACAGCACCTGGGCGAGCAGGGAACCGTCATCGTCGCCATCGGCGTCGTAGGACACCAGGAAGGCGCGGCGATCGAGAAACAGGCCACGCGTCAGCGCACGTGGTGCGACGATGCAGATGGCGTTGGTGCCGTGGCCGTACTCCGGGCGGGGCTCGGCCAGATGTTCGGCGCGCGCCCGGATCGCGCGCCGCGCGGCGCGGGCATCGAGCGGAGGTGGCGATTCGGTGAAGCGGCGAGAACGCTCTTGGGCGTTCCGGTCCAGCGCGTCCTCGAGCGTGCGCGAGAGGGCGGCAAGGTCGGCCCGATGGGTGGCCGGCACGTCTTCCTGATCGAAGTACTCGATGGTGTCGGCACAGGTGTCGTGATAGGCCGCAACGAAGACCACATCCTCCGCCAGGTGCACGCCGAGGCCATGCAGTTCCGCGCGCACCTCCGGGTCGTTTGCCATGCGCGTGAACACACGGGCGTTCGGGCCACCGCCACGTCCGCCGCAGGCGCCACAGGCGTAGGCGGACAAGTGCGGATTGTTGCGCGAGTCCGCGCCGTGCCCTACCACCAGTACCAGCCGTGCGTGCCTCTCGGTGAGCCGGGCGGGCTTCAGCACGCTCGCCACGCTGGCAGCCTTCTCGCGTACATCGAAGCCGGCAAGGAGTTCGCGCCCGCCGCGGTCGTGCGCGTGGCTACCGGTTGGGTCCGAGTCGTCACCGCGCGCCTCGGTGCGCGTGATCTGTACCTGCGAGCGCGGTCGTGGGAGGACGACCTCCCGCAGGCGGCCAAGCAGGCCGGCGTAGTGTGCAGGCCCGAGCAGACGGGCAAGCAGCGGCGCAAGGGCGAGCACACCCAGCACGGGCGTGGTGAGCCAGCCGAGCAGCAGCCCACGCGAATCGATGCGGGTGGTGCGAGCGAGTCGTGACCAGTGGGCACGCAGTCGCTGGCGCCGGCGAAAACTGTGTTCGTCGCCAGCCCTGGCATCCTCGTGCACGCGGTGGCGCGGGCGCACGACCACCGGGCACAGCGCGACGCCGCTCGCAGCGTCCAGCCCCTGAAACTCCATCGCCACCCCAAAGAAGCCGGCTGCGCCGCAGGTCTGCACGCCAGGATCAATCTCTTCGAGGTGGCGGCGCAGGGATTCCTCGCGATCGTCGATGCAGAAGATCACCTGCGCTGAAGGACGTCCGCTCGCCGTTGCAGGCGGGTGTGCCAGATGCAGCGCCAATGGTGCCAGTACCCGCTGTTCATGCCGGCGCTCGTAGGCGGTGAGCCAGCGGGCGCGGAGGCTGAGGTCGCCATGCCGCTCGACTTCGAGCCGGAGGCGCTCCAGTTCAATCGGATCCAGTCCTTCCAGGGCCTCTGGCGGCAGGCCGAGGATCTGGGCGAGATCGAAGAGGCGTGCGGCGGCGAGGCGCCGGTTGCGCTGTGGGTCTTCAGCGGGGGAATGCACAGTGCACCAGTGTCCGCGGCGCCAACCAAAGGCATCCAGCGCTGCAAGGGTCAGCAGCAAGCGCAGGGCGAGGAAGTCAGCGAGGCGTACCTGCACCTGCCGGTACGGTGCCAGCCCGGGCTCAACCTCGATCCGGTGCACCATGCCGGTCCAGCCGGGCAGGGCCAGGGCCTCGGCACGCAGCACCCCGGCCCACTCGATCTCGGGGATCCCCAGGGCCTCGAGCGCCGCCAGCAGTGCCGCATCGGCTCCGAGGCCGGCAAATTCCCGCAGCCGTTGCGGAAGGCGTTCGAGGCCGCGAGGGGCCAGGAAGGTACGTGCGCCGAGCAGCGCCACACCGGAGTGCCACAGGCCGGCATCGGCATCGGGCGGGCGCGTGCGTGCGAGGCCCTGATCGAGATGCGCGGCAGCGATCGCAATGAGCAGGGGATGAATGAGCGCATCGAGGTCGATCCCGTGGCGCCAGCGCACGGCATCGGCCGGCCGGCCGGGGCGGACACGTTCCGGCTGGATGGCAAAGACATTCCGCTCAAGGCAGACATCGTAGAGGCGTCGCGGTTCGTGGCCTCGCAGTCGTTCGGCGTGGGCCGCCGGAAGGTCGCGCCGCCAGCGCTTCAGCCAGTCACCTTCCTCGAGGTGCCAGTCCACATTGCCCGCACACACCGGCCGCAGTCCCGGAAGCAGGAGCAGACGCAGCAGCGAGCGTCGGTCGAGCGCAGGGATGCCCGCACGCGCCTGCCAGAGCGGTGCATCGCTGCAATCGACGGTTGCGGCCTCGAGGTCTTCGGCAAGAATCCGGCCTTGCCGGTAGAGGTTGCGGAAATGGGGCTGCGCGAGATAGGTGTCAGCGGTGTACACCTGTGCCGCCAGCCGGCACGCCTCATCGAAGGGTAGATGCTGGAGTGCATGCAGCGTGTTGTGGTGCACGAACACGCTGATCGGCCCCTGTGCAGGCAACCAGTGCGCCACTTCTTCGAGGGCAGCCGCGAGTGCAGCACGGGGCACTGCCTGCCCGTCGAGCGGGGGCGGGCCTGCACCGGGAGGGGCGGGCGGCTGCGGCTGACGTCGCGGAGGCATGCCCGGCAGACTACGACCCTCGCCCGCCGCCGGGCATCCCTTCGGCAGGTGAGGACCTGCCTCCCCCGCCCTGGTCATTGCACCCGCAGGCGGGGCGCCATAAGGGCAGGATCCCCGGACGGTGAGCCTCAGAGGCCTTCGGTGGGATCGCTCCCAGCGCCCGCCGCAAGCGGGATGCACGCCATCACGACCGTCCCCCCCTCCACGCCGTTCAGAACGCAGAGCTCGCCACCGCAGTGGCTGGCACGCGTGCGCATGCTCGTGAGGCCGAGTCCACCGGACACGGGCTTGGGGTCGTGTGGCAGACCGATGCCGTTATCCTCGATGCGCAGTACGACCTTCCCGGCCTCGAGTGACAGTCGTACCCACAGGCGACTCGCCTCGGCATGCCGGGTCACGTTGGTGAGTGCCTCCTGAGTGATGCGGAACAACTGGGTCTCGACGTCGTCGTCGAGGCGGCGACCGAGGTCGTCAGTGAAGGTTGCCGGTACGCCGGTCAGGCGGCTGAACCGATCCACCAGGTAGCCGATCCCGGCTGCGAGGCCGAGGTCGTCAAGCAGCACGGGTCGCATGAGTTGCGAGATCTCGCGTACGCTGCCGATGGCCTGGTCGACGATCTCCAACGCCTCCCGCCGGACCACATCCGAGCCCTCGCTGCCGATACGACCGAGGCGTCCCTTGAGCGCGGCGAGCGTCTGGCCAAGGTCGTCATGCAGCTCGTGCGACAGCCGCCGCGCTGCCTGCTCCTGCGCCTGCACGAGGTCCCACGAGACGCGGGCGAGTTCGGCGTCCTGGTGCCGCAGCTCGGCGACCGTGCGATAGGTGATGCGCAGCGTGACCAGTGCCGAGGTTGCGCCCATCAGTGTGGCCGCGAGCAGCAGCATCAGTGAGTCATCCACGAAGCGACTGACCGCGATATCGACCAGACCCTCCTCGGCGGCGAGGTGGCGTGAGAGCTTGACGGCGTAGTCGTGCCAGCGCGCCAGCGTGGCACGGCAGCTCGGTGCGGTCAGGTCCAGCGTGTCCGGCGATCCGGCTTGCGCAAGAGTCAGTGCG
Organism: Proteobacteria bacterium UBA664; assembly: GCA_002299125.1. Taxonomy (GTDB): domain Bacteria; phylum Pseudomonadota; class Gammaproteobacteria; order UBA7966; family UBA7966; genus UBA7966. The sequence goes on from DBNU01000234.1 coordinate 9,501, forward strand.
CGCAGCGCCCGGAGCTCTTCCCTGGCCGGCAAGCCGTCGCCGACCAGCGCATCGCTGGCCGCGAGGACCCGCTCCAGAAAAGTTGTGCAGTGAGTCCCGCCGGGTTCGGGTTCCTCGCCCAGCGGTACCGGGCGGGCCTCGAGCAGCCCGGCGAGTGCCCGCTGACCGTCGAGCAGAACATGGCTGCGGACCAGCAGTTCGCGACTCTCGCGCAGCACGATGCCCGCTGCCACCGCGAGCACCAGACAGCTGACGGTCAGGCCGACCCCGAGGAGCCAGCCGATGTGGGTAGGGTTCCGCCGCATGGCCTCGCTCGTCAATCGTCCACGTGGTGCGCGCAGGTCGCTTCGGGTGATCAGGAGATGAGCCCGAGCCGCATCGCCAGCCTGACCAGTTCGCCGGTCGATCTGGCGTTCAGCTTGTCCTGCAGGTGTCCGCGGTGTGCCTCCACGGTGTAGATGCTGATGCCCAGGAGACGTGCGATTTCCTTGTTCGTACGTCCCTCCACGACGAGTTGCAGGACCTCGCGCTCGCGCATCGACAAGCGGTCGAGGGGGCTGCCCACGTGTTCGCGGTAATCCGCAAGGACGCCTGCGGACACCTCCGGACTCAGGTAGGCGTGCCCGCGGGCCACGGCCCTCACCCCCTCGAGGAGTTGCCCTGCGCTGCAGTCCTTCAGGAGGTAACCCTTGGCACCGATGCGCAGCATCTCGCGAACGTAGGCCAGGTCGCGGTGCATCGACAGACACAGGATCGCTTGCTGAGGATGCCCTTCCAGGACCTGGCGTGCCACATCGAGGCCGCTGAGGCCCGGCATGGAGATGTCGAGGAGCAGCACGTCGGGCCGTAGCGCGGCGACCAGTTGCACGGTAGTGGGGCCGTCGGCGGCCTCACCGACGACATCGATGTCTGTCTCTGCGTCGAGCAGCGCACGGAAGCCGCTGCGCACCAGTGCATGGTCGTCCGCCAGAAGGACGCTGAAGCGTCCGGTTTCAGGGGGCGAGATCATGCTGGCATCCAGCAGCACAATGACGGTGCTCGCGCGTCAAGCCCTGTATTGCGAACCTCTCCGCGCTCATGAGCACTCCGAACGATGGCTGCGTACTGGGGGACGCCGGTGCCCACGACGTCCTGTCCGGGCGCTGCCACACCTGCTGTCGGCAACGCGGTCCGGCTCATTATCGGTGGCAGTGGCATGGGCGAGAAGGTGGCCTGCGCCAGCGAGAATTCGCCGCTGCTAGACTTCGCCGGCGCGCTCGATGGCAATATCCGCGGCCACGCCGCTGCTGGATCCCCCGGCAATCTGCCGCGATGATCGGGCGCAGGGCGTTCCAACAGGCTGATCCGGCTGCCGCAGGGCGATCTCCGGGCCTGCCTGGGCTGTTGGCCTGTGGGGCAGAGTCAAGGCCTGTGGCCCCGGGAGGTCCAACGGATGCGGATTGATGGCGTGCGGTGTCATCACCACCGCGCACGCCGCGGCCGGACTGGGCGTGATCGATCGGCGCGCCTTGGCGTCAGCCACCCGGGATTCACCGATGTTCACCTTATGACGTGAACGGATCGTCTCCGTCGTTGCGGCCACTGGAGGGCCATTGAATGAGTGACAGGCAGGAACGGGAGGCGGGGGCACCACCACCTGCCGCGAATGGTATGGCCATGGCGGGCGGCGGCCTTGGTGCCGACGTCATCGCTGGCTTCCAGGTCTTCCTCATCGCACTGCCCCTGTGTCTGGGGATCGCGCTCGCGAGCGGCTTCCCGCCGGCCGCCGGCATCCTGACGGCCATCGTCGGTGGGCTCGTCACTCCGTTCATCAGCAATTCGGAGCTCACCATCAAGGGGCCGGCGGCGGGGCTCATCGTCGTGGTGCTGGGCTCGGTGCAGGCCCTGGGCGACGGCGATCCCGTGCTGGGCTACCAGCGCACGCTGGCGGTGGCGCTCGTGGCGGGCGTCATCCAGACACTGCTTGGTCTGCTGCGGCTCGGGCGCATTGGCGATTTCTTCCCCACTGCGGCCGTGCACGGCATGCTCGCCGCGATCGGCGTCATCGTGATCTCGCGGCAAGTGCATGTGGCCCTGGGGGTCGTGCCCGAGGCCAAGGCACCGCTGGACCTGCTGGCAGAGATCCCGCACAGCCTCATGCAGCTCAACCCCGCCATCACCCTCATCGGGGTGGTCTCCCTCATCATCGCCTTCGGTCTGCCGGCCTTGCGTTCTCGCCTTGCGCGTTTGTTGCCGGCACCCATCGTCGTGGTGGCGGTTGCGATTGCGCTCGGGGTTTATCTGGGACTGCCACAGGCCCAGACCTACCAATTCCTGGGCACCGAGCATGCCGTTGGGCCACATCAACTGGTGCCGCTGCCGGAATCGCTGTTGCAGGCCGTCCAGTTCCCGGACTTCTCCGGTCTGCTGCATCCGGCGGCACCGATCTGGATCCTGATGTTCGCGGTCATCGGCAGCGTGGAATCGCTGCTGAGTGCCAAGGCGGTCGACCTCATCGATCCGCGCCACCGGCAGAGCAACCTCAACTCCGACCTCACCGCCGTCGGCGTAGGCAACACGATTGCTGCGGCCCTGGGTGGGCTGCCGATGATCAGTGAAATCGTGCGTTCTTCCGCCAACGTGAGCGTGGGCGCCCAGAGCCGCTGGGCGAACTTCTTTCACGGGCTGTTCATGCTCGCGATGGTCCTCGCCCTGCCCGGGTTGTTGTCGCTCATCCCGCTGGCTGCCCTCGCGGCCCTGCTGATCCACACCGGCCTGCGGCTCGCCTCACCGCGCGAGCTCCTGCACATGCACGCCATCGGTCCGGATCAACTAGCCGTATTCCTCACCACCCTGGTGGTGACCCTGGCCACCGATCTGCTCGTCGGTATCGCCAGCGGTCTCGTGGTGCAGATCCTCCTGCATCTGGCGCACGGGGCAGACGGTCGTCAGTTGCATCGGGCCCGGGTCCGGGTGGACACGGCCAGTCCGGAGCATCCCGTCATCCGGGTGCGCGGGGCGGCGATCTTCAGCAACTGGGGTGGCCTGCGGCGGCACATCGAGGAGTGCGCAAGCTGCCCGGTCGCCAGTGTGGACCTCTCCGGCACTCGGGTGGTGGATCACACCATCATGCAACGGCTGCATGAACTGCAGGCCGAATGGCGGCGCGCCGGTCGCGAACTCAGGCTGGTGGGGCTCAATGAGCATCACGCCTGGTCCGCGCACCCGCAGGCCGGGCGCCGCCGGCCGTTGCGCCGCCGCGGGCGCCGCAACGGGAACGGGAATGACGGGGGCGGCGATCCAGCCTGACCGGCAATGCCGGGTTCAGGCGCGTCCGGCGGCCGTGCCCCCGACGGTCAGGCGATCGATGCGCAGGGTCGGCTGGCCCACTCCCACCGGCACGCCCTGGCCGAGTTTGCCGCAGGTGCCGATGCCGCTGTCCAGCGCGAGGTCGTTGCCGACCATGCTCACGCGGGTCAGCACATCCGGCCCGTTGCCGATGAGGGTGGCACCCTTGACCGGGCGGGTCACGCGGCCGTTCTCGATGAGATAGGCCTCCGCGGTGGTGAACACGAACTTGCCGTTGGTGATGTCTACCTGACCGCCGCCGAAGTTGACGGCGTAGATCCCGTGATCCACTGCGGCGATGATCTCGCCCGGGTCATGCTGGCCCGCCCGCATGTAGGTGTTGGTCATGCGCGGCATCGGCCGATGCGCCCAGGACTGCCGCCGTGCGTTGCCCGTGGGTGCGGCCTGCATGAGCCCCGCATTCATGCGGTCCTGCAGGTAGCCCACGAGGATGCCGTCCTCGATGAGGGTGGTGCAGTTGCTGGGCGTGCCCTCGTCGTCCACGTTGAGCGACCCGCGCCGCCCGGGCAGGGTACCGTCGTCCACCACGGTTACGCCGGCGGCGGCCACGCGCTCGCCGATACGCCCGGCGAAGGCAGAGCTTCCCTTGCGGTTGAAGTCACCTTCGAGTCCGTGGCCGATGGCCTCATGCAGCAGGATGCCAGGCCAGCCGGGGCCGAGCACGACGACCTGTTCGCCCGCTGGGGCCGGGTCCGCCTCGAGGTTGACCAGCGCCAGACGCACGGCCTCGCGCACCAGGTCTTCCGCCACGCCCTGCTCGAAAAGCCGGTCGTAACCATGGCGACCGCCACCTCCGGCCGTGCCCGACTCGCGCCGCCCGCTCGCCTCGGCCACCACGCTCACGTTCAGCCGCACCAATGGACGCAAGTCAGCCGTCAGTCGGCCCGTATGATCGGCGATGAGCACGAAGCTGTGGCTGCCGGTCAGGTTGATGACCACCTGGGTGACGCGCGGGTCGAGGGCCCGGGCGAAGCGATCCAGATGGCGCAGCAGCGTTACCTTGGCATCGGCGGGGTGGCCCGCGACCGGATCGATGCTGTCGTAGAGGGGTTGGGAGGTCACCTGCCCCCTGACGGCAACCTCGCCGCTCTGCCCCGCCCGGGTGATGGCCCGCGCCGCTCGCGCCGCCTCCAGCATGGCCGACCGCGAGAGGTCGGAGGAGTGCGCAAAGCCAGTGCGCTCGCCCACCGTGGCGCGCAATCCGGCCCCTTGATTGATGCTGTGGACGCTGTCCTTGACGATGCCGTCCTCGAGCGACCAGCCCTCGGAACGCTGGTGCTCCAGGTAGACGTCGGCGACATCCGGCCCGGCGGCCATGAGTTCGCCCAGGGCCGCCTCGATGTCGCTGAGTTCGAGCCCGGTGGCCGTGACCAGTTGTGCCTGCGCCAATTGCAGTGGATCCGTCATGTCCGCCTGTCCCTCCTCAGGGCACCCGTACCGGTGTAGTTGCCGCAGTTTGACAGTGCCCGGCGGCCGTCGTTAGTGTCTCGGCCTTCGTGGCAGATCCCACGAGACCCGGCCCGTGCCGCAGCGCGAGCCGGCCGGAGTTCCGCAATCAGGACCCGGCGCTGCCGCCCGCGTGGCCTGCGCGTCCCGACCGGAGCGACCAGTCGGGCAGTCACCTTCCGCAAATTTTTCGCGCGTGCCCTGCGGTGTTCGCGCACGGTCCTGGCCCGACAGCCGCTCCCGAGTCCCGTACGTGAAAGCCCAGTTCCCGCGCATCGAGCGACTGCCGCCCTACGTCTTCAACCGCGTCAACGAGCTCAAGATGCAGGCCCGTCGCCGCGGTGAAGACATCATCGATTTCGGCATGGGCAATCCAGACCAGCCCACGCCGCAGCACATCGTCGACAAGCTCATGGAGGCGGTGCAGCGTGGGGACACCCATCGCTATTCCGTCTCCCGCGGCATACCACGCCTGCGCAAGGCCATCTGCGACTGGTATCAGCGCCGCTACAACGTGAGCCTCGATCCGGACAGCGAGGCCATCGTCACCATCGGCTCCAAGGAGGGCCTCGCCCACCTGGCCATGGCGACGGTCGACCGGGGCGATGCGGTGCTGGTTCCCAATCCGTCCTATCCGATCCATCCCTACGGCTTCGTGATGGCCGGGGCCGACATTCGTCACGTGCCGATCGGTCCCGGGGTGGATTTCTTCGAGGAGCTGGAGAAGAGCATCCGCGACTCCTGGCCGCGACCGAAGATGCTGGTGCTCAATTTCCCCGCCAATCCCACCACGCAGTGCGTGGAACTCGATTTCTTCGAACGCGCCGTGGCCATCGCCCGCGAGCACGAGATGTGGGTGGTGCACGATCTGGCCTATGCCGACCTCGTCTTCGACGGCTACCGGGCCCCCTCGATCCTCGAGGTGCCGGGTGCGCGCGATTGCGCGGTGGAGTTCTTCACGCTGTCCAAGAGTTACAACATGCCCGGCTGGCGCATCGGCTTCATGGTCGGCAATCGGGAGTTGGTCCATGCCCTGGGCCGCATCAAGAGCTATCTCGACTACGGCATGTTCACGCCCGTGCAGATCGCCGCCATCACCGCCCTTGACGGGCCGCAGGACTGCGTCGCCGAGATCTGCGAGATGTATCGCAAGCGGCGTGATGTCCTCTGCGACGGGCTCAAGTCCGCCGGCTGGGCAGTGGAGCGGCCACAGGGGACCATGTTCGTCTGGGCCCCGATACCGGAGCCTTTCCGGGAGCTGGGTTCGCTCGAGTTCTCCCTGAAGCTGCTCGCGGAGGCGCACGTTGCGGTCGCCCCGGGTCTGGGCTTCGGCGAATACGGCGATGGCTTCGTGCGCTTCGGGCTAATCGAGAACGAGCAGCGCACCCGCCAGGCGGTGCGCGGGATCCGGGACATGCTCAAACGGGCCTGATCGCTGTCCAGTCGAGGGAGCACACATGCGGGCAGTACGGGTGGGAATGCTGGGGTTGGGTACGGTCGGAAGCGGAACGCTGGCCGTGCTTCGACGCAATGCCGAGGAGATCTCGCGACGCGCCGGTCGCGCCATCGAAGTAACCCATGCGGTGGTGCGCGATCCGGCACGCGCCCGTCAGGTGCCCCTGGAGGGCCTTACGGTCGCGGCCGATCCGGCAGCCGTGGTCGACAATCCTGCGATCGATATCGTCTGCGAACTCATGGGCGGTACCGAGCCGGCTCGTACCCTGGTGCTGCGGGCCCTCGCGCACGGCAAGCCCGTGGTCACCGCGAACAAGGCACTCATCGCCACGCATGGCAATGAGATCTTCGCCGCCGCGCGCGCGACTGGTCTGATGGTGGCCTTCGAGGCCGCTGTCGCCGGCGGGATCCCGATCATCAAGACGCTGCGCGAGGGGCTCGCCGGCAATCGGATCGAGGGCCTGGCCGGCATCATCAACGGCACCTGCAACTTCATTCTGAGCGCAATGCAGAGCCGTGGTCTGGACTTCGAGCAGGCACTGACCGAGGCGCAGGCCCTGGGCTACGCCGAGGCCGATCCGGCCTTCGACATCGAAGGTGTGGATGCCGCCCACAAGCTCACCATCCTTGCCTCCATCGCCTTCGGCATCCCGCTTGATTGTGCGCGAGTGCATGTGGAGGGCATCACCGGTGTGCATCGTGCCGATGTCGAGCATGCCGCAGAGCTCGGCTACCGACTGAAGCTGCTCGGCATCGCCCGGCGCGGGCCGAGCGGCATCGAGCTCCGCGTGCACCCCACGCTGGTCCCCGCCCGGCAGCTCATCGCCAACGTGGAGGGGGTGCTGAACGCCGTGCTCGTGCAGGGTGACGCCCTCGGTCCGCTGCTGCTCTCGGGTGCCGGTGCCGGCGCCGAGGCCACGGCCTCGGCCGTGGTCGCCGACCTCGTGGACGTCGTGCGGGTGTCCACGGCCGATCCGCACAACCGGGTGCCGCACCTCGCCTTCCAGCCCGAGTACATCGTCGCGCAGCCGGTGGTGCCCATCGACGAGGTGTGCTGCCCCTTCTATCTGCGCATGCTGGCCGAGGATCGGCCCGGAGTGCTGGCAGATGTCGCACGCATCTTCGCCGAACACGACATCTCCCTCGAGGCGGTATTGCAGAAGGCCCCGAGCGGCCACCATCGGCATGTGCCGATCGTCTTCCTCACCAGCCGTGTGCGCGAGCGCGCACTGCGGGACGCACTGGCCCGTATCGCCGATCTGCCGAGCATTCGTGGTGGTGTGATCTCCATCCGCATCGAGACCTTCGCCGCAGGCGCCTGAGGCCGTCGCAGGCCACCGGCAGCACAAGCGACCGGCAGTGGTCCAGTCCCATCCCTTGCCAACGACCGGAGTCTCTCCCGCATGTCCCGCTACAACGGGCTCATCGATCGCTACCGCGACCGCCTGCCCATCGCCGACTCCGACCACATCGTCACCCTGTGCGAGGGCAACACGCCCCTCGTGCGGCTCGATTCCCTCATGCGGGAGTTCGGTGATGGCACCACGATTTACGTCAAGTTCGAGGGCCTGAACCCTACCGGTTCCTTCAAGGATCGGGGCATGACCATGGCCGTGACTCAGGCCTGGAATGCCGGCAGTCGTGCCATCATCTGTGCCTCCACCGGCAACACCTCGGCAGCAGCAGCGGCCTACGCCGCGCGCGCCGGCATGCGCGCCTTCGTGCTCATTCCGGAGGGCAAGATCGCCCTCGGCAAGCTGGCGCAGGCGATGATGCACGGCGCGGAGGTAATCCAGATCCGCGGCAACTTCGACGCCGGCATGCAACTGGTGAAGGAGGTGGCGGAGCACGCCCCGGTCACCATCGTGAACTCGGTGAACCCCTACCGCCTGCAGGGGCAGAAGACGGCCGCCTTCGAGATCTGCGACGCCCTGGGCAGCGCGCCGGACTACCACTGCCTGCCGGTGGGCAATGCCGGCAACATCACGGCCCACTGGATCGGCTATTCGGAGTACGCCGGGCAGGACACGCCAGCCTGCGCCCACTGCGCGGGGCGCTGCCGTCACCCCGGCCCCATCGTCACCCACACCCGACCGCGCATGGTGGGTTACCAGGCCGCCGGCTCTGCACCCTTCCTGCGCGGCAGTCCGGTCGCGCATCCCGAGACCATCGCCACCGCCATCCGCATCGGCAACCCCCAGTCCTGGGATGCGGCCCACCTGGTCGAGCAGGAGTCCGGTGGTTGGTTCGACGAGGTCACGGACGAGCAATTGCTGGCCACCCAGAAGCTGCTCGCCGAGCGCGAGGGGATCTTCTGCGAACCGGCCTCGGCGGTTTCGCTCTGCGGCGCGCTGCGCGATCTCCACAGCGGGCGCATCCCGCGCGGCAGCACCCTGGTATGCACCCTCACCGGTCACGGTCTGAAGGATCCGGATACTGCCATCCAGCAGTCCGCCGCCCCCATCCAGCCCATCGATGCCACCCTGGACGAGGTCCGCCGCATCATCACCGGCGCCCTGTAGGTCGCGGCAGAATGCGCGTCCCGGCCGTCCCGGGACGCGCAATCGCCGTCATGATGCCGGCCATGAGCGTCGCCTACGTACTGTTGTCTGCACCGCTGCCTACGCCAGCCGAACTCGCCGCCGCGGGTGCGCCGAGGCTGGCCCGCGCTCTTGCTCAGGGTGACCAGCGACCACTCGGGGACGACCTGCTGCTGGAGCAGCGTCTGCTCGCCACCTTCGGCTGGGCGGCGGGTGAAGAGCAGGATCTGCCGGTGGCGGCCCTCACCGCCGCAGAGGACGGCCTCGATCCGTCGCGGCAGCGTCTGCGCATGGACCCCGTGTGTCTGCGCCCCGATCTGGCCGACATCATCCTCTTGCCCGGGCATCCGCCCGGCCTGGACGCGCGCGCCGCCGCGGCATTGGTCGCGCAGGTGAACGATGGCCTGGGGGAGGGCGGTCCCAGGCTCGTGGTCGGGGCCTCGCCCTGGCGCTGGTACCTCGAGCAGGACGAACCGCTGGACCTGGAAGGGCCGCCACCCGGGCGTTCTGGCGGGCCAGGGGATCCGCCTG
>DBNU01000021.1 GCA_002299125.1 Proteobacteria bacterium UBA664
GCGCGAGCGGGCCCATGGGCTGAGTCTTTTCCAAATCAGGTATGAGCCTGAAGCGGTCGGAGTCGGCGGGGCGAAGCGCGTCGATCCGTTGTAGAGGGCGAGCAGTGTAATGGGCTTCGTGGGGGCTTTGTCCCTGCGGTTTGTCGTTATCGGTTGGGCAGGGGGCGCGCGACCGCCCCCCCCCCGCCTTCCTGGGTGTCAGGGGCGGGTCCCTTCAGGCGGCGTGTGTGGTGGCCCGCTTGAACAGCGCCTGACGGGCCTTGGCCAGTTCCTGGGCGGCGGCCACGTCGCTGCGCGCACCGGCCAGTTCGTGCAGCTCGGCCAAGGTGGTATCGGGCCGCAGGGACTGCGCGGCGTTGGGCAGCCTGGCGAGCTTCTCCAGCGGTGTCATCACATCGTGTGGGCGATACACGCGCTTGATACGCCCAGGCTTGTGGGGGTCGTCGATCTCGGTGGCGAACAAGCACGGTCGATGGAAGTTCAGAAACGGATTGAGGTGCTCGCGGCAGAACGTGTTGAACTCGGCGGCGTGGCGCTGCGCTATGTGCGTGTAGCCGAAGACCTTGCGCACCACGGCACCGTTCTTGGTCTCGACCAGCCCGTTGTCGTTGCTGCGGCGCGGGCGGCTGCGGGTGAACTCGATGCGCAGCTTCCCGAGCAGTTTGGCCACGCGGTGGTTGATGTACTCGGAGCCGTTGTCGGCGTGAAAACCCAGGATCTCGAAGGGAAACTGCGCCAACATCTGCTCGATGACCGGCAGCAGGTGCGCCTCGGCGATGGTCTGCACGGTGGCCACCACCTGCCACTGCGTGACGCAATCGACGGCGTTGATGTGATACAGCCCTTTGGTGCCATCCTGATCGCCCTGGTGGACGCTGTCGATGCGGATGAACCCCGGCCGTCCCGCGGGTGCCGGTGCCCTGCGGGTGCCGATCGTGACCGCTCTCGTGGGGCGTGTTTTGGTCGTTGTGACGCGCTGCGCGCGGTAGCCCGCGCTCGCCCGCAGGTTGTACAGGTGCGCTACCGAGATCGCGCCCAGCCGCTCGAAACGTGCGTCGCCGAACACATCGCGCTGGCGTTGCAGGACGCGGACGGTGGCCGGACCGGAGAGCGTGTCCATGGCCCGGTCGACTTCGGCGAGCAACACGACGTCGGCGGCGGTATAGCGGCGCGCGAAGGCATGCGCGGGCGCGCGGTACTGCTTGACCAGTGGCTGGCCCGCCACCCAGCGGCTGACCAGCCGCGTGACTTGGGCGCGACGGTAGCCGCTCAGTCGCCGCACGTAGGCGAGCACCGTGCCACGCTCGGCCCGCGACCGTTGCCGGTACGCAAAGCGCTGCAAGACTGATTCGATCCAGGCGTAGCGCCCGGCGTCGTCCTCAGGTCGCCGGAACTGCAGCGCCTCCGTCCCCCGTAGTACCTGTCGCACCTGCTCCAGCGTGCGCACTTGCGCTTCGTCCATGTCGATCACCATGCCCGCGATGATCGATGCGCCGCGCCGGCCCGCTGCCCATCAGCCGGCCAACCGCCTCCTCCGGACCGCCTCCAGGCTCATTCCTCCTTGGAATCTCGAGCCCAGCTCCAGGCTCACACCTCGTTGGACAAGACTGGCTGTACCACATGCGGGCGCGCTACTATCAGGTGGCGAGCCAGCGCTTCGTGAGCGAAGACCCTTCCGGCTTCAATGGCGGGCTCAACCTCTACGCCTATGTGGGCGGCAACCCGCTGCGCTATGTCGATCCGGACGGGCTCACGCCCGAGGAGGCGGCGCAGTGGGCGCAGTCGCAGGTGGGGAGTCTTGGGTACTCGTGGCTGGCACCGAACAGTAAGGTGGTGGGTCGTGTTCGGGGCGACCTCACAGGTGGGGTGTTAGCGCCCAAGTGTCATATCTTCGTCTTCGATGGGCTGGCGGCTGGAGGGGTGTCCGCCGGGCGAGTGAACGGTCATGTTCCGACCACGGCCGACTGGATGAACGGCGCGGTGAGCGGCTACCGGCCCGTGCAGGCGAGTGACGCGCTGCGGGGGGACGTGGTGGTCCTCGGTAAGCACATGGGCCTGTTTGCTCCGCTACCTGATGGTCGTCCCGGGACCATCAGTGCCAGTACGCGTATACCCCAGGACGGCCTTATCAACCCGCCAGTCGTGCACAACGACTGGGGCTTCCGTCCCGGTGACGCGCCCCGGGTGTTCCGCGCGAAATGAGTTGGCGGCAGCGTTCTCGAGGTTTCCTGCGCAGTTGGCTTGTTGGCGTTGTGAGTGGGGCGCTAGCGGTCGGCATGGTCTTCGCGAGCTATCCACCCATTCTGCCCGGGGCAATGTGCTGCGAGCCCGGCGATACGTGGTTGGCCCTTTTCGCAGGGAGCGTGCTCCCGAATGGCCACTGGCTGGGTATATCCATATATCTCTTGCTAGCTGCGCCCTTCCGCTATCTCGTTCGTGAAACGGGTTTCGTGTTTGATGGGTTCGTGGGGGCGTTCTGTGGGTTGCTTCACATCTACGTGCTCGGCGGTTGGGAGATGTTGAACGAGGCGGCCTTCGACACATGGGTGCACCGTAACCCCTGGGTTCAAGGCTGGCCAGAGGTGGTTATCGGATTGCTGGTCTTCCTCCTCACCCACGCACTTCCAGTGCTGCTTGCAGCATGGCTCCTGCGTGCAGGGCGCATGGTCGGGAGTCGCTTCGCGGGACGCGATACCTCGTCCGGGGCTTCATGAGCGCTGGGTGGTTGCGGGTATTCGTGGCGCGTGTCGAGCAGCATGGTCCCGAGCGGTCGGCGCGGCGACTTCGCCGGCGGGATCATCGTGCCCAGGTGCAGCGTCGTCGTCTTCGATGCGCGGGTTCATCAATGCGCTATGGCTATGATCGCCAGGGTCGCACGGTGCTGACCGAGAGTCCGGCGGGTCGGCTCATCGAGGTGGCGACGGGTAGCGAGCGGGTGAGCCGCTTTGCCTATGATGGTGCCGGCAATCGCCTGCGGGCGGTGCGGGATGGCGTGACCACGCGCTATCTGCACGATGTGGCGGGCAATGTGGTGGCCGAGCTCGATGGCAGCGGTGCCCTCACCCTCTACTACCTTCATGGTCTGGGCCTGCTCGGGATGG
>DBNU01000226.1 GCA_002299125.1 Proteobacteria bacterium UBA664
GCGCGGATTGTCGCATGCTTTGACAAGGGCGGCTACCGGTCCCGCCTGGGCCCTGACCCATTCCGCGCGGGCCGGCCCGAACTTGCGCACCACGTGCGTATCGTCGAGGCGCGTGAGAAAGGCAAGGTAGGCGGCGAGAGTGGCACGACCCGGATGCGCTTGACGGATGGTTTTCACACCGATCTCGAACACGTCCTCGAAGTCCTGCGTGTACTGATGCGCGATGCGGTCACGCCCAGCCGCATGCCGCATCACGGCACCGAGCGTTGCGTCCGTGTCTTCTGCAGCCACCACATCGAAACGCTCACTCTGCCCGAGCCCGCCCGGCGCGGCGAGACGAATGGCGGCCAGCCACGGCGCAGCGGACCCGGCACGCGCCGCGGCGAGACATGACACCAGACGCGCGCGCAGATCCCGGCTGCCGGGTCGCAGTGCCGCCTCGGCCAACGGTGCCAGCAAGAGCAGGATCCCGAGATTGGTGTTGCACCCCACGGCTTGCCGAGTGGCAGCCACGGCGGCATGCACGCGCTCGCCGAGTGCACGCCCCGAATCGACGAGGCAGGGCAACGCCACCTCAGCGCTCAGGAGAAAATCCTGGGCACTCATCCCGTGACCAGGCGCACGCAGACTCACGTTGCCGGGTTTGAAGACCTCCACATCCGCGCGACAGGCGGCGCCGAGGACGGCGAGCACCGCGGCCGGTTCGAGTGGTCCGAGGCACGGGTCACTGGACACGCACGTGCACCTGCGAAAGGCCCGTGGGCGATGCACAGAGAACGCCGGCCAACAGTGCCGCGATGTCCAATGAAGGGGTGACCCGCTGCAGCCCGTACCACGCCGGTACCCCATTGACCTCACCGACCCAGCGCCGGCCATCGCCACCCTCGAGCACGTCCACCCCGGCGTAAGCGGCGCCGACGGCCGCCACCGCTGCCTCGGCCAGCGCCGCCAGCGCCGGATCGAGCGCCACCGGCAGACACTGCCCGCCCTGCGCGCGATTGGTCACCCAGTGCGCGCTCCGGCGCCGCATGGCCGCCCGCGCCCGCCCGCCGACCACCAGCACGCGCAGATCGGCATGCAGCGGGCCGCCAGGCTCGATGAAGCGTTGCAGGTAGTAGAGGCCATCACTGCCGCCGGCCGCTACGAGATCGGCAGGTGCCTCGATCCGCTGCAAGCCTTCACCCTGGGATCCGAATACCGGCTTCATGACCACCCGGTGTCCAGCGGCCAGTTCTCGCCGCACGAAGCGAAGGGCAGCGGCCTCGCCCTCCCCCACCCAGGTCGGCGGTGTCGGCACGGCCGCGCGCTCGAGCAGCAGTGTGGTCATCGATTTGTCCACTGTGCGCTCGATGGCACGGCCATCGTTCATCACCGGCACACCGCGTGCAGCGAGCTCATGCAGCACGTTCAGTCGATGGATGACCTGTGGCAGGGTCCCGCCCGGCACCCCGCGCACGAAGGCCGCATCCGGCAGGCGCCCGGGCAAGCCCGGGATCTGCACGCCGCGGGAGCCCAGCGCACAGCGGGCAAGCGACACGCAGCGGCTGTGCCACCCAAGCCGGGAGAAGGCCTCGCGCAGACGCCGCCCGTGCCAGCCGGGCGCATCGGTGAAGATCACGACACAGGGGGCGTCTGGCGACACCTCCGGTGAGTTACCCCTCACGCCAGGTCGGGCAGTCGCAACGTCAGGCAATGCCGAAGGACTTGTCGAGGAGTGCGAGGTCGATACGACCACCGAAGAAGGTCCGGCCGGAGTCGAGATTGGTCACCGTGACCCGCGCCGGGCTGAAGAGCAGTGGATCGATGCGATAGAAATCGTAGCCCACTTCCTTGAATACCTCCGCGAAGGGCCGGCCGTAGTCCTTCGAGGCACTGGCCGGCAGCGTGTTCGCCAACTCGGCGGCGGCATCGTCTTCACAGCGCACGAAGAGATGCACCTGACCGGCAAACAGGATCGCGTCGTTGGTGCGACCCATGGCAGTGAGGAAGTCGCGACCGGGCGGGCACACCGGTGCCGAGGCCGCGCCATCGATCACCTGGTCAAGCGGAAAATGCAGCGTATGCACCTTGTGCAGGGCAACCTCGAGCACCCGTGAGACCACCTGGACCGAACCGGCCAGGCTGCTGGTGGGCGTGAGGATCAGCGTGAGATTTGCCGGGTCCACCCGACACATCTCGGCGATCCGATCGGCGAGTTCCACTGGCGGTTCGGCGTCCACCTCGAGGACCAGCGTGGCCACGTCGGCCGCGTCCCGATAACCGAGTTCCTCGAACAGCGGCTCCCGCGATCCGAGTGCACGCCCCGGCCCCGAGCCCATGGCCTGAAAGGCCCCCTTGCCCTCGCCGTGCGCAAGACTCCAGCCGGCATACTGACTGGCAAGGCAGGACAGCACCGGGTTGCTGGAATGCACATCGAGCTGCCAGCTCCAGTTGGGTGAGGCCACGGTCGCGCGCAGATGCACCCGGCCGAGACCACCCATGCAGATCTCGCCGATGAGCCGGCCGGCCTCGAGCCCGCCGGGGACACGCTGACCGGCATCCACCACGACGGTCCCGTTGGACAGACGACGGACCGCCAGTCGCAGCGCATCCGCCCGGCGGATGAGGTCTTCGACCAAGGGGGCGGTGAGGCGGTTGACACTCGGATGGCTGGGCGTAGTCGCGGACACGGGGGTCTCCTGGCTTGGTTTGCGGGCCGTGGCGGCGCGATCTCGACCGTCACGACAAAGGGGCAGGGCGGCGAGGATGTTCATGCGTCGGCGCAGGGTCAATAGGGCCTCGCGCGCCGAAGGTGCCGCAACGGTGATACTCACCCAGGGCTCACCAGTCTGGAATCTGCTGCCCGTCGCGGGCAGATCGTGGCTCCATGCGGGCCAGGTGAGATCAGACGGGACCGCGAGGTCACCTGGGGCATAGACCACCGAATGGGCGCGCCAGGCAGCGGTTTCACCAGCAGCCGGGCGCTCCGCGCGCGCATCGAGTGCGCGGCCGGCGGGGAGTAGTTCAAGGCCCAGATGGGCGCCAAGCCAGTGCCCGGCGGGATCGACCAGGGGCAGGCTACCTGGCAGGCGGGCGTTCAGTTCCAGCCAGACCGGCACACCGTCACGACGAAGGATGAAATCGGCCCCATTCACACCCTTCAAACCAAGGTGGCCGACCAGCCGACCGAGATCCTGCTCCAGACGCTCTCGCAACGGTGGCCGGATCGCGGGCAGTGCGATGGCGGCACCTTGGGCAAAGGCCCCGCTGAGCCGTCTTTGCAGGCGCAGGTGCCGCACCAGACCAATGATGCGGGCCATCGCGCCGTCCGCGCAGAACACGACGCCGAAGGAGGGACCCGGTTCGAAGCGCTGCAGGTAGTCGTCGCGCGCGATCGGGACACCGGATCGCAGGCGGCGGATATGCCCACCTCCGCTGCTTCCGGCCCGCTTCACGAGCCAGGTGGCCGTGCGGGCCTCCGTACCCTGGACCTCCTCCGGCAGCCGGATCGCCGGCCCCTGCATCCCGCAGGCACGCAGGATCCCGCACCACTCCGACGGGCGCGCGAGTCTCCCGAGCAGGGCGGGGGGATTGCCGATGAGCACGCGATCACGCGCCAGCACGGCAAGTGCAGCGGGGGCCCCCTCGAAGCCTGCCGCGAAGCACAGCGGCAGGCCCGGAGGCAGTATGGGTGCCAGGGCAGTTGCACAGGCGAGGTCGATGCCGGCCCGGGGGGTGCCGAGCGCGGCCCAGCCAGCGACGACGGCGCGCGTGTCGCGGTCACCGAAGCAGTCGAGCGCATGCACCCGGAAACCGAGCGCCGTGAGGCCCTCGGCCAGCCAGCGCACCGACAGGCCGGCGCAGATCACCTCCGGCGCAGTGACGTGACCGTCGATGTTCTCTCCCACGCCGGTGTCAGGACCGCTCAGTGGCAACCCGGACCGCGGCCGCTCAGCTGGCGGAACCGGGCCTTAGCGGGTGAGTTCCCGGGCGACCTTGAAGGCCTCGCGAAACTCGATGTAGATCGGCTTCTCGGTGTCGAACATCATCTGGAACAGGCGCGTGTGCACGCGATATTTGATGTTGCCCACGCCGAGGGCGCCGACAGCGCGTGCCTTGAGCGGCGTGTCCTCCAGCACGACCCCCATGTC
>DBNU01000202.1 GCA_002299125.1 Proteobacteria bacterium UBA664
GTGATGGCCTGCTCGATGGCGGACTCAGGGGTCCAGTCCCAGGGGTGATGGAGATCGAGATCGGGCCACTCGGCAGCCAGGAGCGCCTCCTCCACCAGTCCAGCCGCCGGGTCGGGCTCGGTGTGGCGGGCGGCGGCCAGCGCCGCCTCGACCGTGGCCGCGAGTGCACTTGGCGAGAAATCCGAACTGCTGGCCGAGCCCTTGCGGCCCTCGCGGTAAACCGTCACGCCGACACTGCGATCACGCGAATGTTGCACGGTATCGATCGCCCCCAGGCGCACTTGCACGGAGCAGCCGCTGGCCAGGCTGGCGCTGGCCTCAGCCTCCTCGGCGCCACCGCGGGCGGCGAGCGAAAGCGCCTGCAGCACGGCCTCGCGACACTGATCGAGATCGGCCGCGAGTGGATGTCCTGCCGGCAGTTCACAGCGCATGGTCGATCTCCCGTCGTTGCGGTGGGCGTTCCAGACCGGGCCACGGGGCCGCGGTTCCGGCGGCATGATGGGGCATGCGCGCGCGGACCGGCAGCGCTCCGCTCGGCAAGCGGCCTTTACTGCGGTCTGCCCACGGCCCACACCGGCAGAACCGTCCGGTCGCACGGCCGACCGGCGCGGCGGTCGGCGGCCCGGCTCCGGTACACTTATTCGCCATGGACGTGACCGCCATCCTCGACCCTCTGAACGAGGCGCAGCGCGCAGCCGTGACCGCCACAGAGCGGCACGTGCTCGTGCTGGCCGGTGCCGGCAGCGGCAAGACGCGCGTGTTGGTGCACCGGATTGCGTGGTGTGTGGCCACCGGTCAGGCGCACCCGCTCGGAGTGCTCGCGGTCACCTTCACCAACAAGGCCGCACGCGAGATGCGGATGCGCACCGAGGGGCTGCTGGCCGCGCCGGTCGGCGGCATGTGGCTCGGTACCTTCCACGGCATCGCCCATCGGTTGTTGCGCCTGCATTGGCAGGAGGCCGGGCTGCCACAGACCTTCCAGATCCTCGACAGCGAGGATCAGCAACGGCTGGTGCGGCGGGTGCTGCGCGGGCTCGCCATCGATGACACCGTGCTGCCGCCACGCGAGGTGCAGCACTACATCAACGCGCGCAAGGAAGAGGGCGTGCGTCCCGCGAAGGTCGCGGTGGATGATCGACAGGGTGAGCTGCTGCGCAGTGCCTATGCGGCCTATGAGGAGGCGTGTCGCCGCGCGGGGCTGGTGGACTTCGCCGAGCTGCTGCTCGCGGCCTTCGAACTTCTGCGTGATCGCCCCGGCCTCGCCTTCCACTATCGCGAGCGCTTCCGTCATCTGCTGGTGGATGAATTCCAGGACACCAATGCCCTGCAATATGCCTGGCTGCGGCTGCTGGCCGGGGATACCGGCGCGCTCTTCGTGGTGGGTGACGACGACCAGTCCATCTACAGTTGGCGTGGCGCCGACAGCGCCCACATGCAGGGCTTCCAGCGCGACCATCCCGGTGTGCGGCTGGTGAAGCTCGAGCGCAATTATCGCTCCACCGGCACCATCCTGGCGGCGGCCAATGCCCTCATCGCCCGCAACAGCGCGCGGCTCGGCAAGACCCTCTGGACCGACGGTGCCAAGGGTGTACCGATCGCCGTCTACCGCGCCTTCAATGATCGCGAGGAGGCGCGTCATGTGGTCGAGCGCTGCGAGGAACTGCACGCCCGCGGCAGAAGCTACCAGGACCTCGCGCTGCTCTACCGGACCTCGGCCCAGTCGCGGCTCTTCGAGGAGGCCCTGCGCTACGCTCGGGTGCCCTACCGGGTCTTCGGTGGCTTCCGCTTCTACGAGCGGGCGGAGGTGAAGGATGTGCTCGCCTATCTGCGCCTGATCGCGTCGCGGGACGATGATGCGGCCTTCGAACGGGTCGTCAATACGCCTGCGCGCGGGCTCGGTGATCGCACGCTGGAATCCCTGCGGGCACGCGCCCGCCGCGACGCCACTTCACTGTGGTCCGCGGCTGCCGCACTGCTGCGCGGTGGCGAGCTAGCGGCGCGTGCGGCGACTGCCCTGCGCGGCTTCCTGCTGCTCATCGACGGGCTGGCCGTCAGCACCGCCGAACTGCGTCTGGATGCCGCCATCGACGAGGTGATCGCGCGCTCGGGCCTGCCCGATCACTATCGCCGGGAGGCGGCCGAACGCGCCGAGGAACGCCTCGAGAATCTGGCCGAGCTGGCCACGGCCGCGCGCGATTTCGAACTGCGGGGTGATCCCGAGGAGGGCCTGACGCCACTGGTCGCCTTTCTCGCGCACGCCGCCCTGGAATCGGGCGATGGCCAGGCCGAGGAAGACGAGGATGCCGTGCAACTCATGACCCTGCACAGCGCGAAGGGCCTGGAATTCCCGCTGGTCTTTCTCGTCGGCATGGAAGAGGGGCTCTTTCCGCATCAACGTGCCCTCGATGACCTGCGCGGCACGGAAGAGGAACGCCGCCTCTGTTACGTGGGCATCACGCGCGCCCGCGAGGCCCTCACCCTCACCTGGGCCGAGTCGCGGCGGCTGCACGGCCGCGATCACTACCCCGCGCCGTCGCGTTTCCTGGCCGAGCTGCCGCGCGAACTGTTGCGCGAAGTGCGGGCCGATGGCCGCAGTGGCGTGTTGCCGGCGCAGCGCGTTCCGGTGACCAGGGCACCCGCCTTGGCGGGCATTGCGACAGACGCGGAGGCTGATCTGCGTCTGGGCCAGCGGGTGGTGCATCAGGTCTTCGGCGAGGGGGTGGTGCTGAATCTCGAGGGCCGCGGTGCGCAGGCGCGGGTGCAGGTGAACTTCGCCGAAGCCGGCGCCAAATGGCTGGTCAGCGCCTACGCCGGACTCAAGGGCTGCGAATGAACCTACCGCGCGGACCGGGCTGTCATCCCCGCGCCTCGTTCGCCATCCCCGCGCACCCCGTCATCCCCGCGCAGGCGGGGATCCAGTCGTTACCGAGCGACGGCGTGACGACACGGGACCCCGCCGCAGCCTGCCCCCGGTGTCCCTGTCGGCGCCGGCGTGACGACCAAAGCCCAGGGTCTCAGGCCTCGTCCGCTGCACGCTCCCGCTTGGGCTGGTGAGCAAAGCCACGGCGTGAGCCACGGATGAAGGTCGCGATTTCGCGCACCGTCGCCTCGTCGTCGGCCTCGAGTACCACCAGGGATTGCTCCAGCGGCAGGCCGCTGCGCAGCAGCCCGCGGTAGGCGCGGCGCAGGGCGCGGATGGTCTCGGCCGCGAAACCGGCGCGGCGCAGGCCCACTACATTCAGGCCGCGGGCCCGGGCCGGATTGCCGTCGGTGACGATGAAGGGCAGGCAGTCCTGCACCACCTTGGCCAGACCGGCCACCATGGCCAGACGGCCGACCCGCGTGAACTGGTGGATGGCCACCTGCCCGCTGACGAATACCCGATCCTCGAGAGTGACGTGGCCGGCGAGGATCGCGTTGTTGGCCATGACGATGTGGCTGCCGAGCTGGCAGTCGTGGGCGATGTGCACGCTGACCATCAGGTAGTTGCCGTCACCGATGCGGGTCACGCTGCCCGGGCGGAAGCCCCGATGCACGGTCACGGCCTCGCGCAGCACGTTATCGTCCCCGATCTCGACGAAGCTCTCGAAGTCGGATGCGAGACCCAGCACCTGCGCCTCACCCCCCAGCACGGCGTGGGCGAAGATGCGGTTGCGTGCGCCGATGCGCACGCCGGAATGCACCACCACGCGGGCACCGAGCACGGTGCCAGGCCCAATCGACGCGCCCGACTCGACCAGGCAACCCGGCCCGATCTGCACTCCGGGCGCGAGTGTCGCGCCCGTTTCCACCAGTGCGCTTGCGTGTACCGCGGGCGGGGGAAGGTCAGTGGCCGGAAGGCTGGGCTCGGTGCTCATGTGGGCTTGCTCCAGGATGGCGTCGGGGCAGGTTATGCACGCCCTGCAGGCGAGCGTGCCGCTCAGGGTAACGTCGCTGCGCCAGGGCGTGCACCGACAGCCAGGTCACGCCCGTAATCACGGCGCGCCGAACTGCAGACGCCGCAGGCGGGCGTAATGGCCGTCCCGGCGCAACAGCTCCGCCGGTGAGCCGAACTCCACCAGTCGCCCGTGATCCAGTACGGCAACCTGGTCGGCGTGCTCGATGGTGGACAGTCGGTGCGCGATGATGACGCAGGTACGCCCGCGCCGCAGTCGGTCCAGGGCGGACTGGATGTGCTGCTCGGATTCGCTGTCGAGGGCCGAGGTGGCTTCGTCCAGGATGAGCACGGGGGCGTCCTTCAAGAGCGCGCGGGCGATGGCAATGCGCTGGCGTTGGCCGCCCGACAGCCGCACGCCGCGTTCACCCACGAGGGTGTCGAACCCTGCAGGCAGGGTCTCGATGAATTCGAGTGCATGGGCTGCGTCGGCGGCATGCCGTACATCCGCGAGCGCCGTGCCGCGCAGGCTGCCGTAGGCGATGTTGTTGCGCAGCGTGTCGTTGAACAGCACCACCTCCTGACTCACCAAGGCAAGGTTGCGACGCAGACCTTGTAGCCGGACCAGGGCGAGATCGATGCCATCGAGCGTGATGCGGCCGGCGCTCGGCCGGTACAGCCGGGTCAGCAGGCCAACGAGCGTGGACTTGCCACTGCCGGATGCGCCGATGATGGCGAGCGTACGGCCGGCAGACACGCTGAGGTTCATGCCATCGATGGCCAGCGCGTGACCGTGAGGGTAGCGGAAGCTCACGTCCTCGAAGCGGATCTCGCCCCGAACACGCGGCAGATCGAGCTGGCCGAGGTCTTCCTCCACCTCGGCGCGGAGCAGTTCGAAGATGCTGCTGGCGGCTGCCAGCCCGCGCTGGAACTGCTGGTTCACGGCCGTCAGTCGCTTGATGGGTGCAACGATCATGGTGACGGCGGTGAAGAAGGAGGCAAATTCGCCTACCGTGAGGCCGCCGGCCGTGGCGCGACCGGCGGCGAACCACACCAGGAGCGCAATGCCGCAGGCCAGAATGAACTGCACCAGCGGGCCATTCGCGAGCCCTGCCTTCTCCACCCGGATGGCAGCCCTGGCCGCACGTTGCGCGGCCTGCGCAAGACGTGCGCATTCGTGTTCCTGACCGCCGTGGACCTTCACCACGCGCTGACCGGCAACGGCCTCCTCGACCACCTGGGTGACCTCTCCCATGCTCTCCTGCAGCACATGCGAGGTGTGCCGGAGGCGGGCGCTGACCGCGCGGACCGTGGCCCAGAGCGCAGGTACCAGGGCGGCCAGTACCAGCACCAGATGCCAGTCCAGCCACAGCAGGAAGCCGAGCAGGGCGAGGACCGTGATGCCGTCCTTGACCAGCACCTGCAACACCTGGGTGGCGGCCCCCATCGTCTGCTGTGCGTCGTAGGTGATCTTCGAGATGAGCACGCCGGTCGATGTGCCGTCGTAGAAGCTCGCGGGCAGCCGGACGAGGTGGCGGAACATCTCGTTGCGCAGATCACGCACGACGCGGGTACCGACGGTGGCGAGTGCGAGATTGCCGCCGTACTCCAGCAGGCCGATGAGGGCCGAGACCCCGACGAGGGCAAGCGGCACCCACAAGCGTTCGTCGCTGCGACCGGCCACGAAAGAGCCATCGAGCAGCGGTGTGAGCAGCGCCGGCAGCACGGGGGCGAGCGCGGCGACCAGCGCCAGGGCGAGCTGCGAGCCCACCAGCAGGCGCGCGTGCGGTCGCACCCGCGTGAGGAGTTGCCGGTACAGGCGCAGGGATTCTTGCAGTACGGGTGAGGCCATTGCGTGCTCGGCAGCCGGAGATCAACCCGGCATTAGTACCGACTGAGGAACTGGCTGGGAAGAAGCGGGAGTCGCGCCGGTGCTGCGCGGCACTCCCAGGGCCCTTCCGGCGGCTCCCCCCGGGCAGCGGATCGACAAGCTGCGCTCCAGCAGCCATTCTGCCCGTTCAGGCGTCGAGAGGAAGGGCACCCGGCTTCGTGAAGCCACGGGTCACGAGGTGGTCTCTGCCTGCACGCCGCCCGGGGGCGAGGGATACATGTCTGCTGAACACCCCATCATTGCCGTGACCGGTTCCTCCGGTGCCGGAACCACTACGGTGAAGGCGGCCTTCGACCGCATCTTCGAACGCGAGGGCGTCGGCGCCGCCGTGATCGAGGGCGACAGCTTCCACCGCTACAACCGCAGCGAGATGCTGCAGGCGCAGGCTCGGGCGCAGGCCGAGGGTAGGCGCATCACGCACTTCGGCCCGGAGGGCAATCTTTTCGACGAACTCCAGGGCCTGTTCCGGGAGTACGCCGAGCACGGCACGGGTCGGCGCCGACGCTACCTCCACACCGAGGCCGATGCGCTCGCGGAGGGCAGCGCGGCGGGTACCTTCACGCCCTGGGAGCCGTTGGCGGAAGGCACGGATCTGCTGCTGTACGAGGGGCTGCACGGTGGGCTGGTCACCGGCGAGTACAACATCCCTGCGTGGGTGGATCTGCTCATCGGGGTGGTGCCCATCGTCAACCTGGAGTGGATACAGAAGATGCATCGTGATCGGGCGGTGCGCGGCTACAGCGTGGAGGCCGCCATGCGCCTCATCCTCTTCCGCATGTACGACTACGTGAACTACATCGTGCCGCAGTTCTCCCTGACCGATGTGAACTTCCAGCGTGTGCCCCTGGTGGACACCTCCAATCCCTTCGCCAGTGATCACATCC
>DBNU01000119.1 GCA_002299125.1 Proteobacteria bacterium UBA664
CCCTTGAGTCCGTCCTGAACGGCCTTGGTTTCGCACCGCATCATGCGCCAGATCAGGGGCGAGGGCGGTTGGGCGGCGCCGAATCACGGGCGCTCACCACTCCCAGCGGTCGCCGTTGTAGCTCAGGCTGACGACCACGGCCTGGCCTTCGGAGTCACCAAAGGCGAAGCCGAAGGCATCGCCGAAGGCCTGGAAGTAGCGATAGGTGGCCGTCAGGCTGATCCGTTCCGTCAGCAAATAATTGAAATTGGTAGACAGCACACGCACCGTGCGACCCTCGCCGCCGAAGCCCTGCCCCTGGATCGCCAGAGTCGTCTGATCCACGTGCAGCCCGCCGTTCAGCCGCTCGCTGAAGCGGTAGCGGAAGTCGGCGCTCGCCGAGCTGATTTCGGTCTGGGCCGCGATGCCGGCCGGCTGGATCCGGCGCCTCAAGCCGGCCGAAGCCACCAGTCGCTCACCCGTGCGGGTCAGTGAGAGATCATAGGTGTTGGTGACGATGTCCTGAACCTGGACACCCACAATGGGCTCCTGAATACGTAGGCGTGGAATACCACCCACAACCACGATGGGTAGCCCGCCGAACATCAGGTCCAGCGATGGGTCCACAGTGCCGTCCGGGTCGTCAAACCTGAGCCGTCGGCCCCCGAGAAGCACCTCAGGCCCCGGAACCACCGGCCCCGGCAGGAAAACACGGCCGGTCTGCTGCGTTGCGCGCAGACCGGCGGAGCCGGAGAAGGTCCAGTGCTCGGCCAGCGCGAACTCGGTACCCACATTGAAGAAGCGATCATTGTTGCGGGTGATGCCCTCGAAGTCCTTGAAGCGGCTCAGACCCACGCTGGCGTTGAAGGCGAGGCGCTCGCTCCAGATGTAGTTGCCACCGGCCGTCACGTCCTGGTAATCGAAACTCCGCAGGGGGATGACGACCCCCGGGACCTCCTCGAAGAGGTTGTCCAGGTAGGTGCCGTTCACGCTGGTACTCAGGCGCTCGGTCAGGCGGTAGGTGGCGCCACCCGTCACTTGCCGCCCCTGACGCAGGATCGGGCGCTCAAGAAAAAGTATCGCCGGATCAGGTAGTAGCAGGTTACGATCGAGCTCGAACATCACGTTCAGGCGGGTGCTCAGGCGATCCGTCCAGTCGTGCCGGCCACTCGCCGCCACATTGAAGAACTCCATCTCGCCGAAAGCCGGCGGGGCGTTCTGCAGTCGCTGCACCATCAGGCTCGGCGCGATGCTCCAGGCGCTGCGCGGTGTCTCGTAGCCCAGGACGTGCGAAGAGGAGAAGCGATAGCCGGAGGCGACGTCCTCGTTGCCGGGCAACATGAGCAGGTTGCTGTTGACCTCGAAATCGAGCGAGGCGTTGTAGTCGTAAAACTTGATGGCAAAGGCCGGCTGGGTGCATGCCAGCAGCAGGGCCAGCACAAGCGCAACCAAACCGAGCCGGCGGAACACTGGGCCGGCACTGCGGCCGCGGCGCACGAGCCGACGCGGCCCGGCGGAAGGCAGCGAGGCCGGCGAGCCATTCACCCGGGCGGATCCGGCAGAAGTACAGCCGCTGGCCATGGCACCGTGCGTCCGGTCCGCTGCCGCCTCAGGGCACGACGAGCGTGTCACCGGGCTGGAGCAGGATGTTCTGTTCCAGCCGCCTGCCCCGCACCACGTCGCTGTAGTCGAACTTCAGCGCCGTCTGTACTCCCGCCGCATCACGGCGCAAAATCCGCATGCCATCCAGATCGGCGAAGGTAGTGGTGCCGCCGGCGATGGCCAGTGCCTGCAGCACATCCACCCGGCCGCGGATAGGGAATTCCCCCGGGCGGGCCACCCGGCCCACCACATAGACCACATTGCCCAGCAACTGGCGAGCGATCACGGCGACCTCCGGATCCGGGATGAACTCCTCCAGCCGCCTGGCGATCTCCTGACGCACCTCCTCCACCGACAGCCCGGCCACGTGGATGTCGCCCGCCAGCGGGAAGGAGATCCCGCCGTCCGGGCGCACGCTGGTCTCCAGCGTGAGTTCCTGCTCGCGCCACACCGAGATCATGATGGTGTCGCCCGGATGCAGGCGGTACTTGGCGCGTTCTTCCGCGGGCAGGTCGCCAAGCTCGACGGGCACGACGGCCTCCGGCGGCGGGGGTGTCGGTGGTCCCATGGGCTCGGTAATGCCAGCGGGGCGGGAAATGGGCCGGTCGGCCGGCGAGCGGATCGGCTCTCGCGCCCAACCGGATGAGGACATGAGCACTAGGGCGAGGCAAAGGGCGGTCAGCGGCCCCGGGGGCTTGAGAGGCATCGAAGGCTCCGGTCGGGCTGGAAACGGGTGGAGCGAGGATATCCGGCTTCCCGGGGCCGGAACACCTGTGGCGTGCGCGGAAGGCAACTTGAGGCGGTCATGAAACGGGCCATGCCGGCACAGGCGGGAATCCAGTGCCGTCCCGCAGTCGCCAAGAAAGGACTGGGTCCCCGCCTGCGCGGGGACGACGACGGGGGCAGGCGTGACGGTGCGGTCTGTGCGGGCATGACGGCTCAACCAGAGTAGGTTGGGGTGACGTCAGGAACCCCAACGGCCAAAAATTCGTTGCCAGTGTTGGGGTTCGCAGGCTCACCCCAACCTACGTGCGACACTCGTCGTCACGGTAGCGGCACCAGGCGCGTCACCTGCAGGTTGTCCACGCGGATCTCGAGCGGCAGGCCGGGCGGCAGGCCCTCCCCCTGGAAGCCGACCTCCACATGCAGGCGCGGGGCGTCATCGAACAAGAAGTGCGCCACGCCGTGGTCCGGGCGGCCGTTCGGCAGCACGGTCAGCACCTGCCGTGCGCGCCCGCGCACCAGACCGCTCGCCGGATCGAACTCACCCACTGGGCTCAGCCAGAACAGCCCGCCCAGGCGGGCGAAGGTGTGCATCCCGCCCCCGGGTTCGATCTCGACCCGGCCACGCAGGCGGCCGCTGGCCGGCAGCGGCGACATCCAGTAATCGAAGCTGACCTCGAACTGCTCCGGGGCCGCACCGCGCCGCCGCGCCAACGCGCGGTTGAGCACAGGTAGAAGCGGCTGAGCCAGCCAACCCCGGCTCAGCCGCAGCCCTGGCTCGCTCGTGACCACGGCGACGCGGAAGGCCTGATTCTGACCGGGTTGGCCCACGGGGCCACAGAGACCGCTGCCCGGCTGCTGGCCGACGCAGGTCCAGTGCGGAAGCTGGCCGCCCGGCTGACGCCAGGCCTGGCCCTCGAAATCCTCCGCATAGACCACCTGGCGCTGGAAGGGCAGGCTGAGTCGCACATGCTGGGAGTAGTCGCCGCGGGCGTTGCCCTGGCGGTAGCGCAGCCGGTAGACGACGGGGTGCCCGAGTTCGGGCTGGCTGTCGGTCCAGCGGATCTGGCCGACCGGCAGGCTGGCGACGGTCTGGAAGCGCTGGCCGGTGAAGGTGGTCGCAAGCCGCTCCACCTCCGTTGCCGTGACGCCGCCCGGTGCCGGCTGCCAGGTCAGCAGCACCCGGCCTCCGGCGAGGTGCGCCGTCAGGCCCGTCGGCCTCGGCATTGCGGCGGCCACCGGGGCCGCGCCCGCAGCCGGGGCTGTCGCCTCGGCCGCGAGCCGCAACCGGCCGCCACCCGGGTTGCCGCTGCCACTGAACCAGCGCAGATGATCCGCCCCGTCCAGGCGCCACAGATGGATGCCGGCGTGGGCGTTCTCCGAGTTGTGCAGCAGGTAGAGGGCCTCGTTGGCGCGCACCAGTTGCAGCGAGAAGCTGTTGCCCGCCACCCCGGCGGTCGAGGGCGGGATGTCCATCTGGTTCGGGGTGCCGAACTGGCCGAGGAAGAGGCCGGATTCGTCGAAGTGGAGGAACTGGTTGGCCTGGCCCGGGGAGCCGCCGCCGTGGATGTCGGAGGTCCAAGCCTCGCCGTGGTAGTTGTAGACGGCGTGGCGGCCGAGGGTGCTCACGGCCATGGCCGCATACCACGGCTGGCTGGCGTCGAAACGACCGTCCGGCTCGGCGAGGTCGAAGCCCCCCTCCTCCGGGCTGGCCCGCCAGCGCCACTGGTTACCACCGGGCGCGGCGGCCGCCAGATGGAAACTGCGCCGCCCGGTGGGCTGCGGATCGAACAACAGACGCAGGCCACTCTCGAAGGTGGCGTTGATGCGGGCGATGCCGAAGTACGGCAGCACCCGCGGGTCATTGGCACCCCGCGCCACCCGGGCCTCGACCGTGGCACGGGCCCAGCGCGCATCGCCTCGGGCGTCCAGTCCCTCGAAGCGGCGATCCGTGAACTCCACGAAGTGTTCGCCGACCCGCCCGTAGCGCACCGATTCCAGCGTCCCGTCCGCACGCAGGAACTGGAACCGCGGCAGACGCGGGCCGGCCGGGCGCAGGGGGCCGTCCTTCGGCACCTCGAGCACGGCGAGCTGCAGGCCCGCGGCATCGGGCGCGAGCCCCAGGGTACGCCCGTCGGGCAGGGTAATGAGGCTGTTGAAGCCGCTGTCCACGCGCCCCTGGGACAGACGCCCCTCACCCGTCGGCAGGCTGTCGCCGTAGTAGCGCACCAGCCGCCAGGCGCGCGCGATGGGCTCGCCATACTGCATGGCGTATTCGTGGAAACCGCGGAATACCCGTGAGGGGTCGTTCTGGTCCACCCGGATGTTGTAGTGCAGGGGTGCCCACAGGGCGAGATCCACCACCCGCCGGGCGGCATCGAAGCGTTGCACGCGGGTGAGCCCCGGATCACCGACGAAGAGATCGCCATTCGGGGCGTAGTCGAGCAGACCGAACTCGCTCACCTGCCCGCGCGCCTCGTCCATCCGATCGATGAAGGAGAAGCGCTGCGGGCGGACCTCCGGGCCATTGCTCCGATAACCGCCCGCCTCGCCCAGGGCCCAGCGCTGCACGCCGGTGCGGGGGTCGAAACCGAGCACCTGCTGGCGCTCGCCACCGGCAATCACCGCCAGTTCACCACAGTTCGGCGACAGCGCCAGGGCGAGAGGGGTCATGGGCTCGGACAGGGTGAGGCCCGGCTGGGCCGCGACCTGACCCCGCTGGCTATCCACTGCGAAGCGGCTCACCACGGCTTGCCCCGCTGCCCCGCGATGGATGGCCCAGAGCTCGGTGGTCGCGCCCGCCTGGGTCTGGCTGCGACAGACGGCGAGATTCGCCACCCCGGGCAGGGCCAGCACCTGCAGGCGCTGACCAGTGCGCTTGTCGAGCACGTGCAGGGCGTCGAGCCCGCCGTGGGCGGCAAACAGAAGACGCCCACGCGCACCGGGCTGCACGGCGAGGCCGGTCACGTCGTTCTGGCGCACTGCCTTGCCACGATGAACATCCACGATGTCGATGGCGCTCTGGAAGGCGGCAGCGGTGCGGCCGTCGTTGTAGCAGTCGCCGATGCCCTGGAAGGGCGTGCGCCCGGCGGTGGTGCAGGTCGGACGCGAGGCGGCCAGCGGGAGCTCGCGGCTGAGGTCCGGATCCAGCACCACGATGAAGGCGGCGTGCATGGCACCGGAGGCGTCCTCGCGGTCGAAACCCTGCCGGGCCGCATACACGCGCTCACCATCGGTCGCGAGGTGATTGATGTAGTTGAAGCCGCCGCGCAGGTTCACCAGACCCGGCAGCGGCGCCCAATCGGCATTGAGATCGGCCGTCTGATGGAAGCGCACCCGCGGTATCCAGCCCTCGGATTCCTGCAGGGTGTAGACGCGCTCCCCGCTGACCACGAGATCGCGCATGAAGTACTGGTAGTCGTGCTTGGTGGGCGAGAGCGGATCGCGCGCACTGTTGCCGATCACCCCTTCCCAGCGGTAGCTCACATTGTGGGCCAGTACCCGCACCTGCACCGGACCCGAGCCCTGCCAGGCTCGCCCCTCGTCGTCGCGACCATCCCACTCGCCCTGATGGGCACCGGCCTCGCGCGTGCGGTTGCTCCACAGCGTGCGGATGAGCTGCCCGGAGGTGTCATACACACCGGCGCTGGTCTGGTAGCGGTTGTCGAGGGTGTAATCGAAGGGCAGGACGGCGGCGGGTGCCAGGTGTGCCAGAAGCAGCAGGCCGAGCCCCGCGAGCAGCCGGCGGCAGGCCACGCCCGGGGCAGCCTCGGGCAAGTGTGGCGGGCACGACGGATGCGGGGTGCCGCCGGAAAAGACCCAGAAAGGACGCTGCATGGCCATCACCTCGGGGCAGCACGAAGCACGTAGGTTGGGGTGAGCCTGCGAACCCCAACACTAGCAACGAATGTCTGGACGTTGGGGTTCCTGACGTCACCCCAACCTACACTGGTTGAGCCGTCCTGCACACGCAGACCGCACCGTCCTGCCTGCGTCCTTTCACTCCGTTGGCGTTGCCGCGGGCGGGTATTCCACCATGGCGCGGGTGACGCCCGGCAGGGCGCGCAGGCGGGTGAGCAGGCCCTCCGTGGGGCGTACGCGCCAGCGTTCGCCGAGCCGGTACCAGGCCTCGGCGTCCGCCTCGCGACAGCGGAGCAGCACCGGGCAGCGCCCGGGGGCGTGGGCGCTCACCGCTTCGAACAGGGCCTTGGCCGCCGCGCGATCGGTGTTACCGAGATCCGCCTCGATGGCCAGTTGCCGGCCGAAAGTGGCCCGTGCCCCGTCCAGATCGAAGACGCGTTCGGCGGTCACGGCAAAGCCGCCGGTGAAGTCGTCCACAGCCACCTGACCATCGATCACGAGCACCTGATCCTTCACCAGCAGATCGGCCGCCTGACCGAAGACCTCGCTGTAGAGCGTGCATTCCACCCGCGCGGTGCCATCGTCCAGGGTGGCGACCGCCATGCGGCCCCGCCGGCTGTTGAGCACCCGGATGCCCAGCATCAGACCGGCCACGCAGCGACGACCGGCGCGCAGGTCGTCGAGCGGACCGCCGGTGAGGAGATCGAGCTCGGCACGCCAGCGATCGAAGGGATGGCCCGTGAGGTACAGCCCCAGGGTCTCCTTCTCCGCCATCAGGCGGGAGTCGACATCCCATTCGCTGACGTTCACGAAGGAAGCATCCGCGGATGCAACGGCGGTCGTTCGCCCACCTGGGGTGAGGTCTGGCAGAGGGGCACCCAGGCCGAACAGGTCGTCCTGACCCACCTCGGCGTTGCGCTCAGCCTGCCCGGCGAGGCAGAGCGCCGCCTCCAGACTCGCCAGCAGGCTCGCCCGATGGGAACCGAGATCATCCAGCGCGCCGCACTTGATGAGCGCCTCGAGTGCGCGTCGGTTGAGCTTGCGCGTATCGATGCGCTGGCAGAGATCGAAGAGATCACGGAAGCGACCGCGGGCACGTTCGTTGAACATCCCCTCGAGCGCGCCAAGACCCACCCCACGCACGGCACCCAGGCCGTAGCGGATTGCATCCGGTGCGGCCACGGTGAAGCGGTATTCGCTGGCGTGGATATCCGGTGGCAGCAGCCGCAGATCCATGCGGCGGCATTCGTTGATGAGGCCGACCACCTTGTCGGTGTGATCCATGTCGGCCGACAGCACAGCCGCCATGAAATGCGCGGGATAGTGAGCCTTGAGCCAGGCCGTCTGATAGGCGACCAGCGCATAGGCCGCCGAGTGCGATTTGTTGAAGCCGTAGCCAGCGAACTTCTCCATCAGGTCGAAGATGCTTTCGGCCAGCACCGGATCGATGCCGCGCGCCTTCGCACCCTCCGTGAAGCTGCTGCGCTGCCGCGCCATTTCCTCGGGCTTCTTCTTGCCCATGGCACGCCGCAACAGATCCGCCGCCCCGAGCGAATAGCCCGCCAGGACCTGGGCGATCTGCATCACCTGCTCCTGGTAGACGATGACGCCAAAGGTGGGCTTCAGGATCCCTTCCAGCGTGGGATGCGGGTAGAGCACCGGCGCACGCCCATGCTTGCGATCGCAGAAGTCGTCCACCATGCCGGATTGCAGCGGCCCAGGGCGGAACAGCGCCACCAGGGCGATGAGCTCCTCGAAGGTATCCGGCGCCAGACGCTTGATGAGTTCGCGCATGCCGCGCGATTCGAGCTGGAAGACCGAAACGGTTTCCGCACGACGGATGAGGGCGAAGGTGTCGCTGTCGGCGAGTGGCAGCGTGGCGATGTCGATCGCGGCAAGGTCGGCTGTGGCCCGCTCGGCATTCAGTGCTTCCACCGCCCAATCGATGATCGTGAGCGTGCGCAGGCCGAGGAAGTCGAACTTGACGAGGCCAACGGCCTCGATGTCCGCCATGTCGAGCTGCGTCACCGTGGCGGTGGAACCCGATTCGCAGTAGAGCGCCGTGAAGTCCGTCAATGGCCCAGGGGCGATGACCACGCCACCCGCATGGCGCCCGGCATTGCGCACCAGTCCCTCGAGCTGACGCGCCAGATCGAGCAGCGTGCGGACGTCCTCCTCGGCCTCATAGCGCGCCGCCAGCGCCGGCTCCTTGAGGGCCTTCGCGAGGGTCATGTCGAGCTCGAAGGGGACGAGCTTGGCGATCTGATCGCAGAAGCCATACGGCAGGCCGAGCACCCGTCCGGCATCGCGGATCACGGCCTTGGCCGCCATGGTGCCGTGGGTGATGATCTGCGTGACGCGATCGCGCCCGTAGCGGGTCGCGACGTAGTCGATCACCTCGTCGCGCCGATCCATGCAGAAGTCCACGTCGAAATCCGGCATGGACACGCGTTCCGGGTTGAGGAAGCGTTCAAAGAGGAGATCGTAGGCCAGCGGGTCCAGATCCGTGATGCCGAGCGC